>JBIKXP010000207.1:0-5485 GCA_044355685.1 Phycisphaerales bacterium
CGCAAGATCTCGCGTCGCGCCCTGAACCAGTTTGGCCCCGGCGCGGTGGTCAGCGAACAGGAGCAGGTCATCTGGGCCGGCTATGACGACGCCCCCGCCTCCGAGGCTCGTCTTGCGTACAAGTTCATCGTCTCGGGCAGCGGCGTCTTCGACCGGAATCTCCGTCAGCGCATGCTCTACGTCGTGGACGCCGCGACGAACCACATCCTCTTCCAGGAAGACCAGATCCTTCACGGCGACATCGTCGCGACGGTGCAAGGGCAGGCCACGCAGGGAAGCGCAGCCGACGCCTGCAATCTCGAGGCTGCCACCGCGCTGCCCTATGCGATCGTGTCGGTCGGCGCGACCACCTACGTCGCCGACGTGAACGGCGTCGTGACGATCCCGAACGCCTCCAATCAGAACCTCACGATCACCTCGAGCCTGACCACCGCAGGTCGGTTCTTCGTCGTGAACAATTCTCCCGGCGCGGAGAGCTCTGTCTCGACCAGCGCGACCGGCGGCGCCGTGACGCTCGTGCACAGTGCGTCGAACTCCGTGGAAGCCGAGCGTTCGCAGGTCAACGCGTACGTGCAGTCGAACATCGTTCGCGACTACCTGCTTGCCTACAACCCCACGTTCCCGACGATCGCGAACCAGCTTTCGTTCCCCATCAACGTGATGGTGACGGGAACCTGCAACGCGTTCTACGACGGTAGCTCGATCAACTTCTACCCTGCCGGCGGCGGCTGCAACAACACCGCGTTCAGCGTGGTCGTGCACCACGAGTACGGCCACCACATCGTGAACCGCGCGGGCTCGGGCCAGGGCGCCTATGGCGAAGGCTTCGGTGACGTCATGGGCGTGCTTGTCGTCGACGAGTCGCGCCTCGCGGTCGGCTTCCAGAACTGCTCGACGGGCATTCGGGACGCGGACAACAACAACCAGTACTCCGCCACGAACTGCTCGTCGGCAGGCAGCGCCATCCACACCTGCGGCACGCTGCTCTCCGGCGCCGTGTGGAGCACGCGAACCTATCTCCTGGCCAGCAAGCCGACGCAGTACCGCCAGATCATCTCAAACCTCGCGATCGACTCGGTCCTGCTTCACACGGGCACGTCGATCACGCCGGCGATCACCATCGACTTCCTGACGCTCGACGACAACGACGCCAACATCAACAACGGTACGCCGAACTACACCGAGATCAACGCGGGCTTCAGCGACCACGGCATGCCCGGCCCTGCCATCGCGCCGCTCTCGATCACCTTCCCGAACGGCCTCCCCGCCAACTCGAATCCGGCTGGCGGCACGACGTTCCCGGTGACGGTCTCCGCCGCCGGCAGCACCCCGCAGCCGAACAGCGGACGCCTCTTCTACCGCATCGGCACGGCTGGGTCTTTCGTCGAAACCGTGATGGCTTCGGCGGGCACGAACCAGTACACAGCCTCGCTGCCGGCAGCGCCGTGCGGCTCGGTCGTCCAGTTCTATGTCTCCGCGCTCACGACGACGGGCGCCGTCGCCCGCAACCCCTCGGATGCGCCGACGAGTGTGTACTCGACGGTCTCGTCCTCGGGCGTGTCCTTCCCGTTCGCCGACACCGTCGAGACGGTCCTCGGTTGGACGCTCTCGACCGCCGGCGATACGGCCACCGCCGGACTCTGGACGCGCGGCGACCCGATCGGCACGTTCAACGGCGCCACTGCGGTGCAGCCTGAGAACGATGTGACCGCTGCGCCGGGCGTGAACGCCTTCTTCACCGGTCAGGGAACCGTCGGCGGTGCCCTCGGCGAGGCCGATGTCGACGGCGGGTTCACGACGCTGACGTCGCCCGTGATGAACGCGTCCGGAACGCAGGCCTACATCAGCTACAACCGCTGGTACTCGAACCAGCAGGGCGCTTCGCCGAACTCCGACAGCTTCCGCGTGCAGATCTCGAACAACAACGGCTCCACCTGGGTGCCGCTTGAGACGGTCGGCCCGACCGGCAGCGAGGTCAACGGCGGATGGGTGTTCAAGGAGTTCCGCGTGGCGGACTTCGTGACTCCGACGGCGCAGGTCAGGATTCGCTTCATCGCCGAGGACGCGGGCTCTGGTTCGCTGGTCGAGGCGGCTGTCGATGAGGTGCGCATCCGCACCGTGCTCTGCGCACTCCCGGGTGACGTCACCGGCGATGGCGTGGTCAACTCCGCCGACCTCGGCGCACTGCTCTCCGGCTGGGGCGTGGGTGGCGCGAGCGACCTCGACGGCAACGGCACCACCGACAGCGCCGACCTCGGCATCCTGCTTGCGAACTGGAGCTGATTCGTTCGCGCGCCTCCCAAGCCGGGAGGAACTTCAAGTGAAACCGCGGCCGGACCTCATCATGGGTCCGGCCGCGTTCATTTTGGCGCGACCGGGTGGCCGACCGGGGCCCGGCGCCTGCGGAGACGCATGCGCGGAAGGCGGCGGCCGGAGGAACCTGCGTTCCAAGGGGTTGCCGCCTGCTGCGGGTTCGGCTATTCTGTCGTCCCCCCTGCAGCGCCCCAAATCGCTTCGGGTCCCCACCTGCCCAGGTGGCGGAATTGGCAGACGCGCCAGCTTGAGGTGCTGGTGGTGTAACAACCTTGGAGGTTCGAGTCCTCTCCTGGGCATTGAGACAGGCCCCGCGAAAGCGGGGCCTGTTGTGATTTGAGCGCTCGCGGCGTGTTTGAGCGGTCGCGGCTGCGGCCGCTCCCTTGGGTGCTGGAAACGCCAAAGGCGGCTGCCGCGACCGCCGCCGCTCAAACTCCGCGCGTGCCGGGATCCCAGATCAGCTTGTGCAACTGGGTCTGCTGCCGCACCGGAAGACGATCGGCAAGGATCCACTCCGCAAGCGAACGCGGATCGAGCCCAGGGCAGCCAAGGATCTCAAGCCCCTTCTTCTGCGGAAACGCGGGGCTCATGAGCACCGCCCGGCAACGCTCGGCCAGCCGATCTTCGCGAATCTTCTCGCGCGCCCATTCGTAGTCGGCGCGATCGACGATCACGAACTTCACCTCGTCCACAGGCCGCAGGTCGTCGAGATTCGACCAGAGGTTCCGTTCCACCTCGCCGGACCCTGGCGTCTTGATGTCGAGTATGCGGATCGCCTTCGGATGGCAAGGCCGGATGTCGATGGCGCCGGACGTCTCGACGAGCACCGTGAAGCCTTGGTCGCAGAGGATGGCCATGAGGTCGAAGGCCCGCTTCTGCGCGAGCGGCTCGCCGCCGGTCAGCTCGACCAGCGTCGCGCCCGACGCGCGGATCTCCTCGACGATCGAGCCGATCGTGCGCGGCGCACCCTCGCGAAACGCGTACTCGGTGTCGCAGTAGCGACATCGGAGCGGACAGCCCGTCAGCCGCACGAAGAAGCACGGCGCTCCCGCCCACGTCGACTCTCCCTGGATGGAGAAAAACGTCTCGTTCACCCGGAGCGTCTGCGCGAGGATGTCGGTCGTCTCGGTCGCCATCGCGAGTTCCGGATCAGTACACCCACGCCTCGACGAGCGCCTCGGGCGGCAAGCCCTCGGCGGGCACGGCGATCGGAGCGGTGGTTAGGATCAACGCGTCGAGGAGATCGCCCTCGACGTCGTGGATCGCCTCGACGGCGGTCTGCGACGCGATCTCGAGGCCGTCCTTCCGCAGGAGGCGCACGATCTCCTCGCGGACGACGCGCGGCGGCTCGCCGCCACCCTTGTAGCCCTTCGCGGGCCAGCCGCGATGCCGAAGCACGCTCGCGGGGCAGCCTTCCGCGACGCGCACGCGCGCATCCGCCCGATCGGCGGGCATCGACACCGGCTCGATCGCGATTCCCTCGCGTGCGAGCGGCAGCAGGATTTCGGTGATGACCGTGAACGTCTGCTTGAAGACGCGCAGATTCATCGGCGCAAGCGGCGTCGCCAGCGCACGGTCGCAGGTGCGCTTTGGTTCGCGACGCGACAGCTCTCGCATCGCGCCGCGCCACTCACGGGCGGTGTCGAAGCGAGCCATCCACTCGGCGATCGCCGTCCACGTCACCGGGCCATCGCCGAAGCCCTCCGGCCGCGCCCCGGCGAAGCACTCGAGCGGCAGCCCGAACGGCGCATCGATTCGCCACAGATGCTCTCGTCCGTCGCGCGCGCTCTCGAGGATCGCTCTTCGCAAGCCGTTGCGGTCGACCCGGGGTCGGATCGCGACAGCGCTGCGCGGTGCGAGTTCGCGCTCCGCGATGCGGATCTTCGCAGCGCCACCGCCGTCGGCACCGGAGAAATCGACTCCGTGGATGACCAGATGAGAGCCCGTCGTCTCGGCCTTCGTTGCTGGTGACTTCATCCGAGACCGCAACTTCCCATGGGCTTGCCGCAGCCGCACCCCGCGGAATGCACGTGGCCGCCACCCGATGGTGCCAACGCCTCGCTCGAACCCGAAACTCCGAACACGGACAGCCGGCGACGGAACGTGCGACCTCGGCCCTCCGGATCCTCGACCGGGGCGTCCGCATCCTTCATGGAGCGGAGCAACTCGATCACCGCGCCGTCCTCGACCGACTCGTACTCGTAGATTGGCATGTCGAGAGGATAGCCGAGCGCGGCGTCGAAATCGTGGCCGCCGTACACTGGCCGGATGTCACTTCCGCGCAAGCCCCGTCGCAACGCCTCGATCCGCGGCGAGTTCATGGACCGTTCGCGCGGAGTGCGATTGCAGCGGATCCTGGCCGATGCAGGAACCGCGGCCCGGCGCGAGTGCGAGGAACTGATCCTCGCCGGCGCGGTCACCGTCAACGGGAAGATCGTCGACACGCTGCCCGCCTTCGCGGACCCAGCGAACGACCGCATCGAGGTGTACGGACGCCCGCTCCGGCCGCCGGAGAAGCATGTCTACATCGTGCTCTTCAAGCCTCGCGGAACGGTATGCACGAACAGCGACCCCGAGGGGCGCCCACGCGCGATCGACCTCGTTCGTCACCCGAGCCGAGCCCGGCTCTACTGCGTGGGCAGGCTCGATCTCGACAGTTCGGGCCTCATCCTGCTCACCAACGACGGCGCGTTTGCGAACCGGCTGACGCACCCCCGCTATCTCGTCGAGAAGGGTTACGACCTGACCCTCGAGGGAAGCCTCGATGAGCGCGGCGTCGCGGCGCTCGAGCGCGAGGTGTTCGGTGCGCGCGCGAAGACCGATGGTGAGTCGATGCGCAGTTCGCTGCGCTTCGTCAGCCGCGACCGCGACAAGACGGTGGTTCACATGACCCTGTGCGAGCACCGGAATGTCGAGATTCGGCCGCTGATGGTCGAGTTCGGCCACCCAGTGAAGAAGCTCCGCCGCACGCGCTTCGGCCCGCTGCGCCTGAAGGGGCTGGCCGTCGGCGAGTGGCGCGAACTGACCTCCAAGGAGGTCGAGCAGCTCATGCGCTCGTCGCGAACCGAGGATCCGACCGCGGCTCGGAAGCCGAAGGCGCCGAGACGCTCGATGGAGGAGCTCGCGCAGGCTCGGGTCGAACGCGCCACGCGCGAGGCACAGGAAGCCGAGG
>JBIKXP010000046.1:0-17837 GCA_044355685.1 Phycisphaerales bacterium
TCCGCCGTGGAACATCCGGCGTGGAACATCCGGGCGTGGAACATCCAGCGTGGAACATCCGGCGTGGAACATCCGGCGCGGAACATCCGGCGTGGAACATCTGGGCGTGGAACATCCGCCGTGGAACATCCGGCGTGGAACATCCGGGCGTGGAACATCCGGGCGTGGAACATCGCCGTGGAACATCCGGCGTGGAACATCGCCGTGGAACATCCGGCGTGGAACATCTGGCGTGGAACATCTGGGCGTGGAACATCCGCCGTGGAACATCCGGCGTGGAACATCCGGGCGTGGAACATCCGGCGTGGAACATCCGGGCGTGGAACATCCGGGCGTGGAACATCCAGCGTGGAACATCCGGCGCGGAACATCCGGCGTGGAACATCCGGCGTGGAACATGTGGCCCCGTCATGTGTTGATCTGCAGATCGGTAGACGGTCTGCGGAGCCTTCGGGATGGGGTCGAGTCATGCCGTGGCTACACCCCAAACGGATAGGTATCCGGGTCGCCCAGCGTCTGAGCCGACTCAAGCGCCTCCACCGCAGTCGACTCGTCGACCCAGATGAACTCATCGAATTGGGCTGGGAGCGTGGCCTGGAAGTAGTGACTGACGAGCTCAGTCTCCGGGCGATAGATCACGCCGATCGCGCGCTCAAGATGCGGCGTCAGCAATGCATTTCGCAGCCCGATCGAGTGCGCGACGCGCAGTGGCAGCATGAAGTTGCCAATCTTCGCCTGCGTGCATGCATCGTGGCACAGGCGCTCATAGCTGTCGGGATGCGATGGTCGCACGGCCATGATCTGCATGGGCGCATCCCAGTTCGACGCCGCTGCAACCGTGCCGCGGTCGGTCCCGAAGCCGATGGCGTAGCAGCTGTCGCCAAAGCGCTCGCGTACGAGCTGTCCGATGTTGATCTCGCCGTGCATGCCGAGCTCGGTCGCGGTCGCGTTACCGACGTGCGAGTTGTGTGCCCACACCACGGCTTTCGAGTTCGGGCCTCGGTGCTCGAGGAGCGCCAGCAGTGTCTCGAACATGTGGCGGTCGCGGATGTTCCACGACTCCCGTGCGCCACGGTACATGGCGCGGTAGTACTTCTCGGCCGCGCCGACCACTGTCGCGTTCCGCGCGGCATCGAAGAAGCTGTCACCGTCGAACTTCGAGTACCGCAGCCGCTCCTCGAGCAGCGAACGGAGCGTCACCAGCGCCTGCTGCTCGCAGTTTGCGAGGGCGCCGCTGGCCGCGCCGCGACCATAGGTCGCCGGATCGCGTTCCCACGGCGTGAAGCATGCGTACAGCTCACGGGCGACGAAAGCCGCGTGGGGATCCACGCGGTCGAGGTAGTCAAGGACGGCGCCAATCGAGTTGTTCAGGCTGTAGATGTCGAGCCCATGCACGCTGACCTGGTGTCCGTCCGCGGCACGCGAGGCGTTGTTGCGCGTGAGCCAGTCGACGAAGCGCTGCATTTCGGCGTTCCGCCACATCCATGTCGGAAAGCGGGAGAACATCGGCTCACGCAACGGACTCGCGGGCCGCTTCCGGACGACGCGGTCGATCGCCGCGCTGTCCGGCCAGTCGGCCTCCAGCGCCACGATGTTGAACCCAGCCCGGGCGATCAGGGCCTCGGTAATGCGGGCGCGCAGTTGGTAGAACTCGCTTGTTCCATGCGTCGACTCGCCGATGAGTACGATGCGTGACGCGCCGATCCGGCCGATGAGCGCGTCGAGATTCGCCCGCTCGACCGATTCGAACGGCTCGCAGTTGCGCGCGATCAGATCCGCGGTCCGCACGCCTTCGATGCCGCCGACGCGCAGCGGTCGATCGGCGCGGTGCATCCCAATCGGCGCACCGTCGCTCGACCAGCCCTCGGCGCCCACGAGCGGAACGAACTGCACGCGCCCGAGCGAGGATCGCACGTAGGTGTGATCCCCCGTACGCTCGACGAGCAGCAGCTCCTGCGACTTCAGCTCGCTTCCGACCGGGATGACGAGCCTTCCCCCGACCCGCAGCTGTTCAAGAAGACTGTGCGGCACGTCGGGACCGCCCGCCGAGACGATGATCACATCGAACGGTGCGGCATCGGGCCATCCCAGCGTTCCGTCGCCTTGTCGGATCTGGACATTCGTCGCCCTGAGCGCTCGCAGCCGCGCCTTCGCCAGCGCTGCAAGCGGCTCATGCCACTCGATGGCGTGAACTTGTGCGGCAAGCCGCCCGAGGAGCGCTGACGCATAGCCGCTGCCCGCTCCAACCTCAAGCACATGGTCGGTCTCGCGGACCTTCCCCGCCTCGAGCATGAGCGCCACGATGTATGGCTGCGAAATCGTCTGTCCTTCCTCGATGGGGAGCGGCGCGTCTTCGTAGGCAAGCTCGTGGTAGCGGGCCGAGACGAAGCGCTCGCGCGGCACGGCCGCGAACGCCTGCAGGACCCTGGGGTCCTTGATTCCGCGAGCCTTCAACTGCGTCTCGACCATCGCGGTCCTGCGATCCATCAATGTGGTCATCGTCTCTCCCTCTGCACTGTTGAGCACGTCTCTGCGCCGCGTCCGGCGACTCCCATTGCTTCTGAAACCCTCTTCTCCTCCGTGCGCCCGCGCCGGCGGCCATCTGCGGCCACGCGCGCTGAGATATCGACCCGGACACCCTCAGCCTGCGGTCGCCATGCGGGCCCGCGCGGCCTCGAACGCCTCTCGGATCGTCGGGTGTGCGCCGAGTTCCGCAGGACGCATCCAGGAGAACTCACCTCGCTCGATGCTTGCCTCGAGCCGGATCGCCTCAACGGCCCTGCGGAGATGACCAAGAAAGCGCGGGTCTGCGAACACGACCTTCGCAGCCTCCGGCGCTGCACCTGCGCGCGACTCGATCCATGTGGCGACGTTCGCCGCGAAGCGTCGTTCGAGTTCATCTCGCTCGTGGCCCTCGCTCGCGAAGTGTTGCACCGACTTCGCCGACGGTCCGCGCCCGAGTGCAGCCGGACGCCCATGCTCGTGGAAATCGGTCCACGGGCTCGTGATGCGCTCCGCAAGCTCAAGGCGCAGACGTGGTGGCCCTGCGGCCGATGCGCTCGAAAGCGAGCCTCTGTAGAGGCTGGCCTTCCTGCTGTCGCTCAGAAACAAGAGTGCGGGAATCGTGTCGTTCATCGATCAACTCCTCGAGGTCAAGATCTGTGTCGTCGGCCGTACCGTCGCCGGCGAGTCGAGCGGCCGCATCCGCCATCGCCGGGACTTCGCGCATCCGACCGCTTCTCGCGCCGTGCACGCGCAGTGCTCCCGACTGGTTCCGGAGCAGCGACTCGAGATGGGCCGCAGCTTCGAGCCGGTTGAGCACGTCGTTTCCGCCGAACGCCAAGGCAAGCCGCCGAGCGACTGCATCGATGACGGCATCGGTCACGTCGAGCACCGAATCTGGATCCTGCAATGGACGGACAATGAACCGCATTCGGTGAACCTCCAGACCCATCGTGGCGGGTCGCCTCTGGGTGCATTCTTCCAGCGAAGGCTGCGGAATCCACGGGAAAGCCTCCCGTAGGGCGAGGAAAGCGCGTAGAGATGGCCGCTCTTTCGCAAGGCTCGGTGAATCGAGCCGAAACCGCCGCAATCGCTGGGCCACCACCCCATTCTGGATCGGCGGCACTCGGGAATGCGCCCTCATTCTGGAGAGGTGCGACGTAAAAGTGCCACCGGCAAGGTGACGCGGAGCGGCAGGGGGTCGCGAAACCGGGGAATTCTCCTCTGTCGCGCGGCCTTGGCATACGGCTGGCGGTGACTACCTTGCATGCATGTCTGCAGCACGAACAGCGCTGGCTTCCAACGGCAGGAATCTTGCGGCCTCGGCCACCGAGGCACTTTCCGCGCTGCGGCGGGCGGATTCCGACGCACATCTCCTGATTCGAGGATCCGACATCGTCGCCACCGCAGAGCTGGACCCATTGATCGCGACGTGGCGAGAGACATGCGCGCGGCTCGATGAACTCGATGCGATCGCCGGAATCGGAGAGGCACTCTTCGAGTGGATCCAAATCGCGGGAGAGTCGCTTGGTGCCGCGGCTGGAGTCTGCGAGCTTCGAGTCGAGCGCGGCTCCGACGGACTGGAGACGTTGCGGACCACCTTCGGACTCGATGATCGCGTTGCCTCCATGCTCGCCGCAGGCGATGCCCGTGATCTTTGGGGGCCGGACCAGCGTCAGCGACCGTCGGTGGGCGCTGTGGAGGTCATCGATGCACTCGATCGAGACGAGCGATTCGTCGGAACACTCGTCGGCACCGTTCTCGAGACAGCGGGTGTTCGCGCGCTCGTGACGCTGCACGTGCATCGCCGCGGTGAGTTCGGTGGATCCCTAACCTACGCCTTTCCGGTGACGGACCCGCTCTCGTTCGGGCAGCGATGGCTCGCATCGATGCTTGTCGACCGCCTGTCGACGATGCTGCGTGTCCGCGGTCTTACCCAGCGACTGCAGCGAAACGACGTACGGCTGCACGCGATTCTCGAGGGTGCGGGCGACGCCATCGTGACCGTCGGTCCGGATGAGCGGGTGCTCGACGCAAACCATGCCGCATCGCTGATGTTTGGATACTCCCGCGACGAGGCGCTTGGCTTGCAGCTCTCCGAGATGCTCCCGAACCTGCCCCGCGAGGCGCCGGTTCCGTGGACGCTTGGACTCGCGGGAACGCAACCGGGGCGGCAGCCGCGCGAGGCCATCGCGCGGCGTCGTGATGGATCCGAGTTCCTCGCCGAAGTCGTCTCTGGATCGGGCGCGCGCCAGCATGGCCACACGCTCCTCATCCGCGATGCCGGCGTCCGGCGCGCCGCCGAGCTTCATTCGCGCCAGTGCGAGCGCCTCGCCTGCATGGGAACGCTGGTCGCCGGCCTGAGCCACGACCTCAACAACGCGCTGCTCCCGATTCGCGCCCATGTCGGCGCGCTTGCCAAGTCGCGTATCCGCAACGACAAGTCCGAGCGCGAGCGGCACCACCGCGCGATCGCCGACGGACTCGCTTCGCTGCAGGCCCTTGCGGATGGCCTGCATCTCCTCGCAAGCGAGGAGCGTCCCGCGGTGGACGCCTCGACGGACATCGCGCAGTGGTGGGAACTGGTGGGGCCGCTGCTCTCGAAGGCACTGCATGGTCGCGCCGCGATCGAGTCGGCGATCGCCCAAGGCGTCGCGCGCGCGCTTGTGGACGAGCAGTCGCTCACTCGCGCGGTGCTCGCGCTGATCGCAAACGCGGGCGACGCCATGCCTGCCCAGCGACCAAGCGACCTCGGCCGGGTCGTGCTGCGCTCCTACACGCGCAGTGCGCGCGAGGTCGTGGTCGAGGTGGCTGACAACGGCATGGGCATGAGCGAGGATGTGCATCGCCGCGCCTTCGATGCGTACTTCACCACGAAGCCCCGGGGAATCGGGACCGGCCTCGGTCTGCCGATCGTCCGGATGATCGTCGAGCGAAGCGGCGGTCATGTCGAGCTCGAGACGCACCTCGGAGCGGGGACGCTCGTCCGGCTCGTATTCCGGTCCACGCCTCCGTCGGATGCCTTGATCCAGTCGATTTCAGTCGCGGTTCTCCCGAAAGACGGGCGGTTGGCGACGATGTTCGCGACGCTCCTCCGGGCGCGCGGAGTGGAGCCAGAGTTCCTCGAGGATCCGTGGCAAAGCGACATCTGCGTGGCAGCGGAGAGCGTGGTCGATCCGGCCATGGCGGACCGGTGGATGGCGCGGCGGCCTGCGCACCAACTCATCGTGATCGGCGTGCCGCTGGGCGCGCAGCGCTCCGCCCTCGGCGCGCGCGGCGTCACGCTGATCGACAGGCCAGTACAGATTTCCAACATCGAGGCGGCGATTCGTCATGTTCTTGGCGATCCCGCGAGCGAGCAAGAGGAGTTGCAACATGGGTGAATCACAGGGAATGATCGGTCAGGGATCAGTCGGTATCGTGGACATCGAGGCTCCGCGGGCGGTTGCGCGCAAGCGGTTGACCGACCCGACGGCAGGAATTCCGGCGGGCACGCCGCGCGAGCAGCAGCGTGCGCTTGTACGCGTGATCTGCGTCGACGACCACGTCGTGCTTGTCGAGGGACTCAAGGCGCAGTTTGCCGTCGATGGCCAGATTCGCTGCGTGGCGAGCCTGGACAGCGCCGAGGATTTGATCGACGCCGTTGCCGAGCATCGTCCCGATGTCGTGCTGCTCGATATCGAGATGCCCGGCCCAGATGTGTTCGAGGTCGCCGACCGCCTGCATCACCTGCACCCGGAGACCCGATTTGCGTTCCTCAGTGCGCACATCCGCGACGGCTTCCTCGCATCGGCCTTCAGCTGCGGCGCATCTGGCTACTTCGCGAAGGGAGACGATCTCGAGGAGATCGTCGATGGCCTCAAGCGCATCGCCCGATGCGCCGAGGGAACATTCATCATGGGCTCGAAGGTCCGTACGCGCTGCCAGCCGCCGAAGACACGAAATGGCCGAGTTGTCGGCAAGACGAACGGACGCAGTGCGCAGACGGGCGGGCCGCCGGCGACGCTGCTTGACTCGCTGACGCAGCGTGAACTGGAGGTCTTGCGGCTGATCGGGAAGGGGCTCTCGCGCGGCGAGATCGGCAACGAACTCGCGCGAAGCCCGAAGACGATCGATGGACACCAGGAGCGCATCATGAAGAAGCTGCGCGTATTCACGCGGGCAGAGCTGATGCGGTTTGCGATTCGAGAAGGACTCGCGCAGGTATAAGCGCGTCGACTTCCGGAGGGAAGGCTTCCCGAAGCTCGCATTCGCCGATGCTGGCTTGGCGCGTCACTTGTCTTGACGCCGCCAGGCTCTAGGATCCGTCAGACTGGGTCGGCGACTGCAACCGGCGCACGTGCCGCAGTGCGCGGACGATGGCGATGCGTCTCGCATCGCGAGATTTCTCGTTGATGCGAGCCCTTCGGTCGCGGTCGGCAGAGGTCGGCGAAGGTCGGTCAACGCGGCTTCAGTCACGCCGTCAGTCAATCAGGACTTCATTCAATCTGGGTTGGGAACGGAAACAGGAGTCGAATCATGCAGGATTTCATGCAGCGTGCGGCAACCGCCGCCTTCATCGGCACTCTCATCTGCGGCGGTCTCGCCGCCCTGGCATGGCAGCCCGCCGCTGCCGCCGCGCAGGAATCCCGGAAGGAGCAGGACAGGCCGGAGAAGTCCGTCGGCAAGAGTCGCGAGGTCACGCAGGAGTTCGAAGCGGCGAACGGGAAGACGGGAAAGACGGGTCGAGATATCGATCTGACGGCGCTGGATCGAATCGGCGAGACCTGCTGGGCCGACCTTCGCACGAAGCGCGTGTACTTTGCGCACGAGGTGCTCGGCGCCGAGATCGCCACGGGCATCGAGACGGTGCTTGCGCGCAAGCCCGAGCTGGGGTTGACCGTGATCTCCTACCGGCGCGAAGAGCGGGAAGCCCGCCAGCGGGAGCGCCAGCGCGATCGTCAGGGTGTGCGTCAGGCGACGTCGATCGATCGCCCCGGAATCTTCCAGTCGGGCATCGGACATAACGGCGAACCCGAGGACAAGATCGATGCCTTCCAGGAGTTCCTGCTGTCGCCCGAGGGCAGCACGATCGACGTTGCGGTCCTGAAGCTCTCATGCAGCGACATCGGCCGCTCGACGGATGTCGTGCGCGTCCTTGATCGCTACACGCAGGCCGTCGACGCGATTCGCGCCGCGCGACCGAATCTGCTGGTCGTGCACTGCACTGCACCGTTGCGTGAGCCCGACCACGGTGCCAAGCTCGCGATCAAGAAGATGGTCGGAACCGGTCCCGACGCGGCCAACGCGAATCGCGGTCGCTACAACGAACTGCTGCGAAAGCACTTTGCCGGCGAGCTCATCTTCGACGTCGCCCGTGTGCAGTCGCGTCGTCTCGACGGCACCGAGGAGACGGTCATCGTCCGAAACGAGCGCTGGCCGGCGCTGGCGTCGGAGTTCGGTTCAGGAGGTCATGAACTGACCGACGCCGGACGCATCGTGCTGGGGCGTGAGTTCCTGCTGACCCTCTCGCACTGCTGCGCAGAGGCGCGGACGAAGGCGACCGCCGCGAAGTCGACGGCGACGGCCGCGCCGACCGGCGATGCCTCTTCCGACGAGTGACGCGAGTTGGATCCCGTCACGGCCCCCGCGGCAAGGACGCGTGCCTGCTCGGCACGCAGCCTTGTCGCGGGGTTCGCCGTCATGAGGGGGACAGCGCCGGATAGTCGGTGTACCCCTGTGCGCCGCCTGCGTAGAACGTCGAGCGATCTGGCGCGTTCAGCGGCGATTTCGCCTGGATGCGCGCCGGCAGGTCGGGATTCGCCAGGAAGAGCGTGCCGAATGCGATGGCGTCGACCGCGCCCGACTCGACGGCTTGCACCGCTTCGTCGGGCGTGTAGCCCATGTTGGCAACGAGCGGGCCCTTGAAAGCGCGGCGCGCCACCGACAGCACATCGCCACGCTGCTGGCCGAGGAAATCGGCGCGCATGACATGCAGATAGGAGAGCCCGCGCGGCGAGAGCTGTTCGCACACGTATCGGGTCAGTTCGATCGGTGCGCTGTCCTTCATGCCGTTGTAGCCGTTGAGTGGCGAGATGCGGAGGCCGACGCGGCCATGGCCGAAGACCCCAGCCGCTGCATCGACGACCTCGAGCATGAGGCGCGCCCGGTTGGCCAGGCTGCCACCATACGGACCGCTGCGCGTGTTGCTGCCATCGCGCAGGAACTGGTCGAGGAGATAGCCGTTCGCGCCATGGATCTCGACGCCGTCAAAGCCCGCGCGCTTTGCGTTCTCGGCTGCGCGGCGGAAACCCTCGACGACTCCTGGGATCTCGTCATCTCGAAGCGCGCGCGGCGTCTCGTAGGGCTTGGGCCCTTCCGGCGTATAGATCTCGCCGACGCCTATGGCGATCGGGCTCGGTGCCACCGGCTGTGCACCGCCGTTGAGAAGTGAGTGGCAGGCGCGTCCGCCGTGCCAGATCTGAAGGTAGATGCGCCCGCCGGCCGTGTGCACCGCGTCGGTCGTCTTGCGCCAGCCTGCGACCTGGGCGTCGGAATGGATGCCGGGCGCACCCATGAACGCGCAGTTGCCGGCGATCGCCATCGTCGCCTCTGCGATGAGGAGCCCGGCGCTCGCGCGCTGGGCATAGTGCGTCGCGATCAGATCGCCCGGGACATCGCCTGCCTCTGCGCGGCAACGCGTGAGCGGTGCCATGAAGATGCGGTTCGGGACCTCGAGCGAGCCGAGCGTCAGCGGTGAGAAGAGCGTGGGCATGGATTCTCCGCGTCGGGATCTCGTGCGGCAATTCAGCGTGCACGCAGCGCCGCACGCTTCCCGTCGACGAACTTCAGGTGGTGGTCGACGTGCGACGCATACAGGTCGACGATCTGGCCAAGCGTGATCTTGCCGCGCTGCGTGTGGATCCCCTCGCGGGAGAAAGCCTCCGGCGGGAGCGTCCGCAGCCAGTGCGCGGTGTAGCGGCGGTGAACCTCGAAGAGTTCGAGCGCCGTCGCGAAGTCCATCCGGTCGGAGGGAAGGTTCGCGATGAACGCGTTCTCGTCGTAACTGACGAGGAGCGGAAGATCCTCCGCCGCGATCCGGCGCATCCGGTGCGTCGCGATCAGGTCGCTATCGAGCAGGTGGACCACGATCTCCTGGATGCTCCAGATGCCCGGCGCGATGCGGGTGTTGAGGTCTGAGGCGGGCAGGCCGGAGCAAGCCTGGCGCACCAACGCAGCACCTGCCTCGTAGCGCGCGATCGATGTCTCTGCCGCAGTGTCGAATCCATGCATGCCGGAAATGTACCCGCACGGAAATGCGGCTGCTCAATCTCTTTCCGTCCGTCCTCCCGGACGCATCTCCGCGCGGCGCGATTGAAGGGCTTGGCGCGTCGCGTCCTCGGTCTCACCGACCGCCGCGAGCCACGCAGGCGCGCCCACGACCGAGAAGATCGCGAGCGTGAAGGCCGCGCCCGCTGCGAGCATTTCCCGGTCGAGCATGGCCGCGGCGGTGGCGAACGCAGCGAGCGTGAGCGCAGCCGTGATCCGGATCGCCGTTCGAGTGCCCGTCTTCCGCGCCGCGTCGCCGACGGGCATGTTCGTCCGCAGCGCTTCTTCCACCACGACGGCGCGCGTGCGGCCAAGGCCCGAGATGATGATCATCAGGCTCGCGCCCGCAAGCGTGATCGCCGAGACGCCGACGAGGGCGGGCCGGAAGACGAGCCCGGCGGCGAGCGACAGGGCCGCGAGCGCCGCGACGGTCCAGAGAAGGCGACGGAACCGGCGAACGGTCGTCTCGGATGGCTTGATTTCCTCGATCGGCATGCTGTCGACCTCCAGAGCGATCGTTGCCCCGCCCCGACGGTCCTGGGGCGCGGAAGGTTGACTGTCCCAGTGTTTCAAGGTCATTTCCCCGGGTCAGCGTCGAACCGTACACTGACCTTCCCTGGCGCGGGGGCGAACGGGCGGCGCGATCGCCCGTTATTGCCCGCAATTGCCTTCGGAGAACCGAACGATGACTGCCAACCCCACGATCATCTACACGCACACCGACGAGGCGCCGATGCTGGCGACCTACTCGTTGCTGCCCCTCATCCGCACGTTCACCACGCCCGCGGGTATCGGTGTCGAGACACGCGACATCTCGCTTTCGGGGCGCATCATCGCCGCGTTCCCCGAGCGGTTGAAGCCTGAGCAGCGGATCGGCGACCACCTCGCCGAACTTGGGGCGCTCTGCCTCAGGCCTGAGGCGAACGTCATCAAGCTTCCGAACATCTCGGCGTCGGTCCCCCAGCTGAAGGCTGCGATCAAGGAGCTGCAGTCGCAGGGCTACGACCTGCCGGACTTCGTCGACGAGCCGAAGAGCGACGCGGAGAAGGATGCACGGGCCCGCTACGCGAAGGTGATGGGAAGCGCTGTCAACCCGGTGATCCGAGAGGGCAACTCCGACCGCCGCTCGACGAAGAGCGTGAAGGACTACGCCCGCGCGAATCCGCACAAGATGGGCGCGTGGGCGCCCGACGCGAGGGCGAGCGTCGCCTCGATGGCCGGCGGCGACTTCTTCGCGAACGAGCAGAGCGTGACGATTCCCGCCGCGACCGCCGCGCGCATCGAGTTCGTGAGCGCCGACGGCGCGACAACCGTGCTGAAGGACGGCCTGAAGCTCTCGACGGGCGAGATCCTCGACGGCACCTTCCTGTCGAGAAAGGCGCTCGTGTCGTTCCTCGACTCGACCGTCGCCGACGCGAAGGCGAGGGGTGTCCTCTGGTCGATTCACCTCAAGGCCACGATGATGAAGGTCTCCGACCCGATCATCTTCGGCCACGCCGTGAGGGCGTTCTTCAAGCCGGTGTTCGAGAAGCACGGGACCGCGCTCGCGAACGTGGGTGTCGACGTCAACAACGGCTTCGGCGACCTCGTCGCGAAGATCGCCTCGCTCCCTGACGCCGAGCGCGCGGCGATCGACGCCGACATCAAGGCCGTGCTCGCGAGCGGCCCTGCGATCGCGATGGTCGATTCCGACAAGGGGATCACGAACCTTCATGTGCCGAGCGACGTGATCGTCGACGCGTCGATGCCGGCCATGATTCGCGAGAGCGGCAAGATGTGGAACGCCGCAGGCAAGACGCAGGACGCGATGGCGGTCATCCCTGATCGCTCGTACGCGGGCATCTACCAGAGCGTGATCGACTTCTGTCGGAAGAACGGCGCCTTCGACCCGAAGACGATGGGCAGTGTGCCGAACGTCGGCCTGATGGCGCAGAAGGCCGAGGAGTACGGTTCTCACGACAAGACGTTCGAGGTGAAGGCGTCGGGCGCGGTGCGCGTGGTCGACGCGTCGGGCGCGGTGCTTCTCCAGCACGCGGTGGAGGCCGGCGACATCTGGCGCGCCTGTCAGACCAAAGACCCCGCCATCAAGGACTGGGTGAAGCTCGCCGTCACGCGTGCGCGGCTTTCGAAGACCCCCGCGTGCTTCTGGCTCGACGAGAAGCGTCCGCATGACCGCGAGCTTCTCAAGAAGGTGCACGCGTACCTGAAGGACCACGACACGGCCGGCCTCGAGATCACGATCAAGGCTCCCGCCGACGCCTGCGCCTATTCGTGCGAGCGCTTGAAGCAGGGCCTCGACACCATCTCGGTGACAGGCAACGTGCTGCGCGACTATCTGACCGATCTCTTCCCGATCCTTGAGCTCGGAACGAGCGCCAAGATGCTGTCGATCGTGCCCCTGATGAACGGCGGCGGCCTCTTCGAGACAGGCGCCGGTGGCTCCGCGCCCAAGCATGTGCAGCAGTTCGTCGCAGAGAACTCGCTGCGCTGGGATTCGCTTGGCGAGTTCCAGGCGCTCGGCGCGAGCCTCGAGCACATCGCTGACACGACCAAGCACGCGCGGGCGAAGGTGCTGGCCGACACCATCGACGAGGCCATCGGTCGCTACCTCGTCAACAACAAGGGGCCGGCGCGCAAGGTCGGCGACCTTGACAACCGCGGAAGCCACTTCTTCCTGACGATGTACTGGGCCGACGCACTTGCGAGACAGACGAAGGACGCCGCCCTCGCGCGGCATTTCGCGCCAATCGCCGCCGAGATGGTCGGAAACGAAGCGAAGATCGTCGCCGAGCTCAATGGCGTGCAGGGCAAGCCTGTCGACATCGGCGGCTACTACCACCCGTGCGAGAAGAAGACTGCGGAAGCCATGCGCCCGAGCCCGACGCTTAACGCGATCGTGGCGAATGCGGGTCGCGCGCTCGCCATGGCGTGATCCGCGCCTGAGCATTCATGGCGCCGGCACTTCCTTCGTGATCTCGAGCACGCGGTCGACGCGGTCGATCGTGGCGGAGATCCGCTCGCCGTTCGGCCAGCGGATCTCGACTTTCAGCGGGCCGCTGCAGTCTCCGAGCCCGAAGTGGAGCATCGGACTGTTTGCGTTGCCTTCGCCGGTGCCCGCTTCCACCTGACGCGAGAGCGTGCGGCCATCGGGAAGCGACACGCGCACCTGTGCGCCGATCGCGTCGCGATTTACCTTGAATCCGTCGCCACGGAGGCGAAGTCCAAGCCAATGCGTCTTCGCCGGGCCTTCGTTCACGAAGAGCTTGCCGGCGGCGACGAGATCGATCAGCCCGTCGCGGTTCACATCGGCCCACGCAGCCTGATAGGTCGGGGGCAGTGACTCGAGGCCAGAGCCCGCGGTCGCGTCTGCGAAGACCCATTCGGCATCGCCCGCCTTGCGGTCGTTTCGGAAGAGGACGGGGTGGTTTGGCTTCTTGAAGCTCGCGACTGCGTAGACCGTCGTGAAGAACAGGTCGAGATCGCCGTCGTTGTCGAAGTCGGCGGCGGCGGGGGAGGCATAGCTCTCCTGGTACCAGACGCCGCACTCGCCGAGGTCCTCGAACGCCCAGCCCTTGGTTGGCCCGAGGTTCCGGAGGAAGCGGCTCTTCGGCTGGTCGCCGCGCGAATCGACGTGCGCGAAGTTCCCCGCGAAGAGATCGAATCGGCCGTCGTTGTCGAAGTCGCCGAAGCAAGCGCCGATCGAGTGTCCGCCCTCGAATCCGTCGCTCGTCGCCACGGCGCCGCGCGCAGTCGCTTCATCGGTGAACCCACCCTTGCCATCGTTGACGAGCAGGGAGTTCGGCTGCAGCCGGTAGTTCGAGCGGTAAAGGTCGAGGTCGCCATCCTCGTCGAAGTCACAGGCCGTCACGCCGCGCGTGCGGCGTTCGGCCGAGTTCGCCGCGACCCGGAACGTCTTACCTCCCTCGTTCATGAGCAGGATCGACGGATAGGTCGTCTGCGTGGGCCAGTGTTCGTAGCCGCCGAAGTACGCATCGACGAAACCGTCGTTGTCGAAGTCTCCGACCGCAACGCCGCGCGAGATCGCGACGGGAAGCTCGGGCAGCTTCATCGGCTCGAAGCGGACCGACTCGCCGTCGCGCACGCCTCGCGTGACGGCGATCGGCGCGAAGGACACGAGATCGCCCGTCCCGTCGTTGTCGATGTCGGCGATCACGCCTTCGCCCGGCGCATCGACGCGCGTGAAGGACTTGCCCTCCCTGTTCAACCACAGCACCCCGCCCGCCCAGAGATCGGGCCAGCCGTCGACGTTCACGTCGCCCCACGCCGCGTGCCCGCCGGCTGGCGCGATGGAGAGCGCAACCGAGCGATCGACGAAGCGCGGCGCCGACTGCGGAGCGGCGGCGAGGACGAGCGAGATGACGGCGTGAACGACCATGGAGGCGAGGATACCGCCGGGCCCGATGGCCGGATGCGCCGCTCCCGTCAGGTCGTGCCCATGCCCCAGATGCGGCGCACCGCACCAAGGAGTTTCTCGATCTGCTGCGGCGCGAGCCCGCGTCGCTCAAGCACGCGCCGTGCAAGCGCGATACCCGACTCGCCTTCCTCGCTGACGACTGTGGTGGCGCCAGCGCGCTCGAGGACCTCGCGCTCGGCGAGGTAGCGCGTGCGCGCCGTGATCTCGACGCTTGGGTTCAGTTCGCGCGCGAGCATGACAAGCGAGCCGCGCTCCTCGCTGTTTGGAAGGCTGAGGACAAGATGCACCGCGTCGCGCAGGCCGGCTTGCTCGAGCACCTCGCGGCGCGAGGCATCGCCGTAGATCGCGATTCGACCCTTCGATTGCAGCTGCCGCACGGTGTCGATGTTCATGTCGACGATCGCGGTCTCGAGGCCTGCATCGCGGAGGAGCGCATCGACAAGTCTTCCGACGGGCCCGTAGCCAACGATCACGGCGAGCGGCTTGGTGCGGGCCGCCAGCGAAGTGGAGGCATGAATCGTGATGGAGCTGGTGCGCTTCGCGTGCCGCGCATCGAGCAGCTTCCAGAGCCACGGCACGCGCTCGATCGCGCGCTCGATCCGGTCGAGCGAGCGGAAGAGCATGGGATTCAGGGTGATCGAGATCATGGCCGTCGCGACGAGGAGATTCATGCCGTCGTCGGGCATCAGGCCGTGCTGGCGCGCCACCTGCGCGAGGATGAACGAGAACTCGCCGATCTGCGCAAGGCCGATCGCGGCCGTGAGCGCCGTTCGCACGGGATAGCCGCAGATCGCCACGATGACGATCGCGGCGAACGGCTTCGCGACCATGACGACGCCGACGCCGATGAGGACAAGCGACGGCTGCTCGACCACGAAGAACGGGTTGAACAGCATGCCCACCGAGACGAAGAAGAGCACGGCGAACGCGTCCCGCATCGGGAGCGCATCGGCGGCGGCATGGTGGCTGACCGGCGACTGCGCCACGACGATTCCGGCGAGAAATGCCCCAAGCGCGACCGATGCGCCGAACAGCGCCGCCGAACCGACCGCGATCGTGATCGAGAGGACGAGCACCGTCAGCGTGAAGAGCTCGGGCGAGCGCAGCTTCGCCACCGCGTTGAGGATGCGGGGCACGATGCGCGACCCGGCAAGAAGCACGATGGCGACGAGCGCGACCAGCTTGAGAATCGCCCAGCCGGCGGTGGCCAGGGCTGAATCTGCGGCGGCCGCGGTGGGGCTCCCCGATTCATCAAGGGCGAAGAGGGGCACCATCACGAGGAGGAGCACCGTCATGATGTCCTCGACGATCAGCCAGCCGACGGCCACGTGCCCGTGCACGGTCCCGAGCATGTTGCGATCGATGAGGACGCGCAGCAGGACGACCGTGCTTGCCACTGCCATCGCCATGCCGAGGACAAGCCCCGACCGGAGCGGCCAGCCCATGAGGTGCAGGATGCCGATCGTGACGAGAGTCGCGACCGCGCTTTGGACGACGGCGCCTGGAATGGCCACGGCGCGAACGGCCCAGAGATCCTTCAGCTGGAAGTGAAGGCCCACGCCGAACATGAGAAGAATGACGCCGATCTCCGCGAGCTGCTGCGCGATTCCGATGTCGCCCGCGAAGCCTGGGGTATATGGACCAATGGCGACGCCGGCGAGGAGATAGCCGACGATTGGCGAAAGACCGAGACGATGCGTGATGAGGCCGAGCACCCATGCGGCCGCGAAGCCAAAGGCGAGCGTCGTGAGGAGCGGGAAGTTCTCGACTCCCGCACCGAGGATCAGGATGGGCGCCCCGTCAACCATGCCTGAGTCTACCGATCTCCGACAGTTGGGAGGAGCGCGAATCCGGCGCGTCCGTGAAACGACGCAGCCCCCGCGGATTGCGGAGGCGTGCGTCGTGTTCCGAGAGAGAGAGAGAGAGAGAGAGGGAGAGAGAGAGAAGCGCGAGAGAAGCGCGAGAGTCGGGGTCAGCGGCGGCGGCGACGGGCGCCGACGGCGGCGAGAGCGAACGCCGCGAGCGCACCCGGCGCAGGGATCTGGTTGATGCGGAGGTAGGCGTCGTCCACGAAGCCGGTGTTGTTACCGATCGAGGCGTTCTGGTAGGCGATCTGATAGACCACCCAGGTCGTTCCAACCGGGATCATGGAGGTCACCGAGGTGCTCTCCCACGAGGTGGGGTCGTTATCGAGCGTCAGCGTCCCGTTGCCCGAGTTGCCGATGAGCGACGAGTAGGTCGAGCTGGCGAAGAACTGAACATTGACGAGCGCAAAGGCGCCGCTGTATCCGCCGTTTGTGTTGTACAAGGCGCCGGCGACCATTTGCGCCTGACCGGCGTTGATCATTCCGCTGAAGGCCGAGACGTCGACCGCCTGAAAGGCCTGCGTGTAGGACAGGCCATCGGTGGTCATGCCGAGCATTCGGCTACCAGTGGCGGGGGTCACGCCGAGCGCTGCGGTGGTGATCGAGCCCACTTCAGGGCCCCAGATGCCGGCGAAGCCGGGGAAGTTGTTCAGCACGTTCGACGCAGAGGTCGTGGTGGGCGTCTCGAACCCAGGGTTGTTCAGGATGTTCGCCTGAGCGGCTCCAACGAGCGCGAGGGCGGCGGTGGCGGCGAGCAGGGCGTGGTTCTGGATCTTGGAAGGGGACATTGCGAATCTCCGGGGTTGGTGGTGTTCTGCTGCGTGCGGCAGGCGAAGGTCGCCAGCGCGCTTCCACCCGGTTTCCGTCGAAGAGAACCGCCTCTCTCAGTCCCGCAGGGAAAATCATGCAATGTCGATTCGGCCGGCATCACCCGACAGGACTCCCGCCGGGCGTCTCCGTCGCGGTCGCTCGGGCGGCGGGCGGCCTCAGGCGCGCCGCAGCAACGCGTACATGTTGTCGGAGGTCGGTAGCCGCATTGCCAGGCCCTGCTCGCAGGCAAGGCCGGCCCGCTTGGCCAGCATGGCGAGCGTCTTCGGCGTGAAGTAGTTCACATGGTCGGGATAGCGGAATCCGCACCACCGCGCGCCGCGCAGCAGGCGGTTCCAGCTGGCGAAGTTCGGAACCTTGAGGATCACGACCCCATCCGGCTCCAGCGCGCCTCGCACCGCCTGAAGAAGTTCGAGCGGCCTCGCCTCATGCTCGAGGAACGAGGACATCAGCACCGCGGCGACCGAGCTTGCGGGCAGCTCGCGAACCCCGTCGATGGCACTCGCCTCGATCACGCGGCCGCCTCGGCTGGCGAGCTCCCGGCCCGCCTGTGTGGCGAGCGCCTTCGAGACCTCGATGCCGATGAAGGCCGCGGCGTGACCACGGCGAGCCACGTCGTCTGCCACGCGGAGGGTGAACTTGGCGTCCGCGCAGCCGATGTCGACCACCGTGGCGGCACCCTGCACGCGCCTGGCCTTCAGGTGCCGCGCCGTCAACGCAGCAAACGGGTTGCGGCGCGGAAGAAGTCGTAGCCGGAGCCGGGCCGTGATCCGACCAAGCGCGGAGAAGATCGGGTCCTGTCGCGCGCGCCGGGTCCGCTCCTCCTCATAGGTCGACTCCCACGCATGGTCCTCCGCGAGCGCCTCGTAGGCAGGCGGGTTCGGCAGGAACACGAATCC
>JBIKXP010000208.1:0-5471 GCA_044355685.1 Phycisphaerales bacterium
ATGGTTCCCGTGGCTTCGCCCGTTCTGCCTCAATGGATGCCGATTCCGAGCGGGGTCGCCCACTTGTCCCGCGGCGGCAATGCCTTTCCTGCGGTCGCTTCCAAAGGGCGATGGGCGATGTCCATGCGCGAAGAGAAACGTGTCGCGCTCGGCACGGTGGCGATCAGGATCGCGGCGTCCGCGCGAGAGGCGCGGCCCTCGAGCACACCTGCGGCTCCGTCCGCGGATCCATCCGCAAGCGCGCGCCCGACGACACCCGCGCGGCGGCAAGCGCTCGCAGCATTTGAGGCGGAGCGTATCCTCGAGAGTTGCGCGCAGGCGATCAAAGATGGTGACGCTCTGCCGCCGATCGCATCGCTTTAGGTTCTGTCTGACGGATCACCGGCCGTCGATCCACGCGGCATCCCGGCTGGCCGCGTCGGCTTCGCCTCGCTGTATCGCTGCGGATACAGCTTCGTCTCGCCTCCTTGCCAGCCGGGCGCCGCGCGGTTCTTTGGGCTTCGGCGATCCGTCAGACAGAACCTAGGCCGGCATGCAGGGGGAGGCGCTCGCGGGGTGTCGGCTCGCGATCACCGAAATCGATCTCGTGCAGGATCTCGACATTCCGACAGCGCGCCAGGCATGCTCGACCGCGCCGTCGCGCCGTCAACGGATGATG
Source organism: Phycisphaerales bacterium (assembly GCA_044355685.1). Lineage (GTDB taxonomy): Bacteria > Planctomycetota > Phycisphaerae > Phycisphaerales > SM1A02 > QWPT01. The sequence goes on from JBIKXP010000208.1 coordinate 659, forward strand.
CGGAAGGGCAGTGGATAGCGGAAGAACTCTCCGTTCGATGCCTTCACGGCTGCGATGATCGGCAGCACGATCGTCGCCACGCCGAGCGCGAGCAGCAACAGGTATCCGATGAGGCAAAGCACGAGCACGACGCAGACGACCGCGGCGATGAGGACCACGATCGTGTAGTTCATGACCTCCTTGCCCACGGCGTCGAGTGCCGGGCGCTGGCGATTCGTCAGCCACAGGACAAGCGGAAGGAGGATCCCGAGCCCAGGAATGATGATGCCGCCGAAACTGCTCAGGTGGAGAAGCACCGCCATGGTCCGATCTGACGGATCAATCGCAGTCGTGTTCGAGAACGATGGTGGCGCCGATGGCGGAGACTGGGTCGGAAACGTTGGCGGAGTCGCGGCGCTCGAACCACCCGACGGCGGCGGGGGCGGTGCAGACGCTCCGGTCGCTCCGACCGCGTTCACCACCGCATGGTCGTCGGCAAGCCGCATCCACTCGGTGCTTCCCTCGCGACAGGCGAGCCAATCCCCGACGCCTCCTGCGCTCCGAAGCTTCGCAACAAGATCGTTCCAGCCGAATGGCCCGAGTGGCTGCTGACCTGGCCGAGCCAGCCACCAGCGCGCGGAAGGGTCGGAGAAGGCGGGATCTGTGGTCATTTGGGCTCCTGTGGAATCGACCTATCCAATGTAGCCGAGGTCTCGGCGGACGGCTCCGAGGCTTGAAGCGCGGTTCTGCTGCGGATCCACGGCCGGGGGCCTCGCGCGTCACGAGAAGCCAGCCTTTCGCACAGACCGACCGCTACCCCGCGCAGTGCGCGCGCCAGAGGCCGCGCATCGCGGCGTGGAAGCGATGGGCATACGCGCTCGCGTCGAGGAGCGGCGACGCCGCGATGGTGCTTCGTGCAGACTCGCGGAACGCGCCGAGCCGCGCGCGGTCGGCTGCCAGCGTCGCGGCGATTCGCACGAAGTCCTCGTCCGACTCCGCGACAAGTTCGGGGAATCCCGCGGCCTTGACAAGCGACGCGCTCACGCGCGCCGCGTGGCGCTCGCCGAGCCGCGCCACCACGGGCACACCCATCCAGAGCGCCTCGCACGTCGTCGTGGTTCCGTTGTACGGCATCGTGTCAAGCGCGACATGGACGCGTGAGTAGAGCTTCAGGTGCTCGGCGATCGACTTCGTGTAGCCGATCGTCTCGACGCGCGCGGCGTCGATGCCCCCGGCGACGAGCATGTCGAGAAGCCGCTGGCGCATCTCTTCGTCGACGACCGAGCGGCTCTTCACGAGAAGTCGTGAGTTGGGCACGGCCGACAGCACTGCGTTCCAAAGCCGCACGCAGCCCGGCGAGATCTTCGAAGCGAGGTTGAACGAGCCGAACGTGATCGGTGCGCTCACCTCGGGCAGCGTGGGCTCTGGCGCGCCAGTCGGTGGCGTGAAGCAGAGGAAGCAGGGGTCGAGGCGCACAAGACGCTCGGTGGCCAGCGACTCGCTCCCGGCGGGGTCGGTCGTCGAGTCGACGATGCGCGCGTCAACCGCCGGATGGCCCGTCGTGTTCGGGTAGCCGATCGCCGAGACGATGACGGGCGCGGGCTTTCGCGCCAGCGCGTGCAGCCGACCGCCCGACGTGTGGCCGGAGAGCTCGACGAGGACGTCGATGCGCTGCTCGCGAATGGCAGCATCGAGCGCGTGATCGCTCATCGATGGGGCATCGATCCAAGCGTCCGCTTTCGCGCGAAACGTCGCCTCGAGCGCGTCATCCGCGCGCGTGGCGGCCGTCGAGAACACGATCATGCGATCGCCTGCGGGTCGCTCGCTGAACAGCGCCTGCGCGAAGAACCCGACGGAGTGCGAGCGAAGGTCGCCCGAGAGGACGCCGAGCCGGAGAATCCGCTCCGGGTCGCGGTCGCTCTCAGGCGGATTCGGCTCATAGCGCCCCGCGTGCGCGAGCCGTCGGTGCAGTTCGAACAGCTCCGTCGGCGTGCGTTCGACGTAGTTCGCCATCAGCAGCAGGTCGCTGCGCGACGACGCGTGCGTCGGTCGTAGCGCCACCGCGCCTTCGAGCGTCGCGATCGCCTCGTCGATCCGCAGCCCCGCCGCAAGGGCGCCCGCCTTCGCGCCAAGCATTTCGGGCCAGTCAGGACGCAGCGCCAGCCCGCGATCGCATGCCGCCAGCGCTCCGTTCGCATCGGACGCCGCGCTGAGCGCGCTTGCGAGGCCGAGCCACGCGCGCTCGTACGTCGGCTCGAGCTCGCAGGCCCGGCGGAACTGCTCGATGGCGTCCTTCGTCCGTCCCGCATCAAGCAGGGCGACGCCATAGTTGTTGCGCGGCCCCGGCAGCCGTGGCTCGATCTCCACCGCGCGGCCGAGATGATGAAGCGCCTCGTCGCGCCTGCCCGATTGCACGAGGAGCAGCGCGAGAACCTGGATTGCCTCGAGATCCTTCGGCTGCAGGCGAAGCCGAAGCCGAACCGCCGCCAACGCCTGGTCGATGCGTCCCGACCGCGCGTCCTGTAGTGCCTTGTTGAGAGCCGGATGCATGGGAGAGCCGTGAAACCAGAAGTCCTCATCATACCGACGCGCACCCTCGTTCCGCCTGAGCGCCCTGCTCGTCGGCGCGTCGAGCGCTACTCGCACCCCGGCGGCGGCGGCGAAGCCCACAGGCTCAGCAGGATTCCGAGATCCTCCGAGTCGATCTTGTTCGCCGCATCGCGCGAGAGGTTTGCGCGCTCGATGCGGCGCGGATCGCTTCCGAACGGACTCCAGCTCGAAAGCAGCAGCCCGAGGTCGGCGCTGTTGATGACGTACTGATAGCCGCCCTTCAGTTCCTCCGCGACGGGGTCGTCGGGGCACTGTGGAACTCGCGGCAGCGGCGCGACCAGTGAGTCGGCCGCGAGGCGCTTGACGCTCCCGGACGCTCCGGCTGGAATCGTGGCCGCGCTGCTGCGTGCCGCATCGATGAATCGCTGCGCGATGTTGTCCGCGGGCACCTGCGCGTTGGGCCAATCGGGATTTGCCGCGCGAAACGCAGCAGCCGCACCCGAGACGAACGCCGTCGCCAAGTCCGAGGAGGTCGACGCAGCGAAGATCGGCTCCTTGTTCGGGCCGATGCCGAGCGGGCCGACCACGGCCTCCGCAGCGGTCGGAAGGCCGTTCACGGGCATGCTGCTGGCGCCCGGTGCGTGCATGTCGACCCACGCCGGCGTCACGAAGGTGAATGGCTGATCGAGATGGTTGGTGGCGCCCACCTGAATGAGATCCGGTTCGCAGCCTTGGTATGGATTCACCGCTGGATTGTTGCTGCCGGCGCTCGCGACGACGATGATCCCGTGCTCCCGTGCCTGCCTGATCGCACTCGCAAGCGTCGCCGTCGGCAACGCCGGAATCAGGCTCATGTTCGCGACGTGCGCGTTCTCGTTGATCGCCACCTCGAGCGCTGCGATCACATCGGCCAGGAGACACCGCCCCTCGTCGTCGAGCACCTTGATGTGCAGGTGCCGCGCGGCCGGCGCCGTGCATGAGATGAGCGCCGCAACGAAGGTCCCGTGTCCGACGCCAATGTCGGTTTCCTTGCCGTTTCCCTCGTCGAGCGGCACCTCGCCCGACGTCGCGACGCCGTTGTTCACGCTGTAGCCGTATGGAAGCGCGTAGCCGCTCGAGATCGGCGCGCCGCTCGTGAGCCCAGAGTCGATGATCGCGACCTTCACGCCGAGGCCCGTCGCCCGGTTCGCGGCGGCGTCGGTTCCGATGATGCCGCGTGCATACTGGCTCTGGAAGTCACCGAGGCTCATGCCGGTGACCCACAGGCTTCCCGTCGCGCCACCCCCGGCATCGATCGCCATCGGCACGTTGAAGTCGCCGGCCTGGATGCTCGACATTGCGACGAGTTCGTCGAGCAGGGCTCGCACGGTCGGAATGTCGTCGCCTGTCAATGGGTTGTCGAAGCTGTAGAGCGTGGTCGTGAAGACCGGATAGTCGTGCACGAAGGTGACGGGGTAGCCGGCGTCGGCGAGCTTTGTTCTCGCGACCTCCTGTCCGATGCCGTCGGCCCGAATCAGCATCTGACTCGGAACGAACTCCTGCGCGTGCGCGACCCCCGGTCGCGCGAACAGCGCGACGAGGATGGCAGTCAGCAGGGTTCGAATGCCGCGCATAGTTGCCCCAGTGCTCGTATCTCGCACTTGCTCTCGTGTTCGCTTCCAGGTGCGGACATGGCCGCCACGGAGACAGCCCCCATCTCCTGCTACGACACTCTGCACTCGAGATGAGGTACGGAGAAGCGAGAGCCCGGGAGAATCACCGAAACCGCGCCGACGGCGCGTCACTCGAACGGGCTCGGCGTCCGCTCACTGGCAACCTTGGGGAGCCGGGCTTCGCCAGAGGCCAATGAGGATGCCAAGGTCGACCGCGTCGACCCTGTTCTCCGGGTCGAGCGAGAGGTTGGCGCGCACGATTCGGCGGGGGTCGCTTCCCAACGGGTTCCAGCTGGTCAAGACACACGCGAGGTCGACCTCGTTGATGACATATACATAGTTGCCGAACGCATCCTCCTCGGCGACGGGGTCCTCAGAGCAACGCGCCACGCGCGGCAACCCCGCGACCAGTGCATCGGCCCGAAGCCGCTTGATGGCCCCGGATGAACCGGTTGGAATCGGCGTGGCGCTGTTGCGCGCCGCGTTGACAAACCGCGACGAGATCTGGCCCGGCGATACCTGCGCGTTCGGCCAGTCGGCATTCGCCGCGCGATACGCTGCGGCGGCGCCCGAGACGAATGCGGCGGCGAAGCTCGTGCCGGTCGCCGCGGCGTAGGTCGGTTGCTGGTTCG
>JBIKXP010000209.1:0-5451 GCA_044355685.1 Phycisphaerales bacterium
CGAAACAGGTCCTCCACAGCATCGCGTTCTGTCGACATGCTGTCTCCGCCCAAATCGAGACGTCCATCGTGTGGTTTCGACCATCGATCCCTTGCGCGAGACTATCGCATCGGCTGCGCGGACTCTCGATCTTCGCGCCGGATTCGATGAGATTTTGGCGTCTGCCCGCCGCTTGGCCTGCGCGCCTCCGCTCACAGCATCATCACGCCGCGGCGCGGGAAGTAGCCGACGGTTCGCTTCTCGAGAATCGCGTTGCCGACGATGCCCTCGGTGCCTGCCATCGAGAGGCTCATGCCGAGGAGGCCCGGCAGGGTGCCGCAGCGGAGCGTGAACGGGACGCGTTCGAGCGAGACCTGCACATCGTGCGTGTCGGTCTCGAACTCGCCGACGCCTGGGTAGAAGTCGGTGACGCTGCCTGCGGCGGGGAAGTCTTTGAGGGCGTCGCTTTGGAGGTAGGAGATCTGCGCGCCCGTGTCGAAGAACATTCCGTACGCGCGGCCGCCGATCTGGGCGGTGACGATGGGGATGCCCATGAACTCGTCCAACCGAACCGGCTGACCAGTGTGCGACAGTTCGGCGGTCGACAGCGTGAGCTTGCCGGCCGCTGTGTCGATGATGTGATCGAACCGGCCGAGGACATCGGCGCCGAGAAGACCGACGTACGGCACGCCGATGAACTCCGAGAGCGACTCGGGGGTGAGGCCGAGGTAGTCCGCGTCGAGCTCGAACCGCTCGCCCGCGATCGCAAGGCTGCGCGACGCGCCCAAACTGGTGGGCGCGCCTGTGTCGAGCAGCCAGAGCTGGCCTCCGAGATCGATGAAGAGGTGCCCGTCACGAAGCTGCAGCGGCAGGGTGTGCATGATCTTTTCCTCGCAGGATGCCGAACGATTGAGTCCGCGGTTTCGGCCGTGGGACGATTGACTCACGGCGTTTGACGCGTTGAAGAATGGGCTTCGGCCGAGAGGCCTACGAAGACTCGCTCGGTGAGCGGGCTTCGCGCTTGTCTGGTGTCGGGGAGGTTGCGGCTCCATCGGGCAGGCGCGGCAGGCGGGTGCCCGCGAGCATGCTGCCAAGCGTGGGGCGCGTCGGCTCGCTGAGGGCTGTTCGCATGCCCGGTGCCCGTTTGAGGACGCGGAAGGCCATTCCTGACGCCAAATCGCATCGTTTTGCTTATACGAACCATGTAGTTGCACGGTAACACCGATAGTGTTAGAGTGCAGGTTCGTGTTTGAGATGCAACATGCCCGCCCCTGAGCAGCAGATTCCCGAGTACCTCCACCAGACGCTTGGCGTCCGGCCCCGTGCCGTCGCGTGGGACGGAGCGGGTCGGCTTCCGGCCTTTCTGACCGCCCGGTACCGCTTTGCGCTGATGGACCTCGAAGGGCAGACGCTTCTCCTGATGGTGGACGACGCGCCTGACCCAGATCCGCCCGCGAGCATTCGCAAGCACGCCGAGCAGGTGAGGGCCAAGTGGAGCGGTCCGATCGTCTATGTGCGCGACCAGGTCACCGCCTACAACCGCAAGCGACTGATCGAGCAGCGGATCCCGTTCATCGTTCCTGGCAACCAGATGTACCTGCCTGAGCTCGGCCTCGACCTGCGGGAGCGCTTCAGGGCGGCTCTTCCGACGAAGCAGAAGTTCAGCCCTGCGACGCAGGCGGTGTTGATCTTCGTGCTGCTCAACGGGAGCGAAGACGGCGCGACGGCATCCGCACTCGCTCCGGCGCTTGGCTACACCACGATGACCTTGAGTCGAGCATTCGACGAGCTCGAGTCTGCCGAGTTGGCCACGACCGAAGCGTTGGGACGCGAGCGGGTGCTGCGGCTGCATGCCCGCCGAAAGGAGACTTGGGAGCGGGCGCAGCCGTGGTTGATCGACCCGGTCAAGTCGCGTCACTTCGTCGCGATGCTGCCCGACGGACTTCGGGCGGGGCAGGATGCGCTCGCGCGCTCCACCATGATCGCGGAGCCAAGACTCCCCGTGACTGCGGTCGGTCACAAGCGGTGGCTCGCGTTCGCCCGCGAACACCCCGAGGCCGTGCTGCCCGATCGCGAAGCTGCGCAGTCGGAAGTCGAGGTCTGGAAGTACGAGCCAAGAGCACACGACAGGCCGGGAGTCGTAGACCCGCTTTCTCTCTACCTGTCGGTGAAGGCGGGCGCGGACGAGCGTGTCGAGCAGGCGCTCGATCTCCTCGTGGAGCAGATGAAATGGTGAAGGGGCTTGAGAAGTTCCGTGAGCACTTCGCGGAGTTCGCCGATCGCTACCTGATCATCGGGGGCACCGCGTGTGACCTTGCGCTGACCGAAGCGGGGCTTGAGTTTCGCGCGACCAAGGATCTCGACATCGTGCTCTGCCTTGAGACGGTCGACACCGAGTTCGGAAGGGCGTTCTGGTCGTTCGTGAAGGCCGGCGCGTACGAATCGCTCGAGGCGCCGGTCGATGCGCGGAAGTTCTACCGATTCGCCAAGCCCGGAGTCGACGGCTACCCAGTGATGATCGAGCTGTTCTCACGCGTGCCGGACATGCTCGGCGCCGAGATCAGCGGCCGCCTGGCGCCGATCCCCATGAGCGACGAGGTGTCGAGTCTGTCGGCGATCTTGCTCGACAGCGACTACTACGGCTGGGCCCAGGCTGGTCGGACGGCGATCGAAGGTCTTCCTGTTGTTCGTCCTGAACACCTCATTCCGCTCAAGGCGAAGGCGTGGCTCGACCTGACCGCGCGGGCCGCCGCCGGACAGCGCATCGACCGCAAGGACATTCGGAAGCATCAGAACGATGTCTTCCGCCTCTACGCGATCGTCGATCCCGACTACCGGCCCCGACCCGTTGCGTCGCTTTGCTCCGACATGCAGCTGTTCATCAAGCGAATGCGGGGAGAGGAAGTCGACCTGAAGTCGACGGGACTCGGCGGTGCATCGCTTGACACGGTGCTTGACGCACTGTCGCGGATGTACGCATCGCCGACGGTGTGATGGTCTGGCCTCGATTCTCGGGGCGCTGGACCAGAGATCGGGGCAGGTCACATCACTTTGGGTGATGGCGGCCTTGAACGCACGCCAGAGCGGTTCGATCACCACCGCAGTCTGACGCGAGCCCCGCAGTCTTATCGCCTCTCGCGCGTCCGTGATCGCCATCACCAGATGGTGTCGCCACACGGCACAGGTGGCGACCTTCTAGCCAACCTGCTCGCGCTTCGCTTCGCTCCGCTCCGCGCTCGTCGACCTGTGACCCAGCGCGCCGGGCAGGTCCGAAATGCCCTGCCCGCGGGAAATCAGGCACTGGGATGGACTCCGCCCGCAAGCAACTGTATGATTTAACCGACAGTTGTTCTGAGCACGCCATGGACGTTTCCGCAGCCGAGGTCGCCGCTGAACTGGGTCTTTCCGAGACCTGGCTGAACAGCGATGTGCAGCTCCGTCGAGATGCGCTTCCTGACGGCTGGGAGACACGGCGCATCCTGATCGGTCTTTGGGGCAAGCTCCGCGTGTTCGCGGTCAGCCGCATCGACCTCATCGCCATGAAGGTGCTCGCAGGGCGGGCGCAGGACCTCGAAGACATCCGCTCGATGAGGCCGCGCCGTGATGATGTCGAGTTTGTAGGTCGGTACTTGGACGGCCTGCCAGCCAAAGGGACAGCGCCCGAGCAGATCGCCGAAGCGAGGGAACTGCTGGAGACACTCGAGTTCGAGAGTCATCGATGCCCATGATCATGAACCCCCGTCTCGACAACCTGATCAGCCAGTGGACGCGCATCGGCGCCGGCTTCTCCGTGGCGCAATCGCCCGTGCCGCCTGATGTGGAGCGAATGCTGCTCGAGACCGCACGCCAGGCGCCGCACATGGCGCGCTTGTTCATCATGGCCGCGACTTGGCTGCATCGGTACGGCGATCTGGTCGCCAAGCACCGTCTCAAACGGCTGATCCGCGACGAGCTCGAGCCCGAGCACCGTGCCGCGCTTGGCCTCTTGCTCGACATCGCGCAGCGGGGCACGCACCCGGCGAAGTTTGCGTCGATCATCCGCGAGCTGCCGCCCGCCACCAAGGCTCGTCCGCTCTTCGATGTCGAACGCGCCAACGCGAAGCTCGCCGAGCGGGCGCGGCGTCGCGCATCGCCGATCTCGGCACGCTGGGGCCTGTGGTGCGAGGAGATCGAGTTCAAGGACGACGCCTTGCGGCCCGCGTCCTGGCTGATGCGCGAGAACCCCGAGCTCATCATGCGGGCCGACTTCCGCGGTGATCTCCGCGCATCGGTGCTTGCAGCACTCGCACACGACACCGACGCCGGCCTCAGCGAACTCGATCTCGCCCGCCGCTGCGGCGGCTCGCGAGCCCAGGTCCGCAGCGCGCTCGACAACCTCGAACTCACCGGCAAGGCCTGCCGGACCCGCAAGGACCGCGAACGGCGAACGCGCATCAGCCTCGGTCGACAAGAGCGCCGAGCCGTCGCGGCGTCGTGAATCGCGGCGCTCCGCGCTCGGCTGGATGAAGGCGTTAGGTTCTGTCTGACGGATCCCCGGACGTCGATTCGCGCGGCATCCCGGCTGGCCGCGTCGGCTTCAACTCGCTGTATCGCTGCGGATACAGCTTCGTTTCGCCTCCTTGCCATCCGGGCGCCGCGCGAATCTTTGGTCTTCGGGGATCCGTCAGACAGAACCTAGACACCGGGATGCCTCAGCACAGTGACCGAGACGGTGAAACTCTCGTTGCCTGGCATCCGGCCGCGGTCGTTTCCGACGATCTCGAAGCCCGATTTTCGATAGGCGGCAACGGCGGCATCGTTCCCGTCGAGCACCTCGGCGCTGAGGGGTGCGTTCGTCTCGGCGAGCGCGGCGCGAATCAACGATGTCCCGATTCCCATGCCGTACTTGGAAGGGTCGACATAGAGCCAGGCAAGCTCTTCGTTCGTGAACGCGACGAACCCGACGACCGTGCCGCCGACTTCTGCGACTCGGATCATGTAGCCGTGGAAGTCCTCGTTCTCGGCGGTTTGCTCGAGCGTGAGGAAGGCGGCCTCGAGGTTGGCCGCCGCCAACTCATCGCGGCGGGCTGCATCATGGATCTGGCAGACGCGAAGCCAGTCGTCGGCGGTGTAGGGGCGGATATTCATCGTGCGGTCCGTCGGGGTGCCCGCCACGTGATGCTGCGGGTCCGAGCATTGTGGCCTTGCGGTTCGTTTTGCGGTTCCGCACAACGAGTCGTGCATGGACAGCCTACCGCGCGCGCCGCTCGGAGAATCGGGCGCAGCGCGCCGGGCGAGTTTCAGGCACCGCTTGACGCGCAGTTCGTTGACGGCCTTCGTGCCTTGGTCGATCCATGGCACAAGATTTCGGCGGATTCGCGCTTGATTGTGATACACAATCGTGTATACCTGCGGCGTTGTCCCAGCCGCCTCCCAAGCCGATCGTCTGGATAGGCTCGTCGCTCGACGACCTGCGTATGTTTCCCGAGGGGG
>JBIKXP010000047.1:0-17761 GCA_044355685.1 Phycisphaerales bacterium
CATCCGCGCATGCGAGGTCTCGTCGAGAAACGTCGCGTACGCGACGCCGGCGTCCGCGTCGATCTCGTAGCGATACGCGTCGCCGTGCGCATCCTTCCAACGCGCGAGTGGGTCGGGGGCGGGGGCGCGCGCGCGAGTCGCAGCGGGCTTCGTGGCCTTGCGCGCCTCGATGCGCTCCCGAGCCTCCATGATGTTCGTGTAGACGCGGCCATCGCGGATCGGATCGAGGTCAGGGTCCGACTCGAGGTGATCGAGGTCGTCGAAGCCCTTGCGGATGCTCGCAAGCAACTGCGCCTCGGCTTCCTTGAGCCGCCCGAGTTGCGCCAGCACGCACGCGTGGTTGTAGAGCAGCGTCGGATCGTCCGGGTCGACCTTGAGCCTCTCCGCGATGAGCTTGTCCGCCTCGACGTAGTCGCGTGCGCGCAGGACGGCGTCGATCCGCTCGAGCGTGGGCGCCTTGACCGCCGGCGGAGGCGCAGGCATCGCGTGGGCGGCGCCGTCGGAGCCGACCATGGCCAGCGTTGCCACCGCCACCGCCAGCGCGCGTGGAATCGAGTGGAAGGGCGTGCACGGATGACGCGTTGGCAACGTTCGAGTTCCTGATCGGGTCCTGCGCGCGGCAACGCACGCGGACCTCAGCGGCCGCGGAGCTTCAGCGCGATCGCCTCAGGATACGCGCCGATTTCTTCGCCATACACGCGCTCCGCAAGCGATTCCGGGGTATCGCCTGCGAGAACCGGGCAGCGACGCTCAAGGATGGTGGCGCCGTGGTCGTATTCCTCATCGACCTCGTGCACCGTGCAGCCGCTCTCGCGCTCTCCCGCCGCAAGGACCGCCGCGTGTACGCGGAGCCCATACATGCCCTGGCCGCCGAAGCGGGGGAGAAGCCCGGGGTGGATGTTCAGCGTGCGCCCGGGCCATTGGTGGCCCACACGGAATCGGCGGAGGTATCCGGCGAGGCAGACGATTTCGATGCGCGCAGCAAGCAGACACGCGTCGATCCGATCCGCGAGCCGATCGCCTGGCGGCAGCACCGCCACGCGCAGCCCGAGCGACCGGCAGAGCGCGACGCCCGCGATGTCGTCGCGGTGCGCGATCACGAGCGCGACGTGGGCGTGCAGCCGACCATCGACGCAGGCGGCGTGGATGTTCGCGGCGGTGCGACCTCCTCCCGAGATCAGGAGCGCGAGCCGGGCACGGTCCGTCGAAGAGTCTCGACCGGTGGTCATGGTTGGATCATCGTTGGATCATCGATGGATCATCGCTGGATCATCGATGGATCATCGCTGGCGGGTCATGTGGTCGGGTCGGCGAACTGTCGCAGGCGCAACATCAAGGCTTGCCATCCATGCCCGGCGTCTGCCGGAACGGTATCGAACGGCCGTGCTCGTCGACCGAGACCATCGTGAGCTGGGCCTCGGTGACGCGGGCCCACGCGCCATCGAGCCGCTGCGCGTCGACGACCACCTGGACCGCAACCGACGTGCGACCGAGCCGGATGGTGCGCGTCTTGAACTCGACGACCTCGCCGACCGCGACCGGCGCCTTGAAGTCGACGCGATCGACCGATGCCGTGACCCAGCGATGCAGTCCGTGCTTTCGGGCCTCGACGTAGCCCGCCTGATCCACGTAGGCCAGGATGATCCCGCCGAAGATCGTGCCCTGATGATTGGTGTCGCGCGGCATCATCAGGACGCGCAGTGCAAGTTGGGGTACGTCGGTCGGGGGAAACGCGGACATCTCGTCATCCTAACCCGCGAAGCCTCCCGCATTCGTATGCGGGTATGCATTGGATATCGCGCAATCGGAGCGATTCAGTCGCTGGCCCACTTGACATCGCGACAACTTTTAGGAAAGTGTATGAAGTTTATGGTTTGGCCCGGACGGCCGGATCGTCTGAGAGCCGCGCGAGGCTTCGCCTCCCCGATTCTCAGATCGACCTCGGCTTCTCGACGCGGGCCAACCCTGCCGTGGAAAAGTGCCGAGCCCCGCGCGCTTTCCATGGCGAACGGTGTTTCGGCGAGTTGACCGAGGTGGCCCGCGTTTCGCGGCGTCCCCTCGGTTGCCCTCTTCCGCCCTTCGGGCGGGGAGCCTTGGCAGGGGATCAGGGCGGTTTCCCCGCACCCGACCCCTGGAGTGTGTTCTACCTTTGGTTCGATCGTTCGGCGATCGAGCCGCCTCGTGCATCGCCATGCCAGACCAACAAAACGAATCCCCGAACATGCAGATCAACCGCTCACCAATCTGGCAGGCAGTGCGCTTGCCGCTGAGGTTGAGGATCCTCGAGACGGCGCGCCGACTCGGCGAGACGTCGGTGACCGAGCTCGCGCAAGCGGTTGGGCTCAATCGAACCGCGCTCTACTTCCACCTGCGGCATCTTGAGAAGGCTGGCCTTCTCTTGTCCCGTGCCGGCGAGGCGACGCCAGGTCGCCGCGGCAAGCGTCCGCGCTACTACAAGGCGACCGTCCCCGATGTCTCGCTCGTCGTCGACATCGACTCGAAGCGCGAGTCGCAGCGGCTCGCCGACTTCTACCGGCCGTGGCTTGCCGAGAGCCGGACGCTCGCCCTGTCGCAGAAGGCGGGCGGCTTTGGCGCCCGCAGGATCGCGCTGTACTGGGAGAGCTTCACCGACGAGGAAGTCTCTCGCATCCGTGCGCTGTGCGGCGAGATCGACGAGATCGCCCGCCGCGCCCGCGCCCGCGCCAACAACAGCCGCAAGGCTCCGAGCGCAACCCACCACGTCGCTGTGGTGTTTGCGCCGGTTGAGGGCCACGTGATGCCCGGCCCGGAGATCAAGGTCAAGTCGTCGAAGTGAGCGTGGCCGCCTGAGCTCTGTCTCTGGGCCCTGTCTCTGGGCCCTGTCTCTGGGCTTTGTCTGACGGAGCGATTCTCGCGCCGGCGCGTGGCGCCTTGCGTCAGTTTGTCCCCGACAAGAGCGGCTTGAGCCAGCGGCCGGTCCAGCTCGACTTCTGCTTCGCGATCTGTTCGGGAGTGCCTGTGGCCACGACGGTGCCGCCGCGATCGCCGCCCTCGGGCCCGAGGTCGACGATCCAGTCGGCGCATTTCACGACATCGAGGTTGTGCTCGATGATGACGAGCGTGTGACCCTTGTCTGCGAGGCGCTCGAGCACCGAGAGCAGGCGCGCGACGTCGGCGAAGTGAAGGCCCGTCGTCGGCTCGTCGAGGACGTAGAGCGTCGGCGAATCGGTTGCGTTCCCAAGTTCGGTCGCGAGCTTCACCCGCTGCGCCTCGCCGCCCGACAGCGTGGTTGAGGCTTGCCCGAGCTGGATGTAGCCGAGGCCGACGTCGCGCAGGCACTCGAGCATGCGGTTGATCTTCGGATGTGCGTCGAAGAAGGCGAGCGCCTCCTCGACCGTCGCGTCGAGCACATCGGCGATCGTCCTGCCGCGGTACCTGATCTCGAGCGTCTCGCGCGCGTATCGCTTGCCCTTGCAGACCTCGCAGTCGACGAACACGTCGGGAAGGAAGTGCATCTCGATGCGCTTCACGCCCTGGCCCTGGCACGCCTCGCAGCGGCCGCCCTTCACGTTGAACGAGAAGCGTCCCGGTTCGTACCCACGGATCTTCGACTCGGGCACAAGCGACCAGATGCGGCGGATTTCGTCGAAGATTCCCGTGTAGGTCGCCGGGTTCGAGCGCGGGGTGCGTCCGATCGGCGACTGATCGACCTCGACCACGCGCGCGATCTTGCCGAAGCCGGTCACGCGCGTGTGCGCAGCGGGGTTCACGTTCTCGCCGAGGACGTGCTTGCGCGCGGCCGCGAGCAGGATGTCGTTGACGAGCGTCGACTTTCCGGATCCGGAGACGCCGGTGACGCAGACGATCCCGCCGAGCGGGAAGGCGACGTCGATCCCGCGGAGGTTGTTCGCGGCGGCGCCCTTCACGACGATCGCGCTCGACTCGCTGACGGCGCGGCGCTTGCGTGGCACATCGATCTTCTTGCGGCCCGACAGATACTCGCCGGTGAGGCTCGTTGGATGCGCTGCGATCGTGGCGAGGTTTCCTTCCGCGACGAGCCTGCCGCCGTGGCGACCGGGGCCGGGGCCGATGTCGACGATCCAGTCGGCCGCGCGCATCATGTCCTCGTCGTGCTCGACCACGAGGACGGTGTTGCCGATGTCGGAGAGCCGGCGGAGCGTCGCGATCAGCCGGTCGTTGTCCCGCTGATGGAGGCCGATCGTTGGTTCGTCGAGCACGTAGCAGACTCCGACGAGGCCGCTGCCGACCTGCGTCGCGAGGCGGATGCGCTGGGCCTCGCCGCCGGAGAGCGTCGAACTCGTGCGGTCGAGCGAGAGATAGTCGAGGCCGACCGAGGCGAGGAATCCGAGTCTCGCCTCGACTTCCTTCAGGATCGGCGCCGCGATCTGCCGCGACTCCTTCGAGAGCTCGATCGACTGGATGAAGGCGAGCGCGCGCGAGACCGTCATCGAGGCGACGTCGCTGATCGAGAGTCCGAGCGTGCCGCTCCTGAGCTTGACGGCGAGCGCTTCCGTGCGCAGGCGGCGGCCTGCGCACGCGGGGCAGGGCGCCTGGCTCATGTAGGCCATGAGCCGCTCCTTCACGTTCTCGCTCTCGGTCTCCGTCGCGCGGCGCTTCAGATGGGGAAGCACGCCCTCCCACTCGAACGCGAGCTTCACGCCCTCGACGGACGAGCCCCACATCAGCGCCGTGCGGATCTTCGCGGGAAGATCTGCATACGGCGTGTCAAGGTCGATCTTCGCGAGCGATGCGAAGCTGCGCAGCGCGCGGGCGTAGTAGATGTTCATCCGGCGGCCGTTGCGTCGCCAAGGCTGGATGGCCTCGCGCAGCGGCTTCGTCATGTCGGGCACGCACAGCGCCTCGTCGAACTCGTTCACGGTGCCAAGGCCGGCGCACGCCTGGCAGGCGCCCTGCGGCGAGTTGAAGCTGAAGAGCCGCGGCTCCAGCTCGTCGAGCGCGCAATCCGGGTGATCGGGGCATGCGAACTTCTCGCTGTAGCGATGCTCGGTCCAGCCATCCTTCGAGCCCGGCTCCTTGCCGGTCGGGTCCTCGACAAGGACGACGAGCGCGCCCTCCGCGAGCTTGAGCGCCGTCTCCACGCTCTCGGCGATCCGCTGCCGCGCCGACTCCTCGAGCACGATGCGGTCGACGACCGCGTCGATGTCGTTCTTCTCGTATCGCCCGAAGCCCAACGGATTCTCGCCGCCGTTCTTGAGGACGTCGCGGAGGTCGACCACCTTGCCGTTCGCGCGCGCGCGCACGAGGCCTTGTTTCTGCAGTCCTTCAAGCACCTCGCGGTGGAAGCCCTTCTTCGCACGCACGACGGGCGCACACAACAGGGCGCGTCGGCTGGCAAACTTCGTCACCAGCGTCTCGACGATCTGGCTCGGGTTCGAGGCGCTGATCTCCTTGCCGCAGACGTGCGGCACGGCGCTCCTTGCCTTCGAAGCCGCCTTTGCCTTCGAAACCGGCTTCGCCTTCGAGGCCATCTTCTCCGCCGCCTGCTCGACATGCCAGCAGGTCGGCGTCCCGCAACGTGCGTAGAGAAGTCGCAGGTAATCCCAGATCTCCGTCGTCGTCGCGACGATCGAGCGCGGGCTGTGGCCGCCCGAGCGCTGCTCGATCGCAATGGTCGGCGGGAGTCCCTCGATCGCCTCGACGCTCGGCTTCTGCATCTGGTCGAGGAACTGCCGCGCGTAGGCGGAGAGCGACTCCATGTACTTGCGCTGGCCTTCGGCGAAGATGGTGTCGAAGGCAAGCGAACTCTTGCCGGAGCCGGAGACGCCGGTCACGACCACGAGCTTGTCGCGTGGGATCTCGACGGACAGATCCTTCAGGTTGTGCTCGCGCGCACCGCGAACGCGAATCGACTTCTCGGGCGTGGACATGGGGCGACGATGATAGGGCGCGGGGCCCAACCAGCCGGGCCAGAGACGGCGGCGCTGGCCCAGAAGAGCGGAATATGCCCATGCGGGGCGCGTCTCCCGGACGCAAGCCGTTGTTTTTCAACGCTTTTTGCGACCGTGTTGCGCCGACGGCCGAAATCTGTCGTAGGACTATTGCCCCAGATGTCTCCGGTCACCTCGACCCCAGGACTCAAGCCCCCAGCCGACGGCAGCCCGAAAGGACCGGTGGAGTTGTCGGTTTACGGCGCGGCCCCGTCCCCGTCGGCCCCCAAGCCGGTTTCCGCGACAGTTCTGTCGACAGTCTCGCCGACAGTCTCCTCGACAGTTCCGTCGACGGCCCTGACGACAGTCATCGAGACGAACTCCGTCACGCTCTGTGATGCGCTCCCGGCGCTCAATACCGGCAAGCCCATCCCGAGCCTCGAAGAGTGGCGCGCGCTTGAACGGCGCGCGTCTTCGTTTCGGATCTGAACTCGCTCAGATCGAGCACGTCATCACGGGATCCTGAAAGACCTCGCCGCCCCATTCCCACGGCTTGGTTCCGACGACCTTCATCCCGAAGCGACCGTAGAACGCCATCGCACGTGGATTGCGCTCGTACACGCCGAGCCAGAGCGTGCGCCCGCCGAGTTGGCGCGCCGCTTGAACCGCCTCGCGCATGAGGATGGAACCCACGCCGCGGCCGATCCACTCGCGCGCGAGGTAGAGCCTCGCCAGTTCGATCGGGCGCGGCCCGACGACGCACTCGGGCGGGTGACTGTCGCCGACGTGCGCATAGCCCGCGAGCGCGCCGGATTCAGCATCGCGCGCAATCAGCAGCGTTGCGCGCAGGTCGGCGAGGATCGATTCGAAACGCTCGGAGGTGAAGGCGCGGGCGCAGTATCCCTCGATGACCTCGTGGTCGTCCGTCTCGGAGTACGCGTCGAAGAAGGACCGCCGCGCGAGCGCGACGAGTTCATCGAGATCTCGGGATGTCGCGGCGCGGACGTGCATGACGGTGAAGGACCTCGAAGAATGGAAGGACCTCGAAGAGTAGAAGGACCTCGAAGAGTAGAAGGACCTCGAAGAGTAGAAGGACCTCGAAGAGTGGAAGGACCTCGAAGATTGGAAGGACCTCGAAGAGTGGCCGTTGTCCGCTGCGGCCGCAGCCAACTTTGCAGCGTACCTCACAGAGCCCGCGAACTCGCGCCGCGCGCCGGCGTAATGGACGCGTGCCGCATATCTGCCCGCGGTCGTTCCTGCGGGCGCATTCTGACGAACGGGACATCCGATGCACATCCGAATCTTTGACGGTCCGATCAAGACAAGCAACGCTGAGTTCCAGTACGTGCTCGACCGCGTCGGGCGTGTCATGGGCGGCGCGCTCTCCGAGCGAGCCGAGATCGCGGTGCGTCTCAGCGACGTCAATGGACCGCGCGGAGGACTCGACAAGCGCTGCTCCATCCAATTCACCGACGCGAGGCGGCTGACGCTGTCGGTCGAGGAGCGCGCGCGCTCGTACTACGGTGCGATCGATGCCGCCGCGGCGAAGCTCGGACGCGCGCTCGTCAAGGCGCTTGAGCGTTCGACGCCGCGCGCACGGCGCGCCAGGTCGCGCGGCGCGCGTGGCGCGTGAGCGGTCGCGATCAGAAGCGACGGCGAGGGCCGAAGATGCCGGCCGCCGCGAGCACGGCGGTCGCGCCCGGCGCTGGGACGGTGTCGACGTAGCCGAATCAGAAGGTGTCGAAGCGATCGGTGGCCGTCCAACTCTGGAATTTGACGGTGAGGACGTGGCTGGCTGCGGCGATGGTGCTGACGGCGATCGGGGCTCCTCCGAGGACGTTGGTTCGGTTCGGCGTGTCCACGGCGGCTCTCCTTCTTCGTGCTACGACGCCACCGCGGCGTCGGAAGGGCGCGGGGAGAGTCGATCTCGAAATGTCGGTGCGCCGACGGGAGAATCTCAGCGCCTGCGCTGCCCGAGAAGGCCCACCACGGCCTCGGCCACCCCGGTCGCCGAGGCCGGATTCTGCCCGGTCACCAGCCGCTCGGAGACGGCGACCTTCTTCTCGAAGTTCGGCGCCTCGACGAAGCGGGCGCCGCGGGCGCGCAGCTTCGACTCGAGCGCGAAAGGCACGACCTTCTCGAGTTCGACCGCGATCTCTTCTTCGTCGGTGAAGGCGGACACTTCCTTCCCTGCGACGAGATACATGCCGCTCGAGAGGCGTGCATTCACGAGCGCAGCCGGACCGTGGCACACGGCCGCGACCACGCCGCCGCGCTCGTAGACGACGCGGATGAGCTCCTGCACGCCCGCGTCGTTCGGGAAGTCCCACATGGTGCCGTGGCCGCCCGCGAAGAACACAGCGTCGTAGGGAACCGCCATCGCCTTCGCGATCGAGGTGGTCGACTTCGTGCGCGCGACGAGCGCCTCGTCGTCGAGGAAGGCGGCGTTGATGGGATCGTTCCGATCGACGCCGTCCATCGGCGCCTCGCCGCCCTTCGGCGAGACGAAGTCGATCTCGTAGCCGGCCTTGCGGAACACCTCGTAGGGGTGCGAGGCCTCGGAGAGATAGAAGCCCGTGGGCTTGCCCGTCTCGCCGAGCTGGCTGTGGTTCGTGAGGACGATGGCGACGCGCGTTGACGCCGCGACGGGGTCCGCCGAGGCCGCCGACGAATCAGGGCCTGCTGCACAGCCAGCGAGGGCGGCGGTGCCGAGAAGCGCGAGGGCGGGGACGACCAGCGCGCGAAGACGCGAAAGGAGCGAGGTTTGCATGATGGCGGCGATTGTAGGAGGAGGTCGCAGTCCGGGTCAGCGCGGCGTCATGGTAGTGTGCGCCGATGGGCAGAAGCCACGCGCCGCGACGGGCATCGCGCCTCGTCACGATCCTCGTCGCCGCCGTCGGCGTCTTTGTCGGCGTGTTCGCGGGTTCCATCGCGAACATCGGCACCATCTTCGTCGGCATGCAGCTGCTTCCGCCGCCCGAAGGCGTGAACCCCGGCGACGTGGCCAGCATCAACGCGAACATCGACCGCTATTCGGTGGCGCAGCTCCTGGTGCCGCTTGCGGCACACGCGATCGGCACGTTCGTCGGCGCGCTTGTGGCCGCGCTCATCGCGTCGACGCCACGGTCCCGGCTGGTCGCAGCGCTCGTCGTCGGAGCGCTGTCGTTCGTGGGCGGCGTCATCATGGCCCTCGAGGTCTCCAACGCTCCCGTCTGGTTCATCGTGGTCGACCTCGTGGTCGCCTACATCCCGATGGCGCTCGTTGGATGGGCGCTCGCGCGCCGGGTGCGAGGAGGTGCGGCGTGTGCGACATCCTGATCTCGGCGGTCATCCTCTTCGCGCTCGTCGAGTGGCTCGGTGACGACGCCATCGACTTCACCGGCGCCTGCATCCTCGCGTTCGCAGGCTTCATCGTCTCGCTCGTCGGCACCTTCGCGCTCGCCGCCTCGATCGGCGCCGCATCGTTCCTCGTCGGCAATCTCCTCGCCGGCATCGCGGTGTCGTTCGCGCTCTTCATCAAGTACGGCGTCCACGTCGGGCGCGCGTTCTTGATCGGCGGGCTCTATGTGGTGGGAAGCCTCGGCTGGAAGTTCGGTCTTTCCGCCTTCGTGCGCTCGCTGATCTGAACCTACCGCCGCTTGCGGCCGCGGCCCGCGCGGGTGCCGGGCATGCCGGCCTTCGAGGGTTGACGAGAGGGCTGGCGTTCGCCGCCGCCATCTCCGCCTGCCCGCTTCGACGCGCCGCGTGCGCGCGCATCGGCGGGCAGCGACTTCAGCTTGTTGATCTCGTCGCGCAGGCGCGCCGCCTTCTCGAACTCGAGGCGCTCGGCTGCCTCCATCATCTCGGCCTGCATCTGGCCGAGGAGCTCCTCGCGGTCGAGCGCGTTCTCGTCGTCGTCCTCGTCGGTGGCGCCCGCTGCGCGGCGCGCGGTGCGGTGCGCGGCCAGCTCGAGCTCGATCCCGCGGCGGATCGCCTTCTGAATCGTCTTGGGCACGATCCCGTGCTCGGCGTTGTAGGCGAGCTGCTTGCGGCGGCGGCGCTCCACCTCGTCCATCGCCTTCCGCATCTCCTCGGTGATCTCGTCGGCGTAGAGGAGCGCCATCGAGTTCGCGTTGCGCGCGGCGCGGCCCATCGTCTGGATGAGGCTCGACTGGCTGCGGAGGAATCCCTGCTTGTCGGCGTCGAGGATGCAGACGAGCGACACCTCGGGAAGATCGAGGCCTTCGCGCAGGAGGTTCACGCCGACGAGGACGTCGAAGGCGCCTTCGCGCAGGTCGCGCAGGAGTTCGAGCCGCTCGAGCGTCTCGATCTCGCTGTGGAGGTAGCGGACGCGCATCCCTTCCTTGTGGAGGTAGGCGGTGAGGTCCTCGCACAGGCGCTTCGTGAGCGCGGTGACGAGCGTGCGCTCGCCCTTCTCGGCGCGAATTCGCGCTTCCTTCAGGAGGTCGGGCACCTGCGTGCGCGCCGGGCGCACTTCGATCGGCGGGTCGACGAGGCCCGTCGGGCGGATCACCTGCTCGGCGACCACGCCTTGCGCCTGGTCGAGTTCCCACGGCCCCGGCGTCGCGCTCACGTGGATCACCTGCGGCACCAGCTCGACGAACTCCTCGAACTTGAGCGGGCGGTTGTCGAGCGCGCTTGGCAGGCGGAATCCATGGTCGACGAGCGTCTGCTTGCGCGCGCGGTCGCCGAAGTACATGCCGCGGATCTGCGGGATGGTGACGTGGCTCTCGTCGATGATGACGAGCCAGTCGTCCTCGCCCGCGCCGCCCGGCGCCTGGCGGAAGTAGTCGAGGAGCGTCCATGCCCGCGCTCCCGAGGGGCGCCCGTCGAAATGCCGCGAGTAGTTCTCGATTCCGTTGCAGAAGCCGGTTTCCTCGAGCAATTCGAGGTCGTGCCTCGTGCGTGCGAGGAGCCGCTGCGCCTCGAGCAGCTTGCCCTCGCCGCGGAGCTCGAGCACGCGCGCGTCGAGTTCGGCGCGAATCGATTGAATCGCGACCTGCTTCTGCTCGTCTGGCATCACGTAGTGGACGGCGGGGAAGATGAAGGTCTTCTGCTCGTCGGCGAGCAGTTCGCCGCTCGTCGGGTCGAAGAGCTGGATCGTGTCGACTTCGTCGCCGAAGAGATCGATGCGGATCGCGTACTGCTCGTACGCGGGGTAGACCTCGATGCAATCGCCGCGCACCCGGAAATTGCCGCGCGCGGGCGCCGTCTCGTTGCGCGAGTACTGCATCGCCGAGAGGCCGAGCAGGAACGCGCGGCGATCGAGCTGCATGCCGCGCTCGATGAAGATCGTCTTGTTGCGGTACTCGCTCGGGCTCCCGAGGCCGTAGAGGCACGAGACGCTCGCGACGACAATGGTGTCGCGCCGCGAGAGGAGCTGGCTGGTCGCCGCGAGGCGCAGGCGGTCGAGGTCTGCGTTGCGCGACGCGTCCTTCTCGATGTAGATGTCGCGCTGCGGGATGTATGCCTCGGGCTGGTAGTAGTCGTAGTAGCTGACGAAGTAGCTGACGGCGTTCTTCGGGAAGAGCTCCTTCATCTCCTCGTAGAGCTGCGCCGCGAGCGTCTTGTTGTGCGAGACGAGGAGCGTCGGGCGGTTCGTGCGCGCGATCACGTTCGCCATCGTGAAGGTCTTGCCCGTGCCCGTCGCGCCAAGCAGCACCTGGTGGCGGCGGCCGTGGCCAAGCGAATCGCAGAGTTCATCGATCGCCTGCGGCTGGTCGCCCATCGGCTGGAAGGGGCTCTGGAGAATGAAGGCGTTCTCGATCATCGCGCGTTGCACAGGGTACGCGCCGTCACGCCGAGGCGAGGAGCGCCCGCGCCGGCTTGCGGGCGAGGCGAATCACGGCCGGCGTGGCCGCGAGAAGCGCCACGGCGACCACGATCGCGGCCCCGGCCGCGAGGGGCGCGTAGGGCACGACCCAGGCGAGGCGAAGCCCGGCGAAATCGCGGTAGAGCTCGACGCCCATCCACGCGAGCTGTAGGCCGAGCGCCGTGCCGGACACGAGCGCGGCGATGGCCATGATGATGGTCTCGCCGAGGACGAGGCCGACGAGCACGCCCGTCGAACCGCCGACCGCGCGCAGGATGCCGAACTCGCGCGTGCGCGCCGAGATGCCCGCCGCCACCACGCTGCCGACGCCGATCGCGGCGAGCGCAAGCGCGGCAAGCGCCACCGCGCTCGTGAGTGCGAGGATCGTGCCGCCGATCCTGTCGACGAATCCGCGGATCGATCGACCGCTCGAGAAGACGGCGCCTGGAACTGCATCGGCGACCTGCTCGCCAAGCCTCGCCTCGCCCTCTTCATCGAGCTTCGGATCGAGCTTCATCTGCATGATGTAGGCCTCGCGCGTGTCGAAGTGGCGCGCGACTGCGTCGAAACTCATGAAGACGCAGCTCACGGCCTGCTCCATGTAGATCTGCCGCATGCCGAAGGTCTGCGTGGCGATGTCGAGCCCGGCCGCGGTGACGACGCCGACGATCTCGAACTCGGCCTCGTTCTTCCCCGAACCAAGACGCAGCTTCGAGCCGACCCCGAGTCCGCGCGCGATCAGGAACTCGGGCGCGACGAGAATCGCGTCGCCTTGCTCGAGCCGGGGAATCGCGGTCTCCGGGCTACCTTCGATCCAATCGAGGCGGTTCATCTCGATGAATGGCCGCGGCTCGAAACCGACGCAGACGACGTTCGCAGGGCCGAGGCCCTGCACGCCGAAGACCTGGTCACCCGCCATCCGAAGCGGCAGATAGCCGATCGGCAGCGCACTGGCGACGCCATCGAGCGTGGCGATGCGGTCCTGGTCGGCGGGCGAGAGGCCCGACGTGCAGAACACGAAGCCATCGGCGAACCGCACGCGCTCGCGGAGGTCGCGGATGATGGCGTCGCCGTTCGAGCGCGTGCTGACGAGAATCGAGACAGCGACCATGAGCGCGCCGGCCGTACATCCGAGACGCCAGGGCATGCGCTTGACGCTCGAGGCGAGAAGTCCCGGCGGCAGGCGAAGCACGCGCTCGAGCAGGGGGCTTGCGAGGCGCGATATCCCGAGCGTGATCGGCACGCTGAGGAGGAACCACGCGATGTGGAGGAGCGGCAGCGTGCCGAACGCGTAGATCCAGAAGCGGGCGTCGCGCGACTCCGGAAGGAGCCCGAGCCCCCAGATCGCGAAGATCGCGAAGGCGACTCCGATGCCGGCGAAGAGAAGCGCGGGGCGCGGCGGACGCGCTCGGATGGCGATGGCCTCGAGCGGCGAGATCCGCGCCGCGCGCAAAGCGGGGAAGAGCCCGCCAAGGACGCCGCTGAGCGCAGCCCCGGCCACCGCGAGCAGCGCACCGCGCGCGTCGAAGGCGACGCCGGCGGGCACGAAGTCGTGGTAGACGGCCGCAAGGATCGAGACGAGCACCAGCCCGATCGGGACTCCGATGAGTCCGCCGCCGAGGCCGATCGTGAGGCCGGTCAGGAGTTGCGCGCCGAAGAGCTGCGCGCGGGAGGCCCCGATCGCGCGGGCGATTCCCATCTCCCGCAGTTCCTCGAGGACGGCGGTCGTCATGCCGGTCGCGACGATCGCGGCGCAGGACAGGAACGCGATCATCGTCGCGAGGAGGGTCGAGAGTTCGCTCGCAGCGACCTGTCGGTCGAGGCCCGTGCGGACGCGCTCGGCCGGCTCGCAGAGCATTGGGTCGCGCAGGAGTTCCGAGCGTGCCTTCGACCACGTCTCGACGTCGACTTCCTTCTTGAGCTCCTCGTCGAGCGCGATCGCGATGCCTGTGAGTTTCCCTTGCCTCTTCGTCGCTTCGGCGAGCACGGCGCGGTCGATCTCGACCAGCGCGCGCTGCAGTGCCCCGAGCACCGGACGCTTGTAGATGCCGACGACGGTCACCTCGAGGGGAGTTCCGAACCGCACGATGCGCAGCGTGTCTCCAGGCTTGGCCTTGAGGGCGCTCGCCGTGCCGGGGTCGAGCACGATCTCGTTGGGGCCTTCGATGCGGCGGCCTTCCGTGATCTCGACCTCGCGGAAGAAGGCGTCTTCGTTCGGCTCGATGCCGCGCGCCTGCACGGTCGCGCGTCGCGCGCGGCCCGTGTCGTCACGGCTTGCCTCGTTCGCAAGCGTGATCGAGCCTCCGAGGCGCCCGGCCGCACGCGCGACGCCGGTCCAGCCGCGGACCTCATCGAGAAGCGATGCGTCGAACGGCTCGGCGTAGCGATGCACGATGCGCGCATCGGTTGCGCCCATCGCGCGTGAGATCGCGTTCTCCAGGTTTGCCTGCGCCGTGCGCAGGCCGCTCGTGACGGCAACGACAAGGCTTGCCGCCAGCGCGACTGCGGAGACGAGTAGCGCCGTCCTACCGCGCCGCCCGAGCAAGCTCCTGCGCGCGAAGGGCCAGAGTCCCCGCATCGAGCGCTCCTTCCTCGTTCGTCTTGGATCCGTTGGTGCGCGTGTCGAACTCGCCCGCGACGACTCCGTCGCGCAGCACGATCACGCGCTCGCAGTTCGCAGCGGCGGCGGCTTCATGGGTCACCATGAGCAAGAGGGTGCTGCGCTCCTTGGCGATCTCGCGAAGGAGCGCAAAGAGCCTCGCGCCGGAGGCGCTGTCGAGATTGCCGGTCGGCTCGTCCGCAAGGACGACGCTCGGCGAGAAGAAGAGCGCGCGGGCGATCGCGACCCGCTGCTGTTCGCCTCCCGAGAGTGCGTCGGGACGATGATCGGCCCGCGCACCGACGCCGAGGTCGTCGAGGAGTCCGCGCGCGCGCTTCTCGGCGTCGTGACGCGACATTCCGTCGAGCATCGCCGGCAGCACGACGTTATCGAGCGCCGTCATCGAGGGCAGCAGGTTGAAGTGCTGGAACACGATCCCGATGCGGCGGCGCCGGTAGAGCGTCAGTTCCTTCTCGCCAAGGCGATCGATGCGCAGGCCCGCCACCTCGACCGAACCCGAGGTCGGGCGATCAAGCCCGGCGACGAGATGCATGAGCGTGCTCTTGCCGCTGCCCGATGCGCCCATGACGGCGTAGAAGCCGGCGCCTTGAATCGTGAGGTCAACGCCTCGAAGCGCTTCGACAGAGCGGGCGCCGAGGTCATAGGACTTCGTCACACCGCGACAGATGATGCTCGGCGGTGCTGCCTGCATGGGTCGATCAGTTTCAGAGCGTAGGCGCGAGAGCAACGGTGCGACTTTGTGTCGCAGGTGCGGCGTGCCTCTCGCCGGCCACTCCTCGTGGCCGTGCCTCTCGCCGGCCACTGCTAGTGGCCGTGCTTCTCGCCGGCCACTCCTCGTGGCCGTGCTTCCAACAGGCCACTCCTAGTGGCCGTGCTTCTTGTCGTACTCCGCGCCGTTCGGCAGCGCGAGGATCGCGGATGCATCCGCCACCTCGAGCTTCAACAGCCAGCCGTTGCCGAACGGGTCGCTGTTCAACAGCGACGGGTCCTTTGCGGCGTTCGCGTTGACCTCGACGATCTTGCCGCCGACGACCGAGTAGATCTCGCTGGTGGTCTTCACGCTCTCGACCTCGCCGACGACGCCGCCCGCCGACACCACGGTGCCAGACGGCTTCATCTCGACGTAGGTGATGTCAGTCAGCGCGTCGGCCGCGTGCTGCGTGATTCCTACGGTGACGGTGTTGCCGTTCACTCGGAACCACTCGTGCGTATCGGAAACGCGGCAATCGGAAGGGGTGGACATGCGGGACTCCATGCGGGACTTTCGGAGCGTTGGGTGGACGGCCGACGCGCATCGAGGACGCGTCGGCGGCTGCCAGACGTGGCTCGGTTGCGGGACGGAGATGATAACGTCGCTTCCGGATCCGATCGGGTTGGATCGCGCCGTGGTTTTCAAGTGCTGAATCCGCCCGGGTTCGGGGTTCGCCGGGGAAACGCCGGGCATGCGGAAGGGCCCGCCCGTGATAGACTCGGAGGTCGGGCGGTTCGTGTCGCTCGGAGTCGCCGACCTCTTGCGTCCCGAATGGCGGCTCGGATCGTCCCTGGCAGACCTCGCTTCCGACTGAACTCGTGCAACCCGAGATCCTCCTCACGCTCTCCGCGGGCTCCGTCCGCCCGCTCCTCTCGGCATCCG
This sequence comes from Phycisphaerales bacterium, assembly GCA_044355685.1. GTDB lineage: Bacteria > Planctomycetota > Phycisphaerae > Phycisphaerales > SM1A02 > QWPT01. The sequence continues at coordinate 15,954 of JBIKXP010000047.1, forward strand.
GAGGTACGACGCCCTCTGGCGTCGCGCTTCCGAAGTCGGTGTACGAACTCCCGGAGTTCGTGGCGACCGACCTCGAGCTGCGCGGCCTGAACCTTCCGACCGATCTCCTCAAGGGCTTCGGCATCACCGAGATCGAGAAGTTGCGCGACGCAGCCGACCGAGCGCACTGCCCAGTGCTTCTTCTCATCGAAGAAGATCCGATCGACTTCGCCGACCGGGGCCCGAACTGGCCGAAGGCACTCGACCGCCTCAAGCGGCTTGGAATCGCGGCGAACCGGCTCGGCTGCCCATCGATCGCCGTGCGCGCCCGCGGCGACGACACCGATCCGGTGTTCGAGGCGACGACCCACGGAGTCAAGCTTGCGCTGAAGGAACTCGACGCGTTCGAACTGAATCTCCTGCTCGCGCCAACCGAGGGACTCACGTTCTCGGCGGCTCGCCTCACCGACCTCATCAAGAAGATCGGTGGCTTCCGGATCGGAAGCTACCCGAGCTTCGCCCACGCGTTCGCGACCGGAAACCTCGAGGAAACCTTGCGCAAGCTCGCGCCGTATGCGCCCGCGATCGCCGCCAGCATCCGCGGCTTTGACGCCAAGACCGGCGAGCACGACGGCTACCGGCTCGAGACGTGCGTCGAGAGCGTGCAGAGCGTCGGCTACGGCAACACGCTTGCGATCGACTTCGTTGGCCGCGGCGCAGACGCCGCCGGCGCGAAGAAGGGCGCGAAGAAGTCGGCGCAGCCCGACATCATCGCGGAACTCGTCAAGGCACGGCAGACGCTGCAAGCGGCGACCGTCGAGCCCGAACCCGTCTTTGACGACGAGGAGGAGTGAGTGCTCGCCGTGCCTGCCGCGCTCTCCTTCATCGTCACGATCGACGGACCTGCGGGCACCGGCAAGTCGACGGTCGCGCATTCCCTCGCGAAGTGCCTCGGTCTTGAGTTTCTCGACACGGGCGCGATGTACCGCGCGGCCGCGCTCGAGGCGCTCGAGCGCGGGATCGACCCCGGTGACGGAATCCGCGTCGCTGCGCTTGTGCGCGGACTTGACCTTGCCTTCGACTGGCGCAGCGATCCGCCAGAGCTGTTCGTCAACGGGCATCCGGTCGGTGATCGCATCCGGACCCCGGAGGTCACGCGCGCTGTGTCGCTGGTTGCCGCGAATCCCGCTGTCCGAACCGAGATGGTGCGCGCGCAGCGGGGCATCGCTCGGCGCCATCCGCGCCTCGTGACCGAAGGACGCGACCAGGGCTCCGTCGTCTTCCCCGATGCGGATGTGCGCATCTACCTCGACGCGCGGCCGGAAGTCCGGGCGCGTCGCCGCGTCGAGCAACTCGCGCTCAAGGGAATCGCCACAAAGGAGGCCGATGTCCTCGCGCAGATCCTCGAGCGCGACCGCATCGACTCAACGCGCGCCGACGGACCGCTCGTCTGTCCGGGCGGGGCTGCCGTCGTCGATACCAGCGACATCGAGGTACCCGAGGTGATCGAGCGCCTGGCTGCGATCGTCCGTGCGCGGGCTGGCGCGGCGTTGGCCGAGAGCCAGCGCGCCCGCGGCGGGCGCGGGTCCGAGGGCGGGGCGCGGACTCCGTGAGCCCGCTTCCGAATCCGTTCGACTTCCGCCGCCGCGTGCCGGGACGGAGTTTCATCCGCGCGGCGTGGTGGGACTTCTGCGCGTTCATCTGCTTCAGCGCGCTGCGCATCTGCTACGGACTGCGGAGACTCCATCGTGAGCGCGTCCCGAAGACCGGCGGCGTGCTGGTGATCTCGAACCACCAGTCGTTCCTCGATCCGATGGTGAACGGCGTCA
>JBIKXP010000210.1:0-5442 GCA_044355685.1 Phycisphaerales bacterium
CGATCGATGTGGTCGTCGATCCTTCGCGTCGCGCGGAGGCAGGCCTCGTTCAAGGCAAGCTGAACGAACTCGCGTTTCGCCAGTTTCCGAGGATCATGGCAGACCAGGCGCAGATGAAGCGCATGTTCGATGGGATGCGACGTTCGATCGAGTCGTCGAAGGAGCTCACGCCGGGACAGAAGCTGGCGGGCGGCGCGCTGGCGACGGCCGGCGAGGCCTTCTCGCGCACGATCGCGCAAGGCGTCGGCGCGGCGGAAGGCTCCGGCGCGGACAAGGCGGCCGCACCGGGTTTCTCGCCGGTTCGGGTTGCGTTCGAGGAACTCCCGAAGCGCGAGGGCGGGCCGAGGTCGAGCTTCGATGTGTCGATCCCGATCGGAATCGTGTGGGGGATCGCCGGCTGCGTGGGCGCGTTCGCGGCGTCGCTTGTCGTCGAGCGGACGCGGGGCACGCTCGCCCGCCTGCGACTTGCGCCGATCACGCGCGCGCATCTCCTTGCTGGCAAGGGACTCGCCTGCTTCTTCACGGCAATGGTGGTGCAGGCGCTTCTCATCCTGCTTGCGGTGATCGGCTTCGGTTCGTCGATCATGCAGCCTGGGATGCTGGCCGTGGCCTGCGTCTTTGCGGCCTTCGCGTTCACGGGGCTTGCCATGCTCATCGCTGGGCTCTGCAAGACGGAAGCCGAGGCAAACGGCGCCGGCCGCGGCGCGATTCTCGTGCTGGCCCTCATCGGCGGCGGCACGATCCCGCTCTTCTTTATGCCGCCTGTTCTCGAGACCCTGAGCTACACCAGTCCGTTCCGCTGGGCGGTCATGGCGATCGAGGGGCCGTTCTGGCGCGATCTCCCGTTCTCGGAGCAGCTTGTGCCGCTTCTGGTCCTCTTCAGCCTCGGCCTCGGTGGCTTCCTTCTCGGCGCCCGATTGGGCGCGCTGCGCGAGGCGCGTTGACGCGGTCGCGTCAAGTGCAACCGAATTGAGGGAGATCCGGGTATAGAGTGCCCGCCAACGAACACGGAGCGCGCATGGCAAGCCGAATCGTCGCGAGACAACTGGAGAAGCGATTTGGACACATTCATGCCGTGCAGGGCATCGACCTCGAGGTCCCTGCAGGGCAGGTTCTTGGATTTCTCGGCCCGAACGGCGCCGGCAAGTCGACCACGATGCGGATGATCACGGGGTTCCTCGAGCCGACCGCGGGATCGGTCGTGCTCGACGGCGTCGACCTCGCCGCGGATCCGATCGCGGCCAAGCGCACCTTCGGCTATCTGCCCGAAGGCGCGCCCGCGTATCCCGATATGACGGTCGAGGAGTTCCTTGGCTTCGTGGCGCAGGCGCGCGGCTATCACGGCCGCGAGGCGAAGGACCGCGTCGAGCGCGCGATCGGACGGGTGAACCTCAAGGGCGTGCGCAAGCAGGCGTTTGAGACGCTCTCGAAGGGCTACAAGCGCCGCACGGGCCTCGCGCAGGCGCTTCTCCACGAGCCCGGCATCCTCGTGCTCGACGAGCCGACCGACGGGCTCGATCCGAACCAGAAGCACGAGGTGCGTGAACTCATCAAGGAACTCGGCGGCGACCGCGCGATCGTGCTCTCGACGCACATCCTCGAGGAAGTCGAGGCGGTATGCACGCGCGCGGTCGTCATCAACAGGGGACGCATCGTGTTCGATGGGACGCCAGCCGAGATGGAGTCGCGCGCACCGCGCGACGTGACGCGAAACCGGATGGATGCGGCGTTCCGCGCCATGACCACGGGCGACGTCGGCGCCGACGCGCCGCGCGGAAAGGGAGGCCGGCGATGAGCGCAGGCACTTCAGCGGCGCCCGTCGCGCTCGGCGCCATGCAGCGCACCGCGGTCGTGTTCCGCCGCGAGTTCCGCTCGTACTTCCAGACGCCGCTCGCCGCGGTGTTCCTGGTGATCTTCCTCTTCCTCGCGGGACTCTTCACCTTCAACATCGGCGGCTTCTACGACCGGAACCAGGCCGACCTGCGGCCGTTCTTCCAGTTCCATCCGTGGCTCTACGTCTTCCTCGTCCCCGCCGTGTCGATGCGGCTTTGGGCCGAAGAACGCCGCACCGGAACCATCGAACTCGCGATGACGCTGCCTTTCGGCGTGCGCGATCTCGTGCTCGGAAAGTTTCTCGCGGCGTGGGCATTCACCGTCATCGCGCTCCTGCTCACCTTCCCGATCTGGATCACGGTGGCGTGGCTCGGCGAACCGGACCACGGCGCGATCGCCGTCGGCTACCTCGCGAGCGCACTGCTCGGCGGATCGTTTCTCGCGATCGGCGCGTTCCTGTCGGCGCTGACCAAGAACCAGGTGATCGCGTTCGTCCTCTGCGCGGTCGCATGCTTCGTGCTGCTTCTCGCGGGTTTCCCAGCGGTCATCGACTTCCTCCGCGGGTGGGCGCCGCAGGTCGTGGTCGAAGGCCTCGCATCGACGAGCGCGCTGACGCACTACGAGTCGATGATGCGCGGCGTGATCGACCTCCGCGACCTCTTCTACTTCATCACGGTGATCGCCGCGTTCCTCATCCTCAACTGCTTCGCCATCGACTGGAAGAAGTCAGACTGAACCGGTTCTCGAGACCGTAGGTATCCCATGGCTGTCTCAGACAAGCGTCGTTCCACACTCGTCGCGACCATCGGCGTGCTCACCGCGCTCGTGGCGCTCAACGCCTCGGCGTGGTTCCTGCTCCGCAGCGCACGGCTCGACGTCACGGAAGAGCGTCTCTACACGGTGTCGCCCGGCGTCGGCACGCTTGTCGCCTCGCTGCCGGAACCCGTGCGCATCGAGCTCTACTGGACGCGCGAGCAAGGTGCTGACCTGCCGTCGATCCGTGCCTACGCGCAGCGCGTGCAGGAGTTTCTCGAGGAAATCGTGGGCGCAAGCGATGGGCTCCTCGAGCTGCGCGTGATCGACCCGGAGCCGTTCAGCGAGACCGAGGACATGGCGCGCGCCGCTGGGATTGCGCCGCGCACGCTCGACACCACCGGCCGCACCCTGATGCTCGGCCTGGCGGTGCGCGGACCGACCGACAAGACCGAGACGATTCCCTGGCTCGACCCGTCGCAGGAGGCGTTCCTCGAGTACGAAGTCGCGCGGCGAATCCTCTCGGTCGGTCGCGACAAGAAGCCGTCTGTCGCCGTGCTCTCGACCATTCCCGAGGAGAAGCCGTTTGACCCGCGGAACCCGATGGGTCGCGGTGGGAAGAGCGTGCTGTTCCAGCAGCTCGACCTCCTCTACGACCTGAGGCGCGTCGATCCCGCCGCCCCGAGCGTGCCACAGGATGCGGAGGCGCTCGTCGTGGTGCAGCCGCGCGGCCTCGCGGAACCAGCGCTGCGCGCGATCGATGCGTGGGCCGTCTCGGGCAAGCCGCTCATCATGTTCGCCGACCCATGGTGCGAGATGGATCCGGCCGCGCGCAGCCTCGACAGGGGCTCGACCGGCGCGGGAACGACGCATGACATCGGACCGCTCCTCGCACAGTGGGGCGTTGGCATCGACACGGAGAACGCGGTCGCCGACCTCGGCTACGCGACGCGGATCATGTACCGCTCGCAGGGCGGGCAAGTCATGGAGATGTCGCATCCCTGCTGGCTGTCGCTTGAGAAGACGGCGCTCGACGCGGCCGACCCGGTGACGGGCCCGCTCGCGGCGATGAACCTGAAGGCGGCCGGCGCGATCGTGCGGCGCAACGACGCCAAGACGACGATGACGAACGTCATCACCTCGACCGAGCGCGTGCAGCTGGTGCAGACGCTGAAGCTCGGCTTCTTCGGCGAGGTCGATCGGCTCGTGCGCGACTTCAAGCCGCTCGGAACGCCGTTGGCCCTCGCGGCGCGCATCAAGGGCCCCATCGAGAGCATGTACCCGGGCGAGGACGGCGCGCGCGCGAAGGGCGAGGCGAACATCCTGCTGGTCGCCGACGCAGACATGCTCGACGACGAGACATGGACGAGCTTCGATCAGTCGACGGGGGCGCTCGCCACGATCGCGGACAACGGCGCGTTCGTATTCAACGCGCTCGAGCAGGCGACGGGCGCGCAGCTCCTGTCGGGGCTCAAGTCGCGCGGCCGCTACCAGCGACCGTTTGACCGGGTCGAGGCGATGCGCAAGGATGCGGAGGCCCGCTATCTGCGCCGCGAGCAGGAGCTTGAGGATCAGATCAAGAAGGGCGAAATGCGCATCAACGAGCTGCAGCGCGAGCGCGGCTCCGCCGGCGTCGACGCGAACGGCGTGCTGGTGCTGACGCCTGAGCAGGTGACCGAGCTCGAGAAACTGCAGCAGACGTCGAAGGATGCACGCAAAGAGCTCCGCGAGGTGCAGCGTTCGCTCCGCTCCGAGATCGAGCGGACGGGAACCGGTCTGATGATGCTGAACGTCATCGCGTGGCCGCTCTTCGTGGCGCTGCTCGCCACCATGTGGATCTCGCTTCGCTATCGCCGCCAGCGTGCGGCGTGAACGCAGGAAACCGACCGATGATCATGGCAACTTCGTCCTCGCGATCGAATCTCAAGAGCATGGCGCTGATCCTCGCGGCGTCTGCGGCATGCGTCGGGCTCGCCGTGTTCGCCGTGACCCGCGGAACAAAGACCGCGGAGGCGGAGTCCGGCGGTCCGTTCGTCGTCGGACTGCGCGAAGCGCAGGCGTCGATCGATCGCATCGAGGTTTCGCGTGGAGGCAAGGACGTGATCCTCGTGCGCGACGGCGGCAACTGGACCGTCGCATCGCGCGACGGCTACCCGGCGCGATTCGAGGAAGTGAAGGGACTCATCTCGGGTCTCGAGTCGCTGACGACCGACCAGCGTATGACAGCGAGGCGCGAGCGGCATGGCGAGCTTGCGCTGGCGTGGCCCGATGAATCGGGCCGCGGCGCGCGTGTGCGTGTCCTTGCCGGCGACAAGCCCGTCGCGGAAGTTGTGCTTGGCGAGGAGCGCGCCAACCCGCGCTCGCAGTTCGTCCGCCGTCTCGACGAGGACCAGTGCTGGCGCGTGCTTGGCTCGGTGATGGTCGACGTGGAGCCGAGGAGCTGGGTCGACGCAGAGCTGCTGTCGCTTCCTGAGGGCGAGGTCGATGCTGTTTCGGTGCATGGGCTTGAGATCAAGGGAGTAGTGGAGGGAGTAGTGGAGGGAGTAGTGGAGGGAGTAGTGGAGGGAGCGGCGGAGGGCGTGGCGGGAGCCGACGGCAGGAAGACGTTCACGGCCACGGAGGCCGTCGGCCTCGTCGCCGCCGGTGATTTTGCGTGGACCGACATGCGCAAGGCAGCGGCGGTGCGGTCGCTTCCGGGCTGGCTTGCTCGCCTTGAGTTCGAGGATGTCCGCAAGGCGACGGGAGGTGCGATCGACCCGGCGATCTCGCCCGCCTTCGACATGGTGCGCGGCACGCTGAAGGTGAACGCCGTGCGCGACGGCGAGAGCGTGTGGATCTGGTTCGAGGCGACGCCGA
>JBIKXP010000211.1:0-5437 GCA_044355685.1 Phycisphaerales bacterium
GAACTCCGGCACGGCTGGAAGCCGTGGCACCCGTGAAAGGCTGTCGACCTGCACGGTGCCGTGCTCGCGCTGCGCGCTCGTCGAGAAGAGAGCCCGGCTTCGCCGTCGAGAAGAGAATCCGGCTTCGCCGTCGAGAAGAGAATCCGGCTTCGCCGTCGAGGGCGAAGCCCGAGCTGCTGACGCCCGAGTCGACAGCCCACATGGGTGCCACCACTTCCAGTGGTGCCGCGTGCGGGTCCGTGAGCCGTCGAACTCCGGCACGGCTGGAAGCCGTGGCACCCGTGAAAGGCTGTCGACCTGCACGGTGCCGTGCTCGCGCTGCGCGCTCGTCGAGAGCGACTTTCGTGACGCACACCGGAGGGAGCCGCCGCAGCCGCAACCGTTCAAACAACGCGCCCTCCAGCCCGCCGCGATTCACTCGCGGCGAGGCTGACCAGAGCGAGCGAAAGCGAAGCGAGTCGCGAGCGCCTAAGACACCAACGCCTTCACGACCTCGAACGCGATCAGCACGATGATGATCCACTCGAGCAACTCGCTGCGGTACTGCGACTGACGGCTCTCGAGCCGCGTGCTCACGGAGCCGAGCGTCTCGAGCTTTCGCGCGATCGACTTCTCCCAGTCCTCGATGCGGAAGCGCCGGCCCGCCGCGCGCTGCACCCGTGCAAGCGACGCATCGCCGAACAGCTTGAGCGCGTTGGTCACGCCATCGAAGAGCGCGGCGCCCTCGAGCTCGAGCTCTGCGAGCTTGCGAAGGTTCGAGCGCAGCCGGAACCGCGAGAAGAGGCTGCGGTCGTTCGCCATCGCCCAAATCTGGTCGAGTCCACGGTCGAGCTCGCTGTCGAGGTGCTTCAGCTCGACGAGCTGTACGTTCGCGAACTCAAGCACCGCGAGCGTGGCCGCCGGCTCCGCATCGACCACGAACGCAGCGGCCCAGTCGACGAGCACGAGATCGTGCTCGCCGTAGGCAAGCGGCTGCGCGGTGGCGTCCGCGATCTCCTCGGCCGACAGCGGCTTGTCCTCGAGCCGCACGAGCGCGGCGATGTTCGCGGCGCCGAATGCAGCGACCGTGGGTGCCGCACCGCCCGTGCGTGCGGGGTCGACCACGAACACGATGTAGTCCTCCGGCATGCCGCGCACATCGGGCCGCAGCGCCGAATCGCCGAGCGTTGCGAGCACGGCGTCGACGCACGCGCGCGCGGCTCCCGCGAGCGCCGTGTTGTTCCACAGCGCGGCCGCGAGCGCGCGCAGCTCCGCCGGCGCACCGTCGATCGCGATTCGGAACGACACGCTCATCGCACCAAAGTCGTACAGCGTGACCTCGACCGCGCTCTCCGTGCGCCACGCACCGAGCGTCATCGGCGCGCGCTCGATCACGACGCGCAGCGGCTTCTGCGTGAAATCCGCGTCTGCCGGCAGGCGGCGGCTTTGCGGCAGCGCCTCGCGCGCGCTTGCGGGAAAGCGCGCGGCCGCACGCCCAAGGTCGATCGAGAACGCAGTCTCGAACGCGAAGAACGCGCGGCACTCACCCGCGAGGTTGTGAATCATGACTGACTGCATGGCGCTTCCCGCACCGCGGGCACACGCTTACCTGACCGTGATCTTCACCGATCGCGTGTCGACCGCGGAGACATCCTTCTCCCACGGCCGCTTGAGTTCGAACACGATGATCGTCTCGCCCTTGCCGACGAGATCGAAGCCGATTTCCTCGATCATCGGCCCGCCCGGCATCGCCTCGCCCGACGCGCGGCGCGACGACTGGCCCGCGAGCTTCACGACCTTCTTGTCGAAGCTCGTCGCGGTCCATGCGTAGCCCGTGCCCGCATTGAACGGCAGCGTCGCCGTGTACACCGCGCCTCTCGGCGCGGCGAAGTCGTCGACCGAATGGCGCGAGGGCTCGTGCGTGAGATACGGCTGGTTCGACGCGCAGGCAGAGAGCGCGCACACAAGCAGGGCCACGGACAGTGCGGTGCGCATGTTGAAGCCTCGCTGTCTTGTCGCAGACGAAGGGCGGCTCACGAAAGCAGCGCGTCCGGATCTTCGAGCAACTTCACGACGGTGTTGAGGAAGCGCGCGCCCTCCGCGCCGTCGACCACGCGGTGGTCGCACGAGAGCGACAAGGGCAGCACGAGGCCTGCGTAGAACTTGCCGTCCTTCACGCAGACGCGCTCCTTGGCGCGGCCGGCGGCGAGGATGGCGACCTCGGGATAGTTGATGACGGGTGTCGCGAACATGCCGCCGTAGCTGCCAACGTTCGAGATGGTGAACGTGCCGCCGAGCGAGTCCTCGCGGAGAATCGTGCGGTCCTTGCACTTCGCCGCGAGCGTCTTCACGCTCTGCGAAAGCTGGACGGGCGCAAGCGCGCCGGCGTTCTTGATGACGGGCACCATCAGCCCCGCGTCGGTGTCGACCGCGCAGCCGAGGTTCACGTTCGACTTGAGGATGATCTCGCCCTTCGCGTCGTCGATGATCGCGTTGAGGCTCGGATGCTTCTTCAGCCCGCGGCAGATCGCCATCATGATGAAGGGGAGCATCGAAAGCTTGTCGCCGACGACCTTCGAGTATTCGCGACGCTTTGCATCGAGCGCGGTGACATCGGCCTCGTCGACCACGGTGAAGTGAACGGCTGTCTGCACGCTGCGCGAGAGCGCCTCCGCGATCTTGCGGCGCACGCCGCGGAATGGCACGCGCTGCGCGACATCGTTCTGATCGATGTAGACCGAGCCTGGCGCGATCGCGGCCGCGCGCGGGGCGAAGCCTGTTGCCGCCGCGGACGGCTCCACCATCGTCGCGACGCCACCCTCTGCGAAGGCGGCGACGTCGCTTGCGGTCACGCGTCCACCGCGACCGGAGCCGGGGACCTTCTGAATGTCGACGCCGAACTTCTTCGCGAGCCCGCGCACGGCGGGTGTCGCCATCGCCTTGCCGTCGCGCACGGCGACGGCGGCCTCTGGCGCGCGGCGCGCAAAGCGGTCGCTCACGGTGAGGGTGCCCGACATCGTGCCGACGACGGTTCCCTGGTCGCCTTCCGCGGCGGGCGCGCCAGCAGCGATCTGGCTCGACATGCAGGCGTTGCCGTTCGAACTCGCGGCCGCGGCGCCGACAGCGACCGGCGCGGGCGCCGCCGTCGCCTTCGCAGCGCCGTAACGGACGAGCACGGCGCCGACCTTGATGATGTCGCCGGGATTGCCGCAGATCTCGCTGACGGTGCCTGCCCAGGGCGACGGCACCTCGACGAGAGCCTTGTCGGTCTGCATCTCGGCGAGCGTCTGCGACTCCTTCACGGTCTCGCCGGCCTTGACCTTCCAGCTGATGAGCTCCGCTTCGGCGAGGCCTTCGCCGAGGTCGGGAAGCAGGAAGTGGCTCTTGTCCGAGGGTTGCTTGACTCCGGCCATCGTTGATCCTCAATCGCACCCCGAGGGCGCGAAGCGTGTTGTACCACAGCGCGTCGGTCGAACCGTGCGAACGCGCGCGGGCGGGACCGGCAGGGAGGGTAGGCTGTGCGGCTCGGGAGGGCCACGGAGGCCACGCCTACGGGAGCGCACGATGCACGAAACAGCCGAGAACGCGCGATCGACCGACTGGAGTCTTCCCTACGACGCTCGCCGGCCCGCCGTCTGCGGGTCGATGGCGGTGGCGACGAGCCAGCCCCTTGCGGCGCAGGCCGGGCTCGAGATCCTGCGCCGCGGCGGCAACGCGGCGGACGCGGCTGTCGCGACGGCTACGGCCATGGCGGTGCTCGAGCCCACCACGAACGGGCTTGGCGGCGACGCGTTCGCGCTTGCGATCTTCAATGGCGAAGTGGTGGGGCTGAATGCTTCGGGTCGCTCGCCCGCGCGCTTGCCGCGGAGTGCATTCGACGGGAAGCGGGGCATGCCCGTGCGCGGATGGGAACCGGTCACGGTGCCCGGCGCAGTGTCGGGGTGGGTGGCGCTTTGGAAGCGTTTCGGAAGCCTTCCCTTCGCGGACCTCATGGAGCCCGCCATTCGCTACGCGCGCGATGGCTACCTCGTCGCGCCCCGCACGGCCGATCTCTGGGCGCGCGCGTACCCAGCGCTCGAGTCGTTCGCCGAGTGGAAGCGCGTCTTCGCGCCGAACGGGCGCGCGCCGGGTGCGGCCGAACGCATCGCCCTCCCCGACCACGCGCGCACGCTCGAGGAGATCGCGCAGAGCGAGGGCGCGTCGTTCTACACGGGTCCGCTCGCGCGCCGCATCGCCGACGCCGCGCGCGCCGACGGCGCGGTGCTCGACGAACGCGATCTTGCCGCGCACAAGGCCGAGTGGGTGACGCCGCTTGAGGCGCCCTTTGCCGCATCGACGATGTGCGCGATTCCGCCGAACGGTCAGGGAATCGCAGCGCAGATCGCGCGCGGGATTCTCGAGATTTCCCGCATGAATCCGCGCTTCTGCGATCTCTCGCCCGACTGCGCCGATGCGGTGCATCTCGCCGCCGAGGCGATGAAGCTTGCGTTCCGCACCGTGCATCGCGAGGTCGGCGACCCCGCTGCGATGCGCGTGACGACGGCGTCGCTTCTCGATCGCGCGGCGCTCGCGACGCTCGCGGAAGAAATCGACCCCGCGCGCGCGCAGGACTTCCACCACGGCCCGCCGAAGACGGGCGGAACGATCCTGCTGACGACCGCCGACCGCGATGGAAACATGGTGTCGCTCATCCAGTCGAACTACCAGGGATTTGGCTCGGGAATCGTGATTCCCGGCACCGGCATCGCGATGCACAACCGAGGCGCATGCTTCACGCTTGAGAAGGGTCACGTGAACGAGTATGCGCCCGCGAAGCTGCCGTACCACACCATCATTCCCGGGCTTCTGGTGAAGCACGATGCTGCGACGGGAGCGGCTCGGCCGCACGTGGCGTTCGGATGCATGGGTGGCTACATGCAGCCGCAGGGACAGCTGCAGATCGCGTCGCGGCTCGAGGATCACCGCGCGAATCCCCAGGCTGCGCTCGACGCGCCGCGGTGGCAGGTGAGCGACGGGCTCGCGCTCGATGTCGAGCCGGGTTTCCCCGCCGAGACGCTCGCCGAACTCGCGCGCCGCGGCCACGAGGTGAAGGTGGCGGCCGAGAAGTCGATCAGCTTCGGCCGAGCGCAGTGCATCCAGCGCGTCGCGGACGGCTTCGTCGCGGCGAGCGACTGCCGTGGCGATGCTCAGGCCGTGGTGGCATAAACATGGTTGCGGGCTGCGCGGGGCAACGGCGCCGCCGCGTGCCCTCGACCGGAGCCTCGAGCTCCGGCCCGAATTCCCCGTGATCCGCGTGCGTCACGTGCGATGCGCACGGTACATTGTCGCACCTCGGAGGACGCATGATCGCCAAGACGCTTCTTCTCTCTGCCTTCGCAAGCATCCCGCTTCTCGCTGCGTTCCAGACGCCGCCGGGAACGCCGATCGCGCCCGGTCCGAACGAGGCCCCGAACGAGGC
>JBIKXP010000212.1:0-5406 GCA_044355685.1 Phycisphaerales bacterium
TCGGCACGGCCGGCCTCACGCCCGCATCGGCCGCGCGGCAGGTGCAGCAGGCGCTCTACGGCGAGACGGTCGCGGAAGTGAGCGACGGGCCGCGGCGCATCGATCTGGTCGTGCGGCTTGCCGAGGACGAGCGCGCGCGCATCGAGCAGGTCGGCGACCTGATGCTGCGCGGCGCGGGCGGCGCGACCGTGCGCCTGCGCGAGGTCGCGGACATCGGGCCCGAGCGCACGAGCAACCTCATCGCGCGCGAGAACGCGCAGCGCAAGGCGATCGTCTCGACGAATGTCGCCGAGGGCTACAACCTCGGCGAGCTCGTGAAGGCCGTGCGCGAGAAGGTCGACCCAATCGTCGCGCGCGCGGGATGCACCGTTGACTACGGCGGGCAGTTCGAGGCACAGCAGTCTGCCAGCCGCACGATCCTCGTCATGGGTGGGGTGGTTGCGGTCGCGATGTTCCTCCTCCTCCAGCTCGCGACCGGCCGCAGCCGCACGGCGGTGCTCGTGATGCTGAACCTTCCGCTTGCCCTGATCGGCGGCGTGGCGGCGATCTACATCACCGAGTCGCGGCCGTTCGTCGGCAACACGCTGGCGCTCTTCGGTCTCGGCGACGGGCGCTATGTCGAGCCCGTCATCTCGATCGCGAGCATGGTCGGCTTCGTCACGCTCTTCGGCATCGCGGTGCGCAACGGCATCCTGCTCGTCAACCACTACGCGCATCTTGAGGAGCACGAAGGCTGCACGCGCGCCGAGTCGGTGGTGCGCGGATCGATGGAGCGCCTCGTGCCGATCCTGATGACTGCGCTCACGGCGGCGCTTGGCCTGATTCCACTCGCGATGAGCGGAAACAAGCCGGGTAGCGAGCTCCTCGCCGCGCTGTCGATCGTGGTGCTCGGCGGGCTCGTGTCGTCGACCTTGCTCAATCTCTTCGTCGTCCCCGCGGGCTATGCGCTCGCGTTCCGGATTTCGCGTGAACCCAAGTTTTCATCGAAGGAGAAGCCATGAAGAACATGACTGAATTGCTCGGAGTTCCCTGCTGCGCCCTCGCACTCGCTGTCTTCGCAGGCTGCGAGAAGAAGGAAGCGCCCGCCGCTGCGAAGGCGGGCGACCACTCGCACGACCATGACCATGCGCACGACCACGATCACGACCACGACCACGACCACGCGCACGCCGAAGACGGCAAGATGGGCAAGGACGACGGCCACGGCGCGACCACCCAGATGGGCGAGCAGAAGGCCGGCCCCTACACCGTGAAGGTCTCGCGCGACGGCGACATCAAGCCGGGCGGAGATGTGCCTGTCGACATCTGGGTCGACGGCGGGTCGAAGGGCAAGGCGGTGCGCTTCTGGTTCGGCACGGAGGACGGCAAGGGATCGCTGAAGGCGAAGTGCGAGGTCGAGGACGGCCACTGGCACACGCACGGCGAAGTTCCCAATCCGATGCCCGAGGGCTCGAAGCTCTGGATCGAGATCGAAGGGGAGGACGGTACGAAGACCGTCGTCGGGTTCACGATCTGAGCGACGGTGGTGCTGCTGATGGTCTCTAGGCCTCTCACGGAGGCACGGAGGCACGGAGATCAAGCCTTCCAGTCCGTTCGCGCAGTGCGCGTGCGGGCTTCGGAAGGCTTGTCTTCATTTCATCCTCTGCGCCTCCGTGCCTCCGTGAGAAAAATCAGAACGCCGCCGTCTTCGGCGCGCGCGGGAACGGGATCACGTCTCGGATGTTCGCCATGCCGGTCGCGTAGATGATCGCGCGCTCGAAGCCGAGGCCAAAGCCCGCGTGCGGGACGGTGCCGTAGCGCCGCAGGTCGCGGTACCACCAGTAGTCGGCCTTATGGAGGCCCATCTCGTCCATGCGCGCGTCGAGCCGCTCGAGCCGCTCCTCGCGCTGCGAGCCGCCGACGATCTCACCGATCCCAGGCGCAAGGATGTCCATCGCCGCGACGGTCTTTCCGTCGTCGTTCTGGCGCATGTAGAACGCCTTGATGTCCTTCGGGTAGTTCATCACGGCGACCGGGCGGCCGATGTAGGTCTCGGTCAGCCAGCGCTCGTGCTCGCTCTGCATGTCGATGCCCCACTTGACGGGGTAGTCGAACTTCACGCCCTTCTTGACGGCGTCCTCAAGCGCGGCAATCGCGTCGGTGTAGTCGAGCTTTGCGAAGTCCGCGCTCACGAATTTCTCGAGCCGCTCGATGCAGTTCTTGTCGATCCGCTCGGCGAAGAACTTCATGTCGTCCATGCGCTCGGCAAGCAGAGCCTTGAACATGTACTTGAGGAGGTCCTCCGCCAGCTTCGCGTCGACATGGAGATCCGCGAACGCGATCTCGGGCTCGATCATCCAGAACTCGGCGAGGTGCCGCGAGGTGTTCGAATTCTCGGCGCGGAAGGTCGGCCCGAAGGTGTACACCTTCGAGAGCGCCATGCACCAGGTCTCGACGTTCAGCTGCCCGGACACCGTGAGGTTCGTCTCGCGCCCGAAGAAGTCCTGCGTGTAGTCGACCTTGCCCTCGGGCGTGCGCGGCGGGTTGAGCGCGTCGAGCGTCGACACACGGAACATCTGCCCTGCGCCCTCGCAGTCGCTGCCTGTGATGATCGGCGTGTGCACCCAGAGGAAGCCCTGCTCGTGGAAGAAGCGGTGGACCGCCATCGCGAGCGAATGCCGTACGCGCGCCACCGCGCCGAAGGTGTTCGTGCGCGCCCTGAGGTGCGCGACCTCGCGGAGATACTCGAACGAGTGCTGCTTCGGTGAGATCGGATAGGTGTCGGGGTCGTCGACGAGGCCGTACACCTTGCACTCGGTCGCCTGCAGTTCGACCGACTGTCCCTTGCCTTGGCTCGCGACCACGGTCCCCGTGATCTCGACCGAGCAGCCCGCGGTCAGCTTGAGGACCTCGGACTCATAGTTCGCGAGCGTGTTCGGCACGACCGCCTGCACGGTGTCGAAGCATGAACCATCGGTCAACGCGACAAAGGAGATGCCCGCCTTCGAGTCGCGGCGGGTGCGGACCCACCCTTGGACGGTGACCGTCGAACCGAGGTGCGAGGCGTGGTTGGCGAAGAGGTCAGCGATGCGAACAGCCATGTGAGCCGTGGATCCGTTGGTTGCGCGGGGAATTCGGTCCTTGACCCGCGCAATCGTAACGAATCACGGGAGGCACGGCCCCGCGCGCGCGGCGTTCAGCACCCGCCCCAGCTTGAGAGCAGGATGCCGAGATCGCTCGAGTCGACGCTGCCGTCGCGGTCGAGGTCGGCCGCGGCGCTGCCCGTGCCCCACGCCGAGAGCAGGATGCCGAGATCGCTCGAGCTGACGCTCCCATCGCCGTCGATGTCGGCCGGGCAACCTCCGCTGCCTGCACCGCTGATGGAAAGCGTGTAGAGGTTGGACAGCCGCTCGCCGCACCCGAAGCCGTCAGCGTAGATCGACGGGAATACAAACAGGTAGTACTCGCCGGCATCGAGCGTGATGACGAGCTCTCCCGCACAGATCGCGAGCGGATCCGTCGTGGCCAAGATGTCCGATGGACCGCAAGCCGACTGGAGGCCCACGACGGCCGGGATCTCGGAGCGCAGCGTGAGCCCGACCGTCTGCGCCGTCGGAACCACCAGCGTGTAGAGGTCCTTGTCCCTGAAGTTGAAGATCGTCTCCGGCGTGGGCATCGATGTCCAGAACGTTCCCTGGAGGATGTCGCCGGGCTCGAGTCGCTCGGGCGGCTGCGGATTGCAATCCGCGTCGTCTGGGTCCGATGCGCCGCAGGACTCGTCGTCGAAGGTGTTCGGGACATCGAGGGGGCAAGGCTCGAACCGCTTGATCTCGAGCGATCCGGGTCCGCGCGACGTCGGGAGGCGCCCTCCGACCACGATGTAGTACTCGACCCCCGCCTCGAGCTCGACCCCGATGAGGGACGCGAGGGTGCTCGTCACGACGAAGGTTCCCGCCTGTACGACGCAAGTTCCTTCTGCGTTGGCGGCAACCACGCCGTCCGCGACGGAGCATCCCCTGAGGATGGCAAGCTCCGAGTCGAAGTCCACCTGACCGCAGGTCGACACCGTGTAGCGGGTCGACTCGTTCGGCGTGAACCTGAAGAACCTTGCGTTGAAGATCTGCTGCATCGCGCTGAGTTCCGCGAACTCGGTGTTCCGCAGATCGATGTAGGCGGTCTCGTAGGCCGGCATGTCGAAAACGTTGAAGCCGAGGGCGGCCTCGACGGCGCTCGAGCACGCGCCATCCTGACGCCCGATGGTGAGGGTCCCTTCGCCACTCGGCGGGAAGAAGGACTGCTGCGAGCCGATCGCGATGATGTAGGTCTGGCCGCCCTGGAGCTCGATGTCGGGAACCCAACCGCTCAGGCCGCTGCAAGCCGGTTCCGAGCAGCCGGCCACCCCGTCGCTCGGATCGGCGGTGTTCATCACCGCGATCTCGCTGAAGTAGCCGCTGAACGACGCCGTGCACGTCGAGAAGTTGTAGACGCCCGACTCCTTCGGCGTGAACGAGAAGTAGTTTGCACTCCAGATGATGGAGTCGCCCGATGCAGCCGAGCAGCGGTCGGTCAGGTCGATATCGCAGTAGGTGGCCTCGTTGAAGAAGGCGTTCTCTCCCAGCCCTACGACCGTGGGGTTCTTGGCGCTGCTGCAGTCGGGCTCGCAGATGTCGCACAGGCTGTGGGCCGTGATGGCGCAAGCCTGCTCCCACTGCAGTTCGCAGCAGAACGGATCGACCGAGCAGACGAGCACGCAGCAGTTCTGATCGGAACAGCCCGGAGTCTCGTTCACCGCGCAGCAGTCGTTCGGATTCGGGTCGCCACACAGTCCGCCGCCGTTGCCGCCGCCGCATGCCGACGCCGCGCAGTTCGCGAGCGCCGATGCGGCGCAAAAGGAATCCCAGCTCGAACTGCAGCAGAGCGGGTCAAGGGTGCAGACGAGTTGGCAGCAGGCTTGATCCGAGCAGCCTGGCCCGAAGTGCTCGACGCAGCAATCCGTGACGGTGGTGCCGCCACACTGCGCGAAGGCGGGGCCGGCGAGCGCGAACCACAGACCTGCGCAGAAGATCGAACTCAAGGTAGAGCGGCGCATGAACACTGCTTTCGATTTGGTTGAGAACTCAAGACGAACCTCGCGGGCCGGACCGGGCCTCGGGCAAACCTTGGAAGGGCTTGGCCGAGAGCGGTCGCTCTGAAAATCTATTGACGGTTCGTGCTTTCGCAACACACGGCCCTCGAAACGGCTGTCCTTCTCGTAAATCGTGAGTTTGGACCACTCTGGTGAATGCTCCTTCTAGGTTCTGTCTGATGGATCCCCGGACGTCGAATCGCGCGGCGCCCGGCTGGCCGCGTCGGCTTCAACTCGCTGTATCACTGCGGATACAGCTTCGTTTCGCCTCCTTGCCATCCGGGCGCCGCGCGATTCTTTGG
>JBIKXP010000048.1:0-17521 GCA_044355685.1 Phycisphaerales bacterium
GCAGGTCGGCTCGACACAGCGGTCGCGCCGCCGGCACGGGTCGGCTCGACGCGCGTCTGCGCGAAGGCGGCCTCGGCTACGACGAGCGACAGCGAGACGCAGGCACACAGCGCCACGCGACGGCAGGACGAACCCGCCGAGAGAACCGAACCGATCGACCCATCGTCAAACCGCATGCGCTCAAGCTCCATGCTCTGCTCCTGTCGAACGCACCCCCCGCTCAACGCAGTGCGGATGCCATCTGAGTATCGGCTGAGGACGCCGAAAGGCAAGAGAACGCGAGAAATCCCGCCACCGTTGCCTGTCGGTCAGTTCGTCGGTCAGTTCGTCGGTCGCACCGCCGAGGTTCGCGCCGCAGCGGCAATCCCGTTGTTCTTGCGCGTCCCTGGCGGACGGGGCTACGGGCGCGTGCGTCCTGCGAGCGCCGATTGCGTCGCGGCCACCAGTGCGTCCGTCGTCTCCCGCCGAGCCGCGTACACGCCATACACCGTTCCGCCCTCGCGGAAGATGTGCATGACCGACGCCGGCGTCTCCCCGGGCAGACCGACCGAGAACACTTCCCCTTCCGGCATCGCAAGCGGGCGGCCAAACGGATCGAAGACCGTGAAGCGATCCTCATCGTCGAGGATGAACAGGCTTGCGTAGTCGGATTCGGCCTTCGCGCCAACCCGCAGGAACACCTGCGCCCCCGTCGCGCCGGGCACGCGGATCCGGGTTGCGCGCAGCCAGGAGATGCGATCGCCCTCAAGCGATGGAAGCGGGCAATCGCGTCCGAGGATCGTGCGCAGGTCGTCCTCAACGGCCTCGCGGCCCTTCGGCTCGTCGCGGAAGAGCTGCAGCGCCGCCACCGATTCGTTGGCGTGCTTCCCACCGAGCGCGCTCGCCAGCTCGAGCAGCGTGGTGCCTCCCGGCAACTGCTGTCGGTTGCCGATGCGAGGTCCGTAGACCCCGATGAATACGGCGAAAATGACGAGGGCAATCGTGGCGACGATCGCGGGGACGCTCGTGTCGCTCGAAAGCGCGCGGCCACCTCGCTCGACGGCGGTGGGCGCGCCATCGGCATGGTCGATTCGAGGAGAAGTCCGCTCGTCGGTGCTCACCGCCGCATCCTACGGCGCATCCGGGCGGTTCGACGGTCGGGTGCCTCCGTTCTGTACGATCCTCGACATGTCCGCCCCGTCCGAATCGTCCGCCCGTCCCGCCTACATCACGACCCCGATCTACTACGTGAACGACCGCCCCCACATCGGGAGCGCGTACACGACAACGCTGTGCGATGTCTGGGCGCGCGCGATGCGGCTCGACGGGCGCGACGTGTTCTTCCTCACGGGCACCGACGAGCACGGCCAGAAGGTCGAGAAGAGCGCGAAGGACCGCGGCATGACGCCGCAGGCGCTCGCAGACGAGAACTCGGCAGAGTTCCGCAAGCTGCTCGGGCCGTTCAACCTGTCGAACGACGACTTCATCCGCACCACCGAGCCGCGCCACGAGTCGCAGGTGCAGGCGTTTGTGTCACGGCTGCTTGCGTCGGGCGACATCTACCTCGGCGAGTTCAATGGGTGGTATGACGAGGGGCAGGAGGAGTACATCACCGAGCTGCGCGCGAAGGAGCTCGAGTACAAGAGCCCAATCAGCGGCAAGCCGCTCGTGCGCGCCACCGAGAAGAACTACTACTTCAGGCTCAGCGCGTACCAGTCGAAGCTCGAGGCGTTCTTCAAGGCGAACCCCGAGTTCGTGCGGCCTGCAGGCCGCTTCAACGAGGTGCTCGGCCGCCTGCGCGACGGGCTGCAGGATGTGCCCGTCACGCGCACGAACTTCACCTGGGGCATTCCGATGCCGAATGCGCCCGAGCATGTCATCTATGTGTGGATCGACGCGCTCTTCAACTACGCGACCGCGCTCGGGCTTGGCGACGCGGGCGGCGCGCTCGCGAAGGACCGCGCGAAGTACTGGCCGCCCGAGTACCACGTGATCGGCAAGGAGATCCTCTGGTTCCACGCGGTGATCTGGCCCGCGATGCTGATGGCGCTCGACCTTCCGATGCCGAAGTGCGTGTACGCGCACTCGTTCTGGATCCGCAACGGCCAGAAGATGTCGAAATCGCTCGGCAATTTCGTCGACCTCGAGACGATCGACGGCTTCTTCGCGAAGTACGGCGTCGACGCGTGGCGCTGGTACATGACGACGCAGGGCCCGCTCGGCACGCAGGACGCGGACTTCAACGACAAGCACTTCCACGAGATCTACACCGCGCAGCTCGTGAACACTTTCGCGAACTGCGCGAGCCGCACGAGCTCGATGATCGAGAAGTACTTCGGCGGCGCGATGCCCGCGGCGGAGACGGCCGCGATGCCCGTTTCGGCCGCGGCGGGCGCGCCGAGCTGGAGCGCGTTCACCGAGGCGAGCGCGAAGAAGACGCTTGCGCACTACGAAGCCTTTGAGTTGGCCGAGGCCGCCGACACAGCGCTCTCGATCGTGCGCGCGGTCGACCTCCTCATCAACGAGACGGCCCCGTTCAAACTGGCGAAGGACCCCGCGAACCTGCCGCGCGTGGCCGAGATCCTCGCGGCGTGCGCCGAAGGCGTGCGCATCGCAGCGGTACTCCTGTCGCCGATCATGCCCGCAAAGTGCGACGAAGTGCTCGCCGCGTACGGGTCGACGCTCGGCGGCGGCGGCATGACCGACGTCGCACGCTGGGGCGGCCTCAAGGCCGGCACGCGAATCGCGAAGTGCGCGCCGTTCATGCGGACGGATCCGCCGACGGCGTGACGGCGGGAGACAGTTTCGCGGTTTTTTCATCCTGACCGACGGATTCGCGGGGCCGGCGCGGTTTATGTGCTGAAAGGACCATCTCCCATGCACCAGATCCGAACCAAGTTCACGACCCGCATCGCCACCCTGACCGCCGCCGTCCTCCTCGCCACCTCCACGGCGAGCGCGATGCAGACGACTCCACCTGCGAAGCCGATCACGCCCGAGCGCATGGCGCAGCTCTCCGAGATGCGGAGGGACATGCTCCGGCTGATGCAGCAGAGCCAGCTGCTCGATCAGGATGCCGACCGCGCGGCTGCAAGGGAGGGGGCAAGCAAGCTCGAGGTTGAACTGGCTCAACAGCCAGAGAGCGAATGGACACTCGAAACGGTTGAGCTCGACGCCACGACCCTCGTCCTGACAAGCTTGGGAGAGCCAAGCAGCCAATCGGCGATCCAGAGCCTCGTCGATACGCTGCATACCGCGATCAGGGTGCGGAGCTCGGAGGTTCAGATCCATTTCGACGAAGTGACCGGCACGCTCCTTCTGGAAGGACCGCGCTGGCAGGTCGAAGAAGCCAAGGGTCGCGCGAGCGACCTCAACCAGTCACTCGCGCAGCGGATCAAGCAGCTCCGCATGGCCAAGCTCGAGCAGCTCCGAGAGGAGCGTCTCGAGGCTGAAGGCGACGAGCGGGTACGCCAGCGAGCTGCCGAAGATGCACTGCGCGCAAGGACCGTGAACATCTCGTGGAACGGCGGCAACCTCGGTGAACTCATCGCGGCGGTGCAGAAGCAGGTTGCATGCAATGTGGTGCTCGGCGACCCAAGCGTCGCCGGGGTGTCCATTCCCGCTCTCTCGGTCCAGCTCATGGCGCCCGAGGTGTTCTTCCAGATGCTGGCCACGCTTCCGCTCCAGCCGGGCTCCGAGATCTCCGTCTTCGTCGTGACCCAGGCCTCCATCGATCCCACTTCCACACGAACCGTGAAGGATGACGGATCGATGTCCGCCATCACGATTTCGCGCAACACACGCGGGGACGGGGCGATCAGGCACTTGGTCATCGATGTTCGGCAGTGGGGCAAGCCCGATGAAGCGTCGCGACTCGTTGACGCGATCGGATTCGCCATGGATGCGGCCGGCTTCACCGACGGGGTCAAGATCCGACTGCACGCCCCGACGAGTCTGATGTTCGTGCAAGGGCCGGACGACGCGGTGCGTCTTGCCAATGATGTCATCGCGGCCACCAAGGCAAAGTAGTGCATGCGGACGCGCAAACAGAGTCGGACGACGAGTGGGCCGCACGCGTCACGCGTGCGGTCCGCTCTGGTTCGCAGGAAGCGCTCGCCGAGATGTACGACCGCTGCGCAGAGGAAGTCGTGGTCGCGATCGAACGCACCACGCGCCGGGACGAGTCGTTCGCGCTCGACTGCCTTCAGGAGATGTTCATGAGGCTCGCTGCACATCCACCTGTTGTCGATTCGCACGCCGCGCTCATGGCATGGATGCGCGTCACCTCGCTCAATGTCGCGCGCAACACCATCGTCTCGGAGAAGCGCCGCAACCGGCGCGAAGGTACCGCGGCATTGGTTCGCGATGTCGGCACAGACGATGCAGGCAACGAATCGGTCGACGCGATCCTCGGCCAGCTTGATGAAGACGAGCGCACGCTCCTGCGTCTCCGTCATGTCGAAGGCATGCGCATCCGCGCGATCGCGCGAGTGATCGGCGCAACGCCGCAGAGAATCGAAAGCGCGATTCGGCGCGTCATGGGTCGCTTGCGCGAAGGAGGTGCGTCATGACGCGGCCGTCGGTTCAGTCGATGCGTGCATCGATCCTCGCGAGCGCGGGCGATGCCATGCAACATGCGCGAGCGCGTCGCGCGCGAAACGCGCGGTTCGCGACGGCATGCGCCGTGATCGCGGTCGCAGCCATGGGCTCGCTGCTCTTCACGCGGCGTGATCCGCCGGCGACCGAGACGCGCAAGCTGGCACTCGACTTCGAGACGGTCACCGATGTCCTCAGCAAGATCGACTTCCAGCGCATCGCGGCAACGGATTCTGGTCGCCTCGACTTCCGCGTCATGACCGACGCCGAACTCGAGGAAGCCCTCGGCGAAACCGACTCCTGCGTGAAAGTGGTGCGCCTGTCGGAGGGTATTCGTCTCGTCGACTGCTCGACGGGCCAGCAGGCCGTCATCCGCTGATGGTCCACCGACGCGATGCGGCGACTTCGCCGCTCCGCGTTGTACGCGCGAGCTACTCGCACTCTCGTGCGGCGTGATCCGAGTGCATTCAACGCGTGTGCGATCAATCCTCATCCGATGCATCCGGCATCAAGGCACGCCACGCTCCCGCAGCATCGATCACGGGCGATGCCTTCACCGCCGCCGCGGCGGGCGCACGGGATGCGCCTCCTGGATCCGCGCGAGCTCGGATCTGATCTCGTCGCCCACATTCGTGTCGCCGACGCAGATCCAGAGCGTGCGATCGGCTGGCTCTTGAAACGCGCCATGACGGTCGGCGTCGCGGCGTTCATCGAGATCCGGCGGGATCAACCCGCTCACTTCGACGCCCGACTGCCGTGCGTTCATCCCGCGACGTTCGGGTGCCACTTCATCATGCAAGTTCGCGGCGAGGCAACTGGCCACGCCCATCACCCAGCCGTCGTCCCCATACCTCCCATCAAGCAGATCCTGCAGGAACCTCGAGGAGATGCGGACCATCGTCCCCTCGCCGAATCGTCGGAGGCGCGCCGCGTTGCGCTCCTCCTCCCGCTCGCGATCGGCCTCGATCCGCGCTTCGTCGTCCTCGGGAGCCGCGTCGACTGGCTTCGGTGCGTCCGACGACGCGCGTTGTGTCGCCTCCGTATCCGCCGGCGCGCGCCGCGGCACGAATGTGGCTCCGTAGATGCCCTTCGCCCACCAGGGGTTCTCCGCAACCGAGATCCCAGCCGCCTCGAGAATCTTCCTCTGTTCTTTCCAGCTCATCGAACGCTCTCGCTTTCTCCGCGCAATCGTGTCATGGGCGCGGTCTATGGTCGGGTGCCTGCACTCGTGACGCTCAATCGCTGCATGCGACGCGCAGCGCGTCCTCAAGCGAAACGGTCCATGTCGCCTTCGCGCACGCAAGGAACAGCCCGTTGTCGGGCACAAAGACTCCATCGCTCTTCCGCTCGGCGCCATTGGGAAAGAGCGCAGACGACATGCCGGGCGAACGATCCGGCCTGAGATAGTTCCAGCCTGAAGGCAGCATGCAGGTGAACGGCGGCGGGTCGTCCGCAAGTCTTCCAACGCGACCGACACCGGTCGGATCACCGACGACGATCACCGCCGTGCCCGAATGCGATGCCTTCAATCCCTCGATGTATCCATGTGGGTCAGGCGCGATCTCAACCACGATCGGCACGCTCGCCTCGCAGCACCGCGGAAGTTCGCAGCGCCACACGATGGCATCGATGCCACGCTGCCTCGCGTCGTCCCGCCACTCTCGAACCGCAGGCTCCATCTCAAACGACTTCTCGTCGACACGCACCGCGCAGGCAAACGCCGACTCGCCTGATCGCGGAAGCCACACGCGGACCGCCGCACGCGACTCCGCTTCTGGAATCTTCACGGGCAGACAGACGAACAGTCCACGGTGCGTCCAATGGAGAAGCGGCGGGAAGCCATCGGCGCGAACCGTGATCCGTCGTTCCAGCCTGATCTTCGCAAGCACGATCTCGCGAGCGCGAGCGTCGTCATGGGGTCGCGGCGAAAGCGCCGTCGGATCGTCTGCAAGGACCGATGCGCGCGCAGCTTTCAGCAGCGGTTCAAGCTCCATCCCAAACTCCTCCGGCGCGTCGAGAAAGATGCGTTCGACGCGACCACCTGGCCGCCGTCGCGTCTTGCTCGCGCGTGCGAAGAAATGATTGCCGGCGAGGTCGGCGAACGGTGCAAGTTGATCGTGGGAAAGCATGTGGGTTCCGTGGGGAGTGGCGAGAAGAGCGATGAGCGCATGTCTGCAACGCGCAGCGCAGCGAAGCGCGGAGGAATCCGTCAGCGCGAGAGCACGACCTGCTCTCCAAACGCAGGCGCCGAATGGACCCGCGTCAGGATGAAGAGGACAGGCAGCCCATCCGGCGCGCACGGCGGCAATGGGCCGTATCCATCGGTGCACACGATCAGCGCCGAGATGCTGCGTCCCGCGCGGCGCTCGTTCTCAGCCCAGGTGAACGGCAGCCGCAGGTCGGTCCCGCCACGACCCAAGAAGCGCATCACCTTCGTCGAGCCGATCTGCGCATCTTCGTCACTCCACCGAGAGAACTCAGCCGTCGCATGGATCGTCGCGTCGAACTGAAGCACGGTCAGCTCGCACGTGCAGCTGCGGCGGATGGCGTCGACCTCGCCGAGCACAAGCGACAGGCTGCGGTCCGACATCGAGCCCGAGGTGTCGATCGCCACGACGAACTTGCCGCCTTCGATCTCTGTCGGCCCTGGCAGGTAGAGCCCACGCCAGAGATGCTTGCGGTTCGGCCGCGCGAACGACCATTCGCGGTCGATCGGCTCGCGCATGAATCGCGCGAGCCTCTGTCGCCAACACACTTGCTCGCGCGCGGCGTCGATCTCCGCACTGCCGTGTCCCGGCGTGGTTCCAGCCGACTTCCCGAGCGCGCCGCCGAGGTCGCTTCTGAAGTCTTGCTGCAGGTGCGCGAGTTCGCGCGGAGTCGGCATCGTCGCGTCCGCGGTGGCCCGATCAAACGCCTCGCGAGCCGCAGACCATGGATCCTCGGAACCATTGGGGTAGGGTGCGGCGTCCTCAAGCGGTTCGGAGTTCGACTCGCGCAGGGGCGGCATTATGCCGTCAAGAGGTGCAGGCACACGAGAGGTTGTGCGCCGACTCGCCTCGAGCTCCGCGTAGATCGCCTCCGCCGGCTTCCCGCGGAACCTCGCGAAGTCTTGCGGACGATCAATGGCGCGGATCCCGAGCGAGTCGAACAGTTCCTCCACCGCGATGTCGCACGCCATGGTCCAGAGCCCCCATTCCCGCGATCCGCCGCGTTCGGGGTGCTTGAGCAGCACATGCGCGAGCGCGTGCAGGATCATCCGACGCACCTTCGGCCTCTCGACGGCCGCGACGAGGTCGAAGCGATAGACGATGCGCGCGCCATCCGTCGCGACAGCTTGGGGAATTACCGTTTCCGAGGTCCCGCGAAGCGGAATCGCAAGCAGCGCAGCGGCGAAGTACGGATGCTCGAGCAGGATGTCGATGCGCGCGCGCTCGACGCGCGACCGCGCGATCTCCTCGATCTGCTCCTCGATTCTCTCCTCGCCTGCGCGCGCGTCGCCTGGCGGCGTGAAACGCGAGATGCGGCCTTGTGCGATCGTCATGCGAACGCCTCCTTGTGCGTGGTCACGAACGCCTTGAAGTTCTCGTCGCGAACGAAGAGCGGATGCTCGCGGAGGATGTCCTTCGCAAGAACCGTCGCAAACTCAAGCGGTAGCCGCGCGAGCAGCTTTCCGGCGATCACGCGCACCGCCTCCTCGCGGCCGCGCTGCGCGATGCTGCTGACGAGCACATAGAGGCTCGACACCTTCGTCGGCAGCGGCGCGCTCTCTGGCTCTGCGAGCACGGCGTCGACCTCCACCGTCGACAGCTCGCTGTGGATGAACTTGCGCAGTTCGATCGCGGGCCCTGTTCCGACCGCGCCCGCAAGCGCGTCGTCCGCAGCCACGTCTGCGCCGAACGCGTCGAGAATGTCGGCCGCGATCTCCCACGAACGCGGCGTTGGGAACGCGCGCTCGGCGGTTCCAGGCTTGTGCAGCAACTCACGGCGCAGCGATAGGAACGCGACGACCATCGGATTCAGCTTGCGGCCGACCGCCCACACGCGCCAGTCGTCGAACGATGGATTGAAGTCGAGGTGCACGAAGCGGTTCGAAAGCGCATCAGGCATGCGATAGACGACCGAGCGGTCCTGCTCGCGGTTGCCCGCCGCGACGATGCGCCATCCATCGGGCAAGCGGTACTCGCCGATGCGACGGTCGAGCACGAGTTGGTAGAGACTCGCCTGCACGATCGGCGGCGCCGCATTGAGTTCATCGAAGAAGAGCACGCCGGGCGCTGCACCCTCGCGCGGCAGGAACGACGGCGCGAACCACTCGGCGCGATCGCCGACCACCGCTGGAATCCCGCGCAGGTCGGTCGGGTCGAGGAGCGGCGCGCGGATGTCGACAAGCGTGAGCCCCTGCTCGGCCGCGAGCTGCGCGACGATCGCCGACTTGCCGACGCCGGGCGGACCCCAGATGAACGCGGGCCAGCGGGTCTTCCAGAGTGCGTCGAGGTTCTTGCGGATCTGTGAGGGTGTCATGGCGCGTGGTCTCCTTGTCGAAGTTGTTGATGCGTTGTGTTGGCAGAGAGGTCGAGGACATCGCGTAGCCACATGGCGTCGTGAAGCGAGAGCGTCCATGTGCGCATTGCGCACATCGCGAAGTGACTGTCGTCGGGAACGCGCACGCCAGCCATCGGCCGCGGCGAGCCCGCTCGATGCCACCATCCCTGCGTGCCTCCAGACATCGGCGTGTTGCTGCGCAGAGACGACCATCCCGACGGCATCACGCTCGTCCGCCTCCAGGCAACCTCGTGGCTCGGCGCGTCGAAGTCGACGTGCGGCACAAGCACACGGCTCGCGCCATGGTGCCCGATGAGCATCGCCTCGTTGAACGCGCCCGGCGTCGGAATCAGCTCGACTGCGATTCTCTGGCGCCCGTCAAACCAGCTCGGCGGGCTGCACTCCCACACCGCGTCGGGCAGCGAGTCATGCCCGATCGCAGCCCACCGCAAGAGGAGATCAGTCGTGGCGCGGACTTGCGTGAGTTGCACCGACGTGGACTCTGGATTGCGTCCGACCTGAAGCCTTGCGAACAGGCGGCTGCTCGTCTGCGGCAAACGATGCGCAAGCGCGATCACGATCAAGTTGCTCCCCGCATAGACGAGCGCAGGCGCAGCGAGCTCCATCTCATTCGGCTGACGCACCATCAAACGTCGGACGCGAGCGATCTCGGGTTCCACCTCTGCGATGGGCTGGGCGGAAAGGAGGCGCTCACGCGATTCCGCGTCGCCATCCTGCAGGACGCACTCGCGGGCTCCCGCGAGGATCTCCGCGAGCTTCACGCCGAACGCCTCGGGATATGCGAGCAGGCTGTACTCGATGAGACGCGGACGGACGCTGCTGCCCGATGACGCCGTGCGCTCGCGCATGGCCACTTCGGTGATCGCCGGACCGATGTCGGCCTCGCATGCACGCATGTCAGGCGGCCTCCATGCACGGGCATTGGCGCAACGGATGATGCGTGAACGACCCGCGCAGCGAATCGCCGTGCCAGACGCCGATCCTGCGCGCGATCGCATCGAGACTCTCGAGCGTGGCACCGCCGAGGAGCGGGAACGAGATGCGACGGTTGCAAGCGAGCCGGTCGATCGTCGTCTGCTGCGCGACGTGACCGTAGGCCATCATCACGATCGGCGGATCCTCGATCGACGCGCCGAGCTCGGCCGTCACCACGCAGCGCGAATGTCGGTCCCACCGGGGACGCTGCGCCTCATGCCACCGCTCCAACACATATCCCTGCAGCGCTCCCGCCGCGAGGCGCAGCAGAAGCGCTGGGTCGAGGTCCCACCCCTTCAGCGGACACTTCCCCTCGCGCTTCGACTCGGCGACGACCTTCCCATCTGGCGATAAGAGCCGCACGCGCTGCCAACCGCTCCGTGCCCGGAAGATCTTGTAAGGAATGGCGAACGAGATTCCAAAGGCCCCGTCGTCGACCGACCAGCTCGCTCCGCCGCTGGGCATGTTCGCGGCGAGGTCCAGCCACGACCGCTCCGCGTAGGACGCGAGCGTCGCAGTGCGCGAGGTGTCGATCGCATAGGTGACGCGTCGCGACACGATCTCCTCGACGCCCGTGCGGTACGGCGCCCTGCGCAACTCGGGATCCGTCGTGTAGCGAAAGATCCGTGGAGGCAGGCGCTCACTGGGCTGCGGCCTCTGCGGGCTGGACGACGGACGATCGAGGTCGACACCACACGACGGGGTTTGCTCGGGGAACCTCTCGATCATCGTGGCAACGAGAAGACCCATGACCTGCTCCCATCGGGGAAGCGCATCGAAGTTCGCACCGACGCACTGGATACGCTGCCGATCGGCCGCGATGAGCGGCTCGAGCGCGTGCGCCGCAGATGCGCGCACCTCGTCTTGCGGGCCAAACAGCAGCAACTGAAACACAGCGGGCGCATTGAGCGTGATGAACCCCTGCTGCTTGTCGGCGCTGGCCTGCTCGGTTCCCGGGTCGATCGCGGTCACAGCACGCTCCTCGGCCTTCAAGGCCAAAGCGAGTGCCCAGAGCGATGCGCGTGGCGCGCGAGGTTGACGACGCGCCGATCGGCGTCGCCCACATCATGCAGGCACCGTGCCTCGCGGCCGGTTGCCGGATGCGCGATCGCCTTCACGCCGTGGTTGCGCCAACGGCCTTCTGAACGACACGCGCATCGCTCTGGATGCACTCTTGGTTGTCGCGGTGCGCTCGGCCAACGCCACATGCGTCGGATGAACCGTTCGCACCGCGTCAGGAATCAAGAGCAGGGGCGGCTTTCGCCGCGATCCTCGCATGATCCTCGATTGTGCTCGTTTCTGGCTGTTTTTCAGCCGTTTTCGAGCCGCATCGATTTGGCACCGTGGTCGGATCAGGACTCGGTTGCCGAGCGGATTGCTCCGCTGCTCTTGATGCTGACATGCTCAGTATAGCAACGAGATCGGCAAATGCCGTCTCTGCGGTCAAAGAAAGACGAAGATCGGCGCTCCGCGCGCAGAATCAGACAACGCGTTCCCAGGTCGTCCCCTGCGCGCCGTCCTTGATGCGGACGCCAAGCGCCGTCAGCTCGTCGCGGACGCGGTCGCTCTCGGCCCAGTCCTTCGCGGCGCGCGCGGCGCGGCGGCGGTCGAGAAGCGCCTCGACCTTCGCGGCGAGGTCATCGGCCGCGGCCGACGCGAGCGGTGCGTTGCGCTCGAACACGCCGAGCACGGAATCCATCGCATGGAGTGCGGCGAGCTCGGCCTTCGCATCTCCTGCCGGCGTCTCTCCGATCGCGGTGTTCAGCGCCGCGATCGCGCGCGCAAGATTGAGGTCGTCGCCAATCGCTTCCTTGAACTCGACCAGCGCGCGTTCAAACGGTCCTGCGCCCGACCCGCCCGAACGCTGCAGCAGCGCCGCGCGCGCCGCCGCCCACCGGTCGATCATGCGCTGGCAGTCGCGCAGCCCCTGCATCGTGAAGTTCGAGTTCGTGCGGTAGTGCGTGCGGACGAGCTCGAGCCGCAGCGCAGCCGGCGTCACGCCCTTCGCGAAGAGGTCGCGCGCGGTGAAGAAGTTCCCCTTCGACTTCGACA
Organism: Phycisphaerales bacterium; assembly: GCA_044355685.1. Taxonomy (GTDB): domain Bacteria; phylum Planctomycetota; class Phycisphaerae; order Phycisphaerales; family SM1A02; genus QWPT01. Next base: position 12,166 of record JBIKXP010000048.1, read on the forward strand.
TCTTCTCGCCTTCGACCTGGAGGTGCCGCGTGTGGAACCAGAAACGCGCGAACAACGCATGGCCGCTCGCGCAGCAGCTCTGCGCCACCTCGCACTCATGGTGCGGGAAGATGTTGTCCTCGCCGCCCGAGTGGACGTCGATCTCGTCGCCGAGCAGCATCTTCGCCATCGCACTGCACTCGAGGTGCCAGCCGGGATAGCCTTCGCCCCACGGGCTCGGCCAACGCATGAGATGCGTCGGATCGGGCTTCCACAGCATGAAGTCGGCGGGGTGCTTCTTCACCGCCTGGTGCTCGGCACTGATGCGGCCGCCCTCGCCCTCGCGAAGGTTGTCGAGCGTGTTGCCCGAAAGGCGCCCGTATGCGGGAAAGCTCTGCACGCTGAAGTAGACGACGCCGTCCTTCGCGACATACGCGTGTCCGCGCACGAGAAGGCGGTCGACGAGCGCGATCATCTCGGGCACGCACCGCGTCGGCCGCGGCATCAGCGCTGGATTCGCGCGCTCCTCGATCGCCACCTTCAGGCCGAGATACCGCGCATCCTCGAGGAAGCGCTGCGCGTAGAACTCCGCGATCGCATACGGATCGGTCGGATCGATCGCCGCGCTCACCGGAAGCTTGCCCGCCTTCTTCGCCTCGGCGATGCGCCGCCCCGCGACCGCCATCTTGTCCTCGCCGCCGCCGTCGGCGACGTCGTCGTCGGTCATGTGGCCGACATCGGTGATGTTCATCACGTGCTTCACGCGGAAGTCGTGCAACTCGAGCGCGCGCCGCAGCACGTCGGCGTTGAGAAACGAGCGGAAGTTCCCGATGTGCGCGTCGTCGTAGACGGTCGGTCCGCACGAGTAGAAGGTCACGTCGCCTGCAGGCGACAGCGGCTTGAACTCATCGATCGACTTGGTCAGCGTGTTGTAGAGGCGCATGGGCATCGGTGCTCGTCTCGCAGCGCCAAGGATAGCAGCGGCGCACGTTCAGCCGTCCGATGCCCGGGGTCGTCGCTCGAACTCGCGGGCACGGACCCGCTCGGCCGGATTGCCAAGATAGATCGACCACGCGTCAAGGTCTGCAAGCGCGACCCCCCTGGCCCCGAGAATCGCGCCTTCGCGCACGCGCACGCGCGGCCCGACGAAGGCGTCGGCCGCGATCCACGCATCGTCCTCAATGTCGATCGGGGGACGCACGAGCGGCATCGCCGCCTTGCGCGAATCATGGCTGCCTGCGCAGAGATGCGCGCCTTGCGAGATGGTCACGCGCGCGCCGATCGTGACCGGGCCAAGGCAATAGAGGATCGCACGATCGCCAACGGAACTCTCTGCGCCGATCGCCAGGTTCCACGGACACTCGATGAGGACGGTGCGGCGGACGTTTGCGGTGTCATGTACCGTCGCGCCGAACGCGCGCAGCACGGTTCGGCGAAAGCCGTACCAGTTGTGGAACGAACATCGGAACAACGTCGACTGCACGCATCCCCACGCAAGCCGCGCCAGCTTCTCACGAAGCGAGTACGGACTCCGCCGGCGCGACCGAAGTGCCTCGGCGTCTGCAGGGGATTGCGTCAGGTCTTCGGGCATCGGTCGTCCTTACGCCGCGCGCGGCCCTGGCGTTTCCAGCAATCCCCTCGCACCGAGAATCTCGCCGCACGGTGCGAAGCGACGCGTAGCGAGGAGTGCCTCGAGCTTCGGCATGGTCGAGGCCATGCCGACGTAGCACTTGAACTTGCGATGCAGCGGCATCGAAACGCGCGGGCAATCCGGCGCGAAATCGCGCGGGTGGAGATACACCACCGCCGGAATGCCGCGGGACTCGAGGTGCGCGAATCCGCGCTCGATCACCCAGAGCGGCAGCACGCGCATGTAGCCGCCTCCCGAGAAGCAGAGCCCGCGGCCGGCGATCCGCATCACGCCCAGCGGCAACTCGGGAATCGCGCGTCCGGACGGCAGATGTCGAAACATGTGCGGCGCGTCGCTGCATGGGTATCCGCCGTGGCCACGAGGTGCGGGAAACAGGCTCGCGTCCCACTCGATGCCGCAGTCAAGAAGCACGTCGAATGCCCACTCGGTGCCGGGCAGGATCGAGAAGCTCGGCGCGCGGTAGCCACGTGGCCTCACCCCGCACGCGGCCTCGATCGCGTCGAGCGACCGCAGGGTGTCGTCGCGGAACTCCGCGGGGTCAAGCGTGTACACGCGGCGGTGCCAGTAGGAGTGCGAGCCAAGCTCGTGCCCCGCATCGGCGATCCGACGCACGAGCGCCGGATGCCGGTCTGCAATCCACCCCAGCATGAAGAATGTCGCGCGAACCTTCTGCGTGGCAAGCGTCGCGAGGATCTCGTCGGTGCGGCGCTCGACCAGCGACTCGCGTCCCTCCCAGGTCGCGGGATCCTCGAGGCCGGGAATGTCGACAATGTGAAACCAGTCCTCGATGTCGAAGCTCAGCGCGTGGATGATGCGTGCTGCTTCGGACATCGTCAGAGCATCCGGTGCCCGCGCGCGCGGAACTTCGCGACGTCGACCGGCTGCGGGAACTTGAAGAGACGCGCCTTCGACATGTCGAGCGGCGTCGCCTCGGGCATCCGGCGCGTGGCGGCGATACGCTCGAGTACGCGAATCATCAGCCGCGCACCCTCCTGCTTCGTGCCCGAGATCACGCGATCGAGCGAATCCCGGTCGGAGAGAGGAAACTCGAATGTGTCGACCACGCCGCCGGCGTCGAGCTTCGGGACCATCTCGTGCACGGTCACCGTGACGAACGGCTTGCCCTCGAGCATCTGCCAGAAGGTCGGCATCATGCCGCGGTATTCAGGGATCTTGCCAGAGTGGATATTGAGGCATCCGATCGACGCGACGGAGAGGAGCGGCGACTTGAAGATCTCCGGCGCCGCCACCGACACAATCATCTCGGGACGCAGCGCCTTCACCCGGTCGATGTACTCCTGCGAGTTCACGCTTGCCACCGGCAGGAGCGGAAATCCGCGCTTCTCGGCGAGCGTCGCGATCGACTGGCCGCTGAGCTTGGCGAGGATATAGCGCGGAAGTAGCCGCAGGAAGTCGGCCGTGCCGTAGAAGCGATGGACGCGACGCGCCGTCTTCAGCAGTGGCTCGTGAAAGGCCCTCGACACGGTGACCCCGACGAGATCGACGCGGTCGCGCGGCAGCTCCGCGAAGAAGACGTCGAAGAACTGCCGCACATAGAGCGGATCGTTCTCGGTCACGAGAAGTACGCGGAGGGGACCGGTGGAGGAGTCGCTCGTCATCATCGTTCCTTGCCTGCGCCTTCGCGGGCTTGCGACGCAGCGTCCTGTTCGCCGACGAGCGACGCAAGGAGCGCAGACCACTTGGCAAGCGCGTGCGCGGCGCACCACTTCTCTGCCAATGCGTTGCGCCCACGTTCGCCCGCGGCGGCGGCTTCCCGGGCGTCGGTCGCATACGTCCGGATCGCGGATGCGAACGCCTCGGCGTCTCCGCATGGAACCACGATGCCGCAGCGCTCTTCGTCGATCACGCGCGCGCCTTCGCCAAGATGCGAGCCGACGAAGACGATCGGCCGTTGCGCTGCAAGCACGCCATACAGCTTGCTCGGCACCATGAGTCCCTCGCATCCATCGCGCAGGCTCGCGAGGTGAAGATCCGCCGCGCTGAGCAGTTCGTCGAGCCGCTCGCGCGGCTGGTACGGACCCTCGACGAAGTTGGTGATGCCGTGGCGGCGCAGGATGTCGATCAACTCGGCCTTGCGCTCGCCGCCACCCGTGAACGCAAAGAAGATCGACGGGTCGGATGCCAGACGCCGCACCCCTTCGGCGATGGTCTCGATGTCATGTCCCAGTCCGAAGTTTCCGGAGTACATGACGAGGAAGCGATCGCCGACTCCCCAGTCGCGTCGGAAGCGGTTGCGCTCCCGCGGAACCGGACGGATCTCGGTGTGGTCGCTCCAGACGTTGATCGTGGAAACACGCGATGGGTCGATTCCCTTCGCGAGCACGTGCTGCTGCATGCAACGGCCGAGCACGACGTTTCGGTCGGCCTTGCGGAGACAGAATCGATTGACGGACTCGAAGAACCGCGTGATGAGCGACCGCTCCTTCATCACTCCGCATGCCACCGGGAGATCGGGGTAGAGATCCATCACCCAGTACACGCACTTTGTCCCGCGAATCAGCCGCAGCATCCAACCGACCAGCGGGATGAAGGGTGGCGTGGTGAAGCAGACGCACACGTCGTGCTTCGGCAGGGTCACGGCCTTCCACAAGGCGAGCAAGTAGAACAGCGCGAAGTCGAACGTGCGCGCCAGGATCGATGCCTTTCCAAAGACGCTCGCACCCACGCGCACGATGCGGATGCCTTCGATCGTTTCCGATGCGGGCAGCGTCGCGCCGCGCGAGCCATAGATCGAGCGCGACGCGATCGCGGTGACCTCGTGGCCCTCGCGTCGCAGGTGGCGCGCGAGATCCCAGCCGTGCTGTGCGGTCGCGACGACGTCGGGATAGAAGCACTGGTTGAGAAGCAGCACCCTCACCGCGTCGGCCCCGCTTCCCTCGCCGGCGCGGACGCGGGCCGGTTGTTGCGATACCACTCGATGGTGCGGCGAAGGCCGTCGCGCAGCTCGACTTTCGCGCGGAATCCAAGCATTCGCTCGGCGCGTGCGGTGTCGAGGCACCGGCGCGGCTGTCCGTCGGGGCGCGACGCGTCCCATGCGATGCGGCCGCGGAAGCCGCACAGCTCCACGATCAACTCGGTCAGCGCGCGGATGCCGATCTCGTGGCCGGTGCCGAGATTCACTGGCACGGGCTCGTCGAGCGTCTCGGCCGCGCGCACGATGCCTTCAGCCGCGTCGTCGACGTAGAGGAACTCGCGGCTCGCGGATCCGGTGCCCCAGCAGACGATCTCGGGAGCTCCACACTCGATCGCCTCAAGGCACTTGCGGATGAGCGCGGGAATCACATGCGACGACGCCAGGTCAAAGTTGTCGCGCGGGCCGTAGAGATTTACGGGAAGCAGATACGCAGACGCGAGACCGTACTGACGGCGGTAGGCGTCGAGCATCACGAGCGCGGCTTTCTTCGCCACGCCGTACGGAGCGTTCGTCTCCTCCGGATACCCGTTCCAAAGATCTTCCTCGCGGAACGGCACAGGCGTGTCCCTGGGATACGAGCAGATCGTCCCGACCTGTACGAACTTCCGAAGGGAGTGTTGGCGCGCGCCTTCGATGAGATGAAGCGCCATCGCCATGTTGGAGTAGAAGTACCGACCGGGATTCAACTGGTTCGCGCCGATGCCGCCGACCTCCGCCGCGAGGTGCATCACGATGTCGGGACGCATCGTCGCGAACATGCGCTCGACGTCGTGCTCGCGCGTCAGGTCGAA
>JBIKXP010000213.1:0-5359 GCA_044355685.1 Phycisphaerales bacterium
CCTCCGCGCCAACGGCGGAGCGACCTTCGGCGACGGCGACTTCGGCGCCGCGACGCGCTTTGGCTTCTACGAGGCGGGCGCGTCCGGGGCGACGCAGCATGTCTTCGCGATCCCCGCACCGGGCGCGATGGCTCTCCTCGGCCTCGCTGGCCTCGCGGGCGCGCGTCGTCGCCGCTGAAGCGAAGCTTCCAGCAACTGATCCAACCGACGGGCCCCGCGCAAGCGGGGCCTGTTTCACGTTGCGCGGACGGCACGCCGCCGGCGGCTCTCCGATTGCGCCTTTCCAGGCCCGCGGTCCAACCATCGCTGCTGCTGCGATATCGCGTCACCCAATTGAGTCGTTCGGGAAAAACCGCCCCGATTGGGGGTATTTCTTGACACGGACCGCCTGAATATCACGTTCTAGATGATGCGCCGCGTTACCCAATCCCAGACCGACTTGGTCGCATCGAGCCCATCGTCCCGGTTCGAGATCACCCAGGGGTTCGGCGCAAAGGAATCACAGACGGGAGTCCCAACATGATCACCGCACGCATGGCTCAAGCCCTGTCCCTCACCGCCGCCCTCGCCCTCGCGGGCACTGCCTCCGCCCAGACCGTCGACATCAACGGCGGCAACTCGTGGAGCGGCTGGAACTCCGTCGGCAACTCGCAGACCTCCGGCACGTGGGTGCAGGGCTCGACCACCCGCACCTACGACATCTACAGCACCTACTTCGTGCTGAGCGCGGCTCAGACCGTGGGCGGCACGCGTATCGCCAACGGCGCTGCGGGTAACGGCGTCGGCTACACGGGCGAGACCGAGGCCAGCCTCTTCGCGGGCGCATGGCAGGCGGGTGACCGCATCCTCGGCATGGGCATCCAGTACACGGGCACCACGCGTGGGTCGACCTTCTTCTTCCACCGCGACGCTGGTGGAAACAACATCGCCGCCGCCTCGAGCTTCGGCGCGAACGACGGTGTCTCCAACTGGGATGTGGGCGATACGGCGTCGTACATGACGACCGTCGCCGGTAACCCCCGCGGACAGGTGCGGCACTACGCCGTCTGGAACGGCTTCAGCGAGAACGGTTCGCCCGCCGAAGGCAACTTCACGGCGCCGTACTCGTGGAACGCGAACCCTGCGTTCGGCGCCACGGCGTTCCCCGATTTCCCGACGCGCAGCTTCGCGGTGCTCGACAGCGGCTCGATGGACCTGACCAAGAGCGTGCAGTACTTCGTCAACATCGACGCGATCCTCCGCTCGAACGGCGGAGCGACCTTCGGCGACGGCGACTTCGGCCCGAACACGCGCTTCGGATTCTGGGAAGGCATTTCGGGAACCGGTAACTTCAGCCAGCAGATCTTCGCGATCCCAGCCCCGGGCGCCCTCGCGCTCCTCGGCGTGGCGGGTCTCGTCGGCAAGCGTCGTCGCCGCTGAACGCGACACGCAACGAACATCCATCACAGCCGCCCACACTCGTCTAAGAACCCGTACTCCGAGCCAACAGTCATGAAGACCACAACCACCATCGCATCGCTCTCGCTCGCGGCCGTCCTCGCCCTCGCGGGCAACGCCTCCGCCCAGTCCGTTGACATCAACGGCGGCTCCTCATGGGGCGGCTGGGATCTCCGCGGCCAGTCGAACCAGCAGGGGATCTACGGAAGCGGCAGCACCGGCATCGTCTACGAGCTCTACACGACCTCGTTCCTCTTCAACGGCCAGACCGTCTCGGGCAGCCCCGCGTTCGGGGGCGCGTTCACCGCGCCGATGGATCTCAGCGGCTTCCAGACGGGCGCGCGAATCCTTGGCGTCGGCATCCGCGCCGTGAGCGGCCTGCCCGCGTGGGGCGGGTCGGAGCCGTGGGCCACCAATCCGTTCGTCATCTTCGACCTGAACAAGGACAGCTACACCGCCGCGTCGACCGTCGGCGGCACCGACGGCCGGGCCTCGCCCAGCATGTATGGCCACGCGGGAGACTTCAACGTGCAGGCCAACGGCGACTACAACAACCTGTACCGCCCGAACGTCATGACCGTCTTCACCGACAACGGGACCTTCTGGGGCGGCACAGGCAGCTTCACGGGCTACGCGGGCTCGAACCCGACGCATGCGACGGACCTCTGGCCCGATGTCCGCAGCTTCTTCGACCCGTCGAACGGCTCGTGGCAGATGCTGTTCAACCTCGACACGCTCGAGAACACCCGCGGGATCGGAGCGATCGGCAACGAGTTCCGCATCATGACCGCGGTGAACAGCGGTAGCACCGACAATCGCTCCGTGCTCGATGTGAGCATCGTCCCCGCCCCGGGCGCGCTCGCGCTCCTTGGCGCCGCGGGTCTCCTCGGCACGCGTCGTCGCCGGTGACGGCGGAGCGTTCCACCACGTGATCGAACCGACGGGCCCCGCGCGTGCGCGGGGCCCGTCGCGCTTCGACGGCCCAGTGCCTGGCACGTGCCGTCTGGTGCCAGGCACCTCGCGGCACGTGCTTGGCACCGTTTCCGCGTACCTTCCGCGGGGTGAGCGCCGAGCCGCAACCATGCCCGCCCTGCAAGCCGCGGCTCGGCCGCGTCGTGCGCGCGGTCGCGGCGGGGGGGCTTCTCGCGGCCATCGTGCTCGCGTTCGTGCCGCCCGCGGGGCGCCCGACGGTGCCCGCGGATGCGGTGACGCGCGGCGAGGCGCTCGAGCAGGCGCTCGTCGCGGCCGTCACCAAGGTGCGCGACCCCGCTGGGGAGTCCTGGGCCATCGCCATCGACCCCGCCGACATCAACGCGTGGCTCGCGACGCGGCTTCCGAAGTGGGTGGCGCACGACCCTGAGTTCGCGCCGTTCGCGGGCGCGGCCGAGGTGCGGATCGGCTCCGAGGATGGCGCGATCGTGCTCGAGGCGCCGCTCGGGCCGCGTGCGCTCGGGCTTGTTGGCACCGTGCGCGTGCCGCTCGAACTGACGGAAGCGGACGAGCGGCTTGAGGCGAGCGTCGGACGCGCGCGCGTCGGACGGCTTCCTGTGCCGCTCTCCCTCGCCGCGTTCGACGCGGCGGGAGCGTTCCGCGAGGAACTTGGCCGCCTCGAGGCGCGCTACCCTGGCCGCCGTTTCCGGCTCGGGGACGGACGATTCATCGAGATTCGCGCCATTTCCTGCGAGAACGGGCGCATCAAGATCCGCTTCGCGACGCTTCCCGCAGCCGCGTCTGCGGGCTGATCCCCAAGCACAACGGCCGCGCCACCGCCACGGGGGCTTCGGCTACATTGCCGCTTCCATGCCAGAGCTCACGATCAACGGCAAGAAGTACTCCTTCAAGCCCGGCCAGACCATCATCCAGGCGGCCCTCGACCACGAGGTCGAGATTCCGCACTACTGCTACCACCCCGGCCTCTCGGTGGTCGCGAACTGCCGCATCTGCCTTGGCGAGGTCTGGGCGCCGAACCCCCGTTCGGGCAAGCTCGAACCGTTCCCGAAGCTCGTGCCGACCTGCCAGCAGGCGGCCGCCGACGGCATGGTCGTCTACACCGACAGCCCCAAGGCCGTCGCCAACCAGAAGGCGGTCATGGAGTTCCTGCTCATCAACCACCCGGTCGACTGCCCGGTGTGCGATCAGGCGGGCGAGTGCCATCTGCAGGACTACTCCTACCAGTACGGCCGCGGCCAAAGCCGCTTCACCGAGGCGAAGAACAAGCAGCCGAAGAAGGACGTCGGCCCGCACGTCCTCCTCTACAGCGATCGCTGCATCATGTGCACGCGCTGCGTGCGCTTCACCCGCGAGGTGACCGGCACAAGCGAACTCATGGTCGACGGCCGCGGCTCGACCGAGCAGATCGACGTCTTCCCCGGCATGGCGCTCGACAACGAGCTCTCGGGCAACGTCGTCGACCTCTGCCCGGTGGGTGCCCTTCTCGACAAGGACTTCCTCTTCCAGCAGCGCGTGTGGTTCCTGAAGAAGACGCCGTCGATCGACGGTATCACGGCTTCTGGCGACAACATCTCGGTCGAGCACAACGACGGCAAGGTCTACCGCGTGAAGCCGCGCGCGAACGAGGCCGTCAACAAGTGGTGGATCACCGATGAAGTGCGCTACGGCTGGAAGTTCGTCCACTCGGACGAGCGCCTCACCATGCCGGCGATCAAGGGCCGCGACGCGTTCGATCCGCTGAAGCCGATCGAGGCGTGGCAGGCGGCGGTCGCTGCGGTCGACGGCGCGATGACCGCGCTGCGCACCGTCGCGAAGAAGCATCTCGCGCTCCTCGTGAGCCCGATGCTCTCCTGCGAGGACGCCTACCACCTTGCGCGCTACGCGCTGTCGGTCGACCCCGACGCGCTGCTCGCGGTCGGCCCTGTTCCGGTCAACGGCCAGGACAAGACCTTCCCCGGCGGGTTCACGATCCGCGCCGAGAAAGCGCCGAACGCGCGCGGCGTGCGCCGTGTGCTCGAAGCGCTTGCGGGCGGCAAGCCCGTCGCCAACGCGCAGGGTTTCGAGCAGGCGCTGTCGAGCGGCCAGTACGGCGCAGCGCTCGTCACCGGCAACTATCCAAGCAACTGGGTGACGCCGTCGATGGTGTCGGCGCTCAGGGGCATCGGCACCGTCGTCGCGATCGATACGCTCGCGAACGCCGTCACCGAGATGGCGACGGTCGTGCTGCCCGGCGCAGTTTGGATCGAGAAGGCGGGTTCATTCGAGAACGCCGCCAGTCGGCTCCAGGGTTTCGAGCAGGCGATCGAGCCGGTCGAGTTCGCGAAGAGCGAGGCGCAGATCGCGCTTGATCTCGCCGCCGCGCGCGCGGGCAAGCCAGGCGCGATGTACGACGCCGCAGCGACACGCGCCGAGATGGCGAAGATCGCCGGGCTCGAGTCGATGACGAGCGCGCACCACGCGCCCGAGGCTTCGGCTGCGGTCGAGAGCGACATGGTGATGGTCGAGATCTGAGCCGCGACGTGATTTGAGCGCTCGTGATTTGAGCGCTCGCGACTCGCTTCGCTTTCGCTCGCTCTTGTCAGCCTCGCCGCGAGTGAATCGCGGCGGGCTGGAGACGCGCGATTGAAGCGCTCGCGACTCGCTTCGCTTTCGCTCGCTCTTGTCAGCCTCGCCGCGAGTGAATCGCGGCGGGCTGGAGACGCGCGATTGAAGCGCTCGCGACTCGCTTCGCTTTCGCTCGCTCTGGTCAGCCTCGCCGCGAGTGAATCGCGGCGGGCTGGAGACGCGCGATTGAAGCGCTCGCGACTCGCTTCGCTTTCGCTCGCTCTGGTCAGGCAGGTTCGGTCCGTCGGACCGACGAAGACCAAAGGTCCGTCGCGGCGCCCGGGTGGCAAGGAGGCGAGGCGAGGCTGTATCCGCAGCGATACAGCGAGCCGATGACGACGCCGCCAGCCGGGATGCCGCGCGGATC
>JBIKXP010000049.1:0-17466 GCA_044355685.1 Phycisphaerales bacterium
TTCGCGGAGTCGCGGATCGTCCGCTCGCCGCCCCAGGTTTCGCCGACGATGGCACCGGCCGCGGTGCCGAGCACGGCGCCCATCAGCGTTCCAAGGACGGGAATCCAGATGACGACGGTGCCGACCAGCGCGCCGACGACGCCGCCGATGATCGATCCGATCATGCCGCGCTTCGAGGCGCCGAAGCTGCGAGCGCCCGCCGCGGAGAGGAACGATTCGAGGATCTCTCCGACTGCGCCGACGAGCACGGCCGCGACGATCGTCAGCGGATGAAACGTGAGCGGCGATCCCGGCGGGAGCCAGAGCCAGTCGAGGCAGTCGATGAGGATCGCGCCACCGATCATGATCCAGGTGCCGGGCAGGCCCGCGATGACGAGGAAGATGCAGAGCAAGCCGAAGAGGCTGTAGGCCACTCCGATGCCGATGGGGAGCGAGTCGAGGATCGCCGACTGGAGGATCAGCGGTTGAAGGGGCATCGCTTGAAGGATCATCGGTTGAAGAATCGTCGCGTGAAGGATCATCGGTTGAAGGATCGTCGCTGAAAGATCATCGGCTGCAGGATCAGGGACATGTCTTCACCCGCCTTCGGCAAGCCTGAACGTGAACCGCCAGCGCGCCAAGTCGACGCACTCGGCGAACGCGCTCCATCCGCCGCAGTGCAGGTCGAACCGGTCGTCATGCACCGTGGCGACGCCGGCGTCCGCACGAAGCGGCTCGATGAATCCCCGCCCGTTCGAAAGTTCGCGCGGCCGGCCGAGCGCAAGGTATTCCGCTCGGTGCGGCTCGAGTTCCATCGCCTCGAAGATTCCCGGGACCGGCCCGCTTCCCGCGAACGCGGTACTCGCAAGCCGGAAGGTGCGCGCGACTCGCGCGTCGGGGTCGGTGGCAGGCGCTGCGCGAGGACCGATGAAGAGGTCGATGTGGTCGCCGACGACCGGCGCACGGCGATGGGCCGCGAACGCAACCGTCACGGCGCCGGTTCCTGCCGCGAAGGGAAACTCGCGCGCCGACGCGGGTCCGGCGGGGGGGTGTGCATCGGACGGCATCGACGGGAGTCTCGCTGATTTTCCCTGTCTCCGCAGCGCAGACCTCGCGCGGGGAACACCGTATGATTGCGCCCATGAACAGTCTGATGAGCTCGTCGTCTTGCGTTCGGTTCGGACATGGCCACGTGCAGGGCCTTCGCGCACTTCGTCTTGGTGCGATCGGTCTCGCGGCTTCCCTCTCGCTTGTCGCGCTCTCCGGCTGCGCAAGCGGCCGCCCAATGTCGGCCGCCCGCGCGGAGGCCGACCACGCCTTCAAGTACGGGCAGTGGGAGAAGGCGGCGCCCGCATACCTCGAGATCCTCGAGAAGGCACCTGGCGACTGGGAGGTCGAGTACCGCTACGGCGTGAGCCTTGCGAACCTCGGAAACCTGCGCGAGGCTCGTACCCACTGCGAGACCGCGCACGCCGCCAATCCGACGAGCGAGGAAGTCGCCGCGGGGCTCGCCGAGGTGTACTTCAAGCTCGGTGAGAAGCAGAAGCTCGTGCAGCTGCTGCAGGATCGCGGGAATCTCCAGCGCTCGATCCCGAGCTTCATGCTGCTTGCCGACTACGCGCTGAAGATGGACGATCCGGATACCGCGAACACCGCCGTGCGCGGCGCCATCCTGCTCTCCGATGGCAAGGAAGTTGAGCCGTACCTGAAGGCTGTCGAGGTCGCCGAGCGTCTTGGCGATACGAAGACCGCGTCGCGGCGTCTCCGTCAGGCCTACACGATCGATCCGAAGTCTTCGGCCGTCAACGCGAAGCTTGCCGAATACGGGCTTGCGAGCGGCGACACGACGGGGCTTCCCCCGGGACCGTGAGGACCGCCTGTTGCATCGACGTCCCGAGCCAACCCCGCAGCGAGACGCGCGCTCGGTGATCCCGATGTTCGCCGCGCTCGCCGATGCGCAGCGGGCGCGGATGCTTCGCATCCTCGAACAGCATGAACTCGCGGTCGGCGAGATCGCCGCTGCCCTCCAGTTGCCGCAGTCGACGATGAGCCGCCAGTTGAAGGCGCTGTTCGAGGCCGGGCTTGTCGTGAAGCGCGCCGAGGGAACGGCGACGTTCTACAGGCTCTCGCGCGAGGCGCTCGACGACAGCGCTCGTGCGGCGTGGGACATCCTCCGCGGCGGGCTTGTAGGCGATTCGGCGTTCGCCGACGACGACCGTCGCCTTGCGGAAGTGCTTGCCGCGCGGCATCCGGATCCGAAGGGTTTCTTCGGCCGCGTGGGCGGCGACTGGAGCGAACTGCGCCGCGGCCTCTTCGGCGAGCGCTTCGCGCTTGAGGCGCTGCTTGCGCTGGTGCCTGCGGACTGGTGCATCGCAGACCTCGGGTGCGGCACCGGCGAGATCGCCGCGGACCTGGCTCCGTTCGTGCGCAAGCTGGTGGCGATCGATCGCGAGCCGGCGATGCTCGACGCAGCGCGACGGCGGCTGCGCGAGTGTGCGAATGCCGAGGTCCGCCGCGGCGAACTGAACGATCTGCCAGCGAAACCGGGCGAGTTCGACGCCTGCGTGCTCTCGCTCGTCCTGCACCACGTGCGCGAGCCGGCGACGGTGCTCGCGTCGGCGCGGAAGGCGCTTGCGAAGGGCGGCGTCGCCCTCGTGATCGACATGGTGGCGCATGGGCGCGGCGAGTACCGCACCACGATGGGACACGAGCATCTCGGCTTCGGTGAGAAGGAGATGCGGGCGCTTGCAGCGGAGGCGAAGCTCACGCTGTCGCTCTACCGCCCGCTGCGGCCGGCGATCGAGGCGAAGGGACCGGGGTTGTTCGTGGCGCGGCTCGAGCGATGACCGCCCGCATCGGTCGTCATGCGTGGCGATCGAGGTGTCGTCGATGCGGCGCGCGCGTTCGACCTCCAGCGATGCGCCGGGCGCCACCGCCGCGAACTCCAGGCTTCGGCCGCTACGCTCCACCGCACGCAGCCTCGGGCGCGAAATCCCGCTGCGCCCTCGCTCGCGGCGGCGTCCAACAAGCGGGCTTGTGCGCGACAAGCATCAGGCTGTCGCGCGCGCCGGGCAGTATGCCGGTGGCGGCCGTGTAGAGCGGGCGCGCCCAGCGCGGAAGAACCCCGAGCATGTGGTGACATCCCGAGATCCGAGCATCGTCGAGCGCAAGATGGCGTGCGAGTTGCGCCAGATCGTCCCACACGTACTCGCGCACGTGCCCGCGCCACGGTCCCTCGTTCCAGAAGAACTGCGCGTACGGCGGATAGTTCGATCTTCCCATCGCCAGATGCAGGCGCTTGCGCAGGTTGGCTGCGTTCGGAACGGTCACCAGGAGGAGTCCGTCGGCGCGGAGCACGCGGAGCGCATCTGCCAGCAGTATCCGCGGCGACTCGTGCAGATGCTCGATGACATCGCAGACGATGACCGCGTCGAAGCGCCCGTCGACGAACGGCAGTCCATCGCCTGTGCGCTCGAGGACCCGAACTCCTGCATTCGAGGCGAACGTGCGCATGCGGTCGAAGTTCGAGCCTGCGCGGTGCCACGGGTCGTTGAAGTCGTCGATTCCCGTGCAGCGGTAGCCGAGATGGCTGAGCACAGCCGTCTTGTCGGCAGGGCCGCAGCCGATGTCGAGCACGTTGCTTCCGCGCGGCAGTCGGCTTGAGATTTCCCGCGCGACGGCGGCATGGGATTCAAGACCTGGTCGGAAGTACCCCTCGAATGGGAACGTTGCGGCGAGCTCCGCGATCGCCTCCTGGATGTCCGCTTCGTGAACCGGTCCGTCTCGTAATGCAATCTCCATGTCCCCTCCGGAAGTCGTCGGTCGATTCGTCGCACGCGCGCCGGCGACGGTTGGCCGGGCGGATTGCGAGCGCTGCAGCATTGCGCGGACGCCGTGGCGTCGAGGCGCGTATCCATCCCCGATTCGTCGGCGTTGCTCTAGGTTCTGTCTGACGGATCGCCGATGGCCAAGACTGATGATCCTTGAAATCCGCATCGGCGCCCGGCTGGCAAGGAGGGGAAACGAAGCTGTATCCCCAATGATCCAACCACGCGATACAGTGAGTTGAACCCGACGAAGACGAATCATGGCCAGCCGGGATGCCGCGCGGATTGAAGCCCGGCCGATCCGTCAGACAGAACCTAGTCGACAGATCGTCACTGGCCCCGTACGGCGGGGCCGCCGTGGACAAAACGCCAATGGCCCCGCACGGCGGGGCCACTGGCGTCTCGCGGTCGATGTTCGATCGGCCCGTTCGGGCTCGAGTCGGTCACTTCGCAGCGTCGATCTTCGCGAAGGCGGCAGCGGGGTCGGCCTTGACCGGGCCGACGCATCCCTGACAGCACGCGCGGACAAGACGGCCCTGCACGACGATGTCGACGGCGCCCTCGCCGAGCGGCTTGCCGCTGATCGGGCAGGTGCCGAGCTTGTACGAGCCCTTCTGCGTGGCGATCACCTGCGTCTCATACTCCTTCGCCCACTTCGCGGGGTCTCGCTCGAAGCGACCGACGCACTTCTTGCAGCAGAGCCGATAGACGCGGTTCTGGTAGACGACGGTCTTCGCGTCGGACTCAAGGACTTCGTCCTTCATCACGATGCAGTTCTTGAGCGCGTACGGGCCGGCGGCCTTCACGATGGCCTCGTTCATCTTGCCGGTGAACTTGGCGGGGTCGGCCTTGAACGACGCCTCACACTTCGGGCAGCAGAACTTGACCTGCGTCCCGTTCAGCTTCGAGTCCTTCAGGCCGTCGAGAACGACGGTGACCGCGTCCTTCCCGAGCTTCTCACCCGAGACCGGGCACGTGTCGAGCGGGTAGGGGTCGCCGGAGTAGCTGCCAGCGCTGCGGGGGGCTGCGGTCATGGCTGCGCCCGCGAGGGCGGCGAGGCTGGCGACGGCAACGAGGAGGCGGTTCTTGATGGTCATGGCGAGAAGCCTACGGGATTGCCCGTGCGCGGGGGGACGGGGAACCCTGCCGCGGACGCAGGATGGCTCTCGGAATCCGAGCGTGGAGCGTCCGCAAACCCCTTGCCTGCGGCGGATCGGCGGGGTATTCTTCCGTTCATCCGGATAAAGGGATGAAGCGACTCCCGTCGACGTCGCGTTCCACACGTTTGCGAGACCGAGACCAACCATGCCATCAACTCCGACCATGAAGAAGTCCACGCCGTCCAAGACCAAGTCCGCCAGCGCCGAGGCCCAAGGCAAATCCTCCATCGGCAAGACCTTCATGGATACGGGTCTTGTCCTCCTGTCGAACCCTCCGTACAAGGTGAAGTCGACCGATCCCGAGACCGTTCGCTTCGGCCGCAAGGAGATCGAGCTCGCCGAGCACGAGATGCCGGGCCTGATGGCGCTGCGCGCCGAGTACAAGGGCCGCAAGCCGCTGAAGGGCGCGCGCGTCTCTGGGTCGCTCCACATGACGATCCAGACGGCCGTCCTCATCGAGACGCTGGTCGAGCTCGGTGCAGAAGTGCGCTGGGCCTCGTGCAACATCTTCTCGACGCAGGATCACGCGGCCGCTGCCGTCGCGATCGGCAAGGGCGGAACTCCTGAGAATCCGAAGGGAATCCCGGTGTTCGCATGGAAGGGCGAGACCCTTCCCGAGTACTGGTGGTGCACCTACCAGTGCATGAACTGGCCGGATGGGCAGGGCCCGAACCTCATCCTCGACGACGGCGGCGACCTCACGCTCCTCGTCCACAAGGGCCTCGCCTTCGAGAAGGCCGGCAAGGTCCCGGCTGCGAAGCCGAGCGATGTCGAGGAGTACAAGGTCATCCTCAACCTGCTCTCCGATCTCCTCCGCGACAACAACGGCCTGTTCGCGCGCATCGTGCCGAACATCAAGGGCGTGAGCGAGGAGACGACGACGGGCGTCCACCGCCTCTACCAGATGCAGGAGCTCGGCCAGCTGCTCTTCCCGGCGATCAACGTGAACGACGCCGTGACGAAGTCGAAGTTCGACAACCTCTACGGTTGCCGTCACTCGCTCGTCGACGGCATCATGCGCGCCACCGACATCATGCTCGCGGGCAAGACCGCGCTCATCCTCGGCTACGGCGATGTCGGCAAGGGCTCCGCGCAGAGTCTGCGCAGCCAGGGCTGCCGCGTGAAGGTGGCCGAGGTCGACCCGATCTGCGCGCTGCAGGCGTGCATGGAGGGCTACGAGGTCGTCACGCTCGATGATGTCCTTGAGACCTGCGACATCTTCATCACCGCCACGGGCAACTGCGACATCATCACCGCAGAGCACATGAAGAAGATGAAGGACAAGGCGATCGTCGGCAACATCGGCCACTTCGACAACGAGATCGACATGCTCGGCCTCTCGAAGGTGAAGGGCGTGCGCCGCGTCAACATCAAGCCGCAGGTCGACGAGTGGGTCTTCGCAGACGGCAAGTCGATCATCATCCTCGCGGAAGGCCGGCTCCTGAACCTCGGCTGCGCGACTGGCCACCCGAGCTTCGTGATGAGCGCGAGCTTCACCAACCAGGTGATGGCGCAGATCGAGCTCTTCAAGAACTCGAAGCACTACGGCAAGACCGTGACCACGCTGCCGAAGCACCTCGACGAGAAGGTTGCGCGCCTCCACCTCGAGAAGCTCGGTGCGCGTCTCACAAAGATGTCGAAGAAGCAGGCCGAGTACATCGGCGTGCCGGTGGAAGGCCCGTACAAGCCGGAGCACTACCGCTACTAAACTTTACGCATCCGGCGAAGGACTCGCCGGATGCTGAGATGGGGTTTCACGCATCCGGCGAAGGACTCGCCGGATGCTGAGATGGGGTTTCACGCATCCGGCGAAGCACTCGCCGAGTGCTGCAAGTGAATCTCACGCATCCGGCGAAGGACTCGCCGGATGCTGCAAGTGAATCTCACGCATCCGGCGAAGAACTCGCCGAGTGCTGCAAGTGAATCTCACGCATCCGGCGACGAACTCGCCGAGTGCTGCAAGTGAATCTCACGCATCCGGCGACGAACTCGCCGGATGCGTCTTTTTTCGGGTTCCAGACACCGGGGCGTGCCCCGCGCCGCGCCGCGCTCAACGTGGGCGAGCGTCCCACAGCTTCAGCAGTTCGCTCTCGCGCTCGGGGCCGATGCCGGGCGCACGGCCCGAGCCCCACGCGAAGTCTGCCGGCCGTTCCGCCTTCGTCGCCTCGAAATCGGCGATCGTGTCGCGCACCGTCTCGGCGAGCGGTCGGAACGACAGGCCATGTGCGAGCGCCTTCGCGTTGCTTGCGCGTCCCGCGCCGAAGGTTTCAGGTGACTGCGGAATCCAGAGCGGCAGGCCCATCCACGGCGCGACGCCCTTCTCGAGCAGCCATGCCTCGTCGACCCACACGAACTCGACGGGGCTTGCGACGCTCGCCTTGATTCCAGCGAGCATCTCCTCCATCGTCAGCGGTCCAGCAGGACCGGTCGCGATGTAGGTGCCGTTGTGCCCGTCCTCGATCAGCCTCAACTGGAACGCCGCGAGGTCGCGAACGTCGATCACCTGCACGCGCACGTCGTCGGGCTTCGGCGCGCGCGGTGCAAGCACGCGCCCGCCGCGAGCAATGCGAACAGGCCAGTAGGTGAATCGGCAGCTGTCGTCGCCGGGTCCGACGATGAGGCCGGGGCGCACGATGCACGCCTTGCCCGGGCACGCCGCCTCGGCGGCTTGCTCGCACAGCGCCTTGAGCGGGCCGTAGGTCTCGCCCGTGACCTCTTCGACCGTCGGGTCGGGCATGGTCGAGACCGGAGTCGACTCGTCCGGCGCAATCGAGTTGTCTTGCCACACTGAGACCGTCGAGACGAGCTGGTACATCTGCGTCACCGGCGCAAGCAACTCGGCCGAGGCCTTCGTGATGCGCGGTACGTATGACGAGTTGTCGATCACCGCATCGAATCGCTCGCCGCGCGACTTCATCTCGGAGACCACCGCCTCGAGCGACTTCAGTCCATCGCCCTTCTTCGGGTCGCGGTCGCCCTTGAGCTGGCGCACAACTCTGTACTTCTCGGCCGAGAGCCGAGCAGGGTCGGTCTTGCCCCGGTTGAAGGTCGTCACCGACCATCCCTTCGCAAGCGCGTGGTCGATGATCTGCGGGCCAAGGAACCCAGTGCCGCCGAGAATCAGGATCTGCATGCGGCAAGCATATCGGTAAGTTGTCTGACGGTTTCAAAAGGCAACACCAGCTCTGCGGAGTGCGTCCGGTCGACGTACGATCCGGCCATGGCCCGAATGCGCGCATCGACTTGGCTCACGCTCCTCGGGGGAGCCGCCCTCGTCGCTCTCGGCATCTTCATCAATCGAGATCGCGCGGCGCCGACCCGTACCCTGAACGGGGGCTCCTCCTCAGAGGAGACGGACCCTGCGTCGCGAGACGTCGACGCCGTGCTCGGGAACCGTCGGCCTGCGACGAATGGCCTGTCCTTCGCGAAGCTCGGAGTTGCGCCGGAGCAAACCGACATCGGCCTCGTTTCGACCTGCGGGCCACGAAGGACCTTTGATGTCGCGCTTTCGAACGATGGAGAGAAGCCGGTCCGCATCGATGGCTGGATCTCGACCTGCGCGTGCGTCTATCCGGCGGTTTCACCCGGATTTGTGATCGAGCCCGGCGAAGTCTTCATGCTTCCGGTCGCGGTCGAGCCGTGGACCTTCGGGCCGCAGAGCCATCGCATCGATTTCCGGGTGTCGGGCGATGGCTTGTCGCCAAATGCGGCGGCGGGGCGGCTGCGCGTGAACTTCAACGTCGATGGCCCGCTTCGCGCGCGGCCGACGTTTGTGACGCGGCCCGAGCGTGCGCGCAACTTCGCGGTCAACCTCGATCGCTCGGCGTCCGACGGCTCATTCGTCTCGGAGGCCTACGACGTGCTCGGCGTCGAGCCGCGCGTGGCCCAGATCCTTCCGCCGCTTGAGCCAGGCCACGGCGCGATCAACATCGACTTCCAGGCGATCGACGAGCTCGCGGCATCGGAGAACGCCGGGGACATCGCCGCCTTCGAATGGACAGAGACGCCTGACGGACGTCGCTGGAAGTCGATCGAGCTCACCGTGCGCACGAACCTCGAGCCGTGCGGCGAGATTCGCGTGCGTGTGCGCAACAAGCCGCGGTGAGGCGAGACTTCAGCGCGGAATCACGGCGGGCGTTCGTCGACGCCAACGCGAGCCGCCCGAGCAGCGCGGAATCACGGCGGGCGTTCGTCGACGCCAACGCGAGCCGCCCGAGCGGCGAGCGCTTAAATCACACCTCGACCAGCATCGTCACGGCGTTACCGCCGCCGAGGCACAGCGAGCAGATGCCGCGCTTGCCGCCGGTGCGCTTCAACTGATGGATGAGCGTGACGAGAACACGCGCGCCGCTCGCGCCGATCGGGTGGCCGAGCGCCACGCCGCCGCCGCAGATGTTCAGCTTCGACTCAGGGATGCCAAGCGGCTTGATGTCGACGAGCACCTGGCCCGCGAATGCCTCGTTGATCTCGAAGAGGTCGATGTCCGCGACGGTGAGGCCGTTCTTCGCGAGGATCGCCTCGATGCCGAGTTTCGGCGCGAAGAAGAGGTCCTTCGGCGCGGTGCCTGCGGTGTTCGCGTCGACGATCTTCGCGAGTGGCTTCGCGCCCGTCTTCTTGAGGCCTTCCTCGCTCATCACGAGGACGGCGGCGGCGCCATCGGAGATCTGGCTCGCGTTGCCGGCGGTCGCGGTGCCTTCCTTGCCGAACGCGGCCTTCAGCTTCGTGAGGCCCTCGGCGGTCGTGTCGCCGCGGATGCCTTCGTCGCTGTCGACGCCGACCTTCGCCATGCACTGCTCGGGTGAAAGCGCGACGATCTCTGCCTTGAAGTGGCCGGCAGCGGTCGCGGCGGCCGCGCGCTGGTGGCTCTGGGCGGCGAACCGGTCCTGCTCCTCGCGCGTGACGCCGTGCTTCGCGGTGATGTAGTCGCACGCGCAACCCATCGCCCACTTCTCGAACGCGCATGTGAGGCCGTCCGAGGCCATGTGGTCGAGCATGGTGCCCGGGCCGTACTTCAGGCCGTTGCGCACATGGATCATGTGCGGTGCGAGGTCCATGTTCTCGATGCCGCCCGCGAGGACGACATGGTTGTCGCCCGACCGGATCGAGCGCGCGGCCTGCATGACCGCCTCGAGGCCGGAGCCGCACACCTTGTTCACGGTGACCGCGCTGATCGAGTCGGGAAGCCCCGACTGAAGCGCCATCTGCCGCGCCGGATTCTGGCCGACGCCGGCCTGCAGGACGCAGCCCATGATGCACTCGTCGACGTGCGCGGATGCGCCGGGGACATCAGCGAACAGGGCCTTGGCGACGTACGAGCCCAGGGTCGGGGCCGGAACCCGGGCGAGGCCGCCCATGAACTTACCGATCGGAGTGCGGCGGGCGGCGACGATGTAGGCAGCGGGTCGGGCGGTCATGGTGGATCTTTCAGAAAGGGCGGTCTGATTTAAGTTGAGTCGGTCGGGTCGGGCGCTTTCGGCGTCCGGACGCGGGGGCGCGATGATACCGGGGTGGGCGGCGGACGCCCGGCCCGGGGGAAAGAGGCTATTTTCACGGCCTCAACGCCCAGAAGACCCCGAGCGACGACCCTGAGCGACGATCCTGAGCGACGACCCCGAGCGACGACCCCGAGCCGCGCATGCCAAACAGCCACGACCTCTCCGAAAACCTGATGAGCCTCCAGAGCCACATTCTGCTCGAGGAGGCCAAGTTCCCAACGGCGAGCGGCGACTTCACCTGGATCATCAGCGCGATCTCGCTCGCCGCGAAGTCGATCGCCAACCATGTGCGCCGCGCGCGGCTCTCGGGCGCGATCGGCAAGATCGGCGAGACGAACGTCCAGGGCGAGGAGCAGCAGAAGCTCGACGTCATCGCGAACCGAGCGATCATCCGCTGCCTCGGAACGCGCGCGTCGGTGGCGGTTCTCGCAAGCGAGGAGCACGACGAGCCCACGATCCTCCGCCGCGGCAACGAGGGCGGCAAGTACTGCGTCATGTTCGACCCGCTCGACGGAAGCTCGAACCTCGACACGGGCGTCGGCGTCGGCACGATCTTCTCGATCCTCCGCAACGACCCGCACATCCACGACGCGCAGTCGACGGTCTGCCAGCCTGGAACGCACCAGGTCGCCGCGGGCTACGTGCTCTACGGTTCGTCCACGATCTTCGTCCTCACCACGGGCAACGGCGTCGCCCTCTTCGAGCTCGACCCCTTCATCGGCTCGTTCCTCCTGGTGAAGGAGAAGCTGCGCATTCCCGAGACGAACAAGGTCTACTCGGTGAACGAGGCGTATCGCGAAACGTTCCCCGAGGGCTATCGCCGCTACCTCGACTGGGCGCACCAGAACGGCTACTCGTCGCGCTATATCGGCTCGATGGTCGCCGACGTGCACCGCACGCTCCTCACGGGCGGCGTCTTCATGTATCCGCCGACGAAGAAGAACCCCGAAGGCAAGCTTCGCTACCTCTACGAGGCGAGCCCGATGGCGATGATCATCGAGCAAGCGGGCGGCCTGGCGTATTCGGGCGCGAAGCGCACGCTCGAGCACCAGCCGAACGAGGTGCACGAGCGCGTGCCCGTGCTGCTGGGCTCGCGCGGCGAGGTCGAGAAAGTCCGCGAATTCGTGGGCTGATTCGCACCAGCGCCGCAAGGCGCGAACGCGTGTCCGCTACGCTGCCCGCATGTCGGCGACGATCCATGTCATCGGCTCGATGATGATCGACCGGGTGGTGCGCGTGCGAGCGCTGCCGCGCGCCGGAGAGACGGTGCCCGCGTTGTCGTCGGCGACGTTCGCCGGCGGAAAGGGCGCCAATCAGGCCGCTGCGGCCGCGAAGTGCGGTGCGCGCGTGCGCATGCTCGGGCGGACGGGCCGCGACGGCGCGTTCATCGTCGAGGCCTTGCGCGAGTCGGGCGTCGACGTCGACGCCGTGTCGACGGCGGATCCGGTCTCGGGCAGCGCGACGGTGCTCGTCGCCGAGAGCGGCGAGAACGCGATCGTGATCGCGCCAGAGTCGAACACGCGGCTTGTGATGCCCGACGTCGAGGTCTTTCTCGCGAAGGCCGAGCCTGGTGAGATCGTGCTCTTTCAGAACGAGTGCTCGTACCTGCATGAAGCGATCTCGCATGCGGCGTTGCGCGTGTTTCGCGTCTGGTTGAACGCGGCGCCCGCAGACGCGTTGCTCGATGCGCTGAAGTACGAGAAGCTCACGGGCCTGGTGGTGAACGAGACGGAAGCCGAGGCGCTGACGGGCGAGCGCGATCCTGCGCGCGCGCTCGAGATGCTCGCCGAGCGCATGCCGCACGGGACCGTCATCGTGACGCTTGGCGCGCAGGGAGCAATCGCGGCCGCAGGTCGCGCGCGGTACGCGCACCGAGGCTTCGAGGTCGATGCGGTCGACACCGTCGGCTGCGGCGATGCGTTCGTCGGCGCGTATCTCGCCGCGGTGTCGCAAGGACGCGACATCGTGCAGGCGCTCGCCCGTGCGAATGCAGCGGGTGCGCTGGCGGCGATGCGCGCTGGCGCGATTCCCTCGCTGCCGTCGCTTGGCGAGGTGGAGGTCGTGGCGGAGCTTCCCGAGCGTTCGCGGCTCAGGCCGCGTCCTGCGCTCGAGAGCGCGCCAAAGCTGCCTTCGCGCTGCCCCGCGTGCGGCTACCGGCTTGTCGGCAAGTCGGCCGGCGAGCGATGCCCCGAGTGCGGTGGCATCATCGTGGATGCGACGCGGGCCCACGGCACCATCGATGCGCGCGCTCTCTCGAGGCTCGCGAACGCCGCGCGACTCCTCTTCGGGGCTGGCATCGTTCTCGCGATCACGCCAGTGATCGACCATTTCACGGACATCGCGGCCTTCGTGGCCGTCTTTGTGATCGCGACAGCGCAGGTGTCGCTCCAGTCGGTCGCGAGCCTAATGCTCGCGTCCTTCGCACCCGAGCCGCGTCGCCGTCGACGCCTGCGCGAGCTCGCCGTCGTGCGCGCGGCCGCGTTCTCCGTCGGGCAGCTTCTCTACCCCGCGCTCGTCCTTCTCGGCTGGCCGATCTTCGAAGGGTTGCTCGAGGTTCTCGCGCATCCGCAGATCGCGCCGCTCTTCATCCTTCCCGTCCCGCTTCTCGTCCTCGCGGCGGACGCCATCCTGCTGTGGTGGCTGCGTGATCTCGCGGAGGGGACGGGAGCGCGCTCGGGGCAGCCTTGGAGAGCTGCTGCGTCCAAGGCGCGCTACGGAATCCTGCTCGCGCTGCCGCTCGCGACGCTCTTCGCGCCCGTCGGATTCTCGTATCTCCCGACGATGTGGGGCGTCTGTCTCGCGCTCGGCGCGATGGAGGTCCTCGGCGCGGCGAGCGCCGCGATGCGTCGGTTGGACGCAGCGCCGCGATCGGCGGGCCCGGCGTGAGCGTCGAGCACGATCACCTCGGCGAGTGCCTTGCGTGCGGCTACGACACCGCGGGGCGTTCGATCGGCGACAGTTGCCCTGAGTGCGGGGCGGTCGTGGTGGCGAATCCCTTTCGCGGAGCATGGCGAAACGCGAAGGTGAGACGGCGGTTTCTCCGCGGTTCGCACTGCATGGTGGCGGCGACGCTGTTGCTTGGTGTTGGCGCGACGATCGCGCTGCTCATGATGCTGACTCGGCTCGATCAGTATCCCGTTGCGATGGCGGTCGCCAATGGGGTGTTTCTCGGCGGGCTCGCGCTGCTCGCGGCGTCGGGGGTCATGTTTGCATTCGTCTGGCGCGCGATCGTCGCGGTGCGCGTGCTTGTCACGCTCATCGCACTGCTCTTTGCCGGGTATGCGGGGCTTTCCGTTGCCATTGTCCTTCGGCTCGGACTGAGTGTGACGCCCGAGTACGCCGGCGCCTGCTTCTTGCTCCTCGGTGCGGCGATCGCGTCGTCGCCGATCTTTCTGGCAAGGTCGAGCGGTCGGGCCATGCGCTTCGCTTGGGTTCCGCTTGCTTCATCCGGTGCACTCATCGCGATTGCGGTCATGGCGCTGACATTCTCTTCCTGGGGACGGCCTTACGAGGAGATCGCAGTCGCACTCGTGATGGCGAGCCAGTTCGGCACCGCGGCTGGTTTCCGCTCCTTGCAGCGCCTGGTCGCGGTCGCGCTGCGTGATCCGAAGGTGGCATCGGCCGAGGGCTCCGCATGAATCACGAGACCGCGGATCCTCGCGCCGAGGCGGCGCGCGCGGCGATTCCGACGCAGGGCGTCGCACTCTGGCGTTGCCCGAAATGCGCCTACGACGCGCGCGTCCAGTCGCTTGGTGAGCCGTGCGCGGAGTGCGGCGCGCCGCTTGGTCCGGAGGCGTGCCGGCCGGCATGGCTCGACGCGGAGAGCCTCGCCTCCCGCCGTCGCCTCGCGATGTCCGGCGCGCTGTGCGGGCTCTGCGTGCTCGTCGCCACGTCACTGATGCCGCTCTTGGGACTCATCTTCGCGCGCGAGGTCGTGGCGGTCATCGTCGTGTCGACGTATGTCTGCGCGGGCGTCGGACTGCTCCTCCAGTCGTTCGTCATGGCGCGCCTCGGAGCGTGGGGGCTCTCGGGGCTGCGCGCGACCTGGATGCGGCTCGCAGCATGGACCCGGCCGATCGGAGTCGTCGTGCTCGTGGCGCTCTTCTTCTCGATCGACGGTGCGGAGCGCGGGGTGGACGGGGCACTTCTTGGCTTCATCCAAGTGGCGTGGTTCGTCGCGTACCTTTCGGTTCCAGCGCTCATCATCGCGGCGGACATCGCCCTGATCACGCGCTTTGGCCGCATCAGGAAGGCGCTTGCGATCGCAACGAGTCCGTGGCACGTCGCGATCTTCGTGGTGCAGGTCATGCTGCTTCTGCTCTCTGCGCTCATCGCGATCGTCCCCTTCATCGGTTGGTTCGTCGCGCCCGTGGTGTGGAACGTGCTCGCAGGGCTTGCGTGCGGCGTCGTGTGGTGGGACCTCTCTGCGGTATCGCGTCGCGGGATCTGACGCGGGCGCACGGCGATCAGCAATCGGTGCCTGGCAATCGGTGCCTGGCACGTGCCGGGGAGTGCCGGCTACCGCACGGCACGTGCCTGGCACGATGGCCGTCACGGCAACCTCCGATCCAAGTCCATCTCATGCATGGATTTACAGTACGCTTCGCAGGTGCCAGGCACCTCCCCGGCACGTGCCGAGGAGTGCCGGGCACCGCACGGCACGTGCCAGGCACCAGTCGGGGGTGCCGGTCGGGGGCACCAGTCGGGGGTGGCGGCATCGCGCTGCTACCATCCCGCCCCTTCGCGACCTCTCCGCGCAACCTAAAGACCCATACGAGCACCCCGATGGCTGTCCCCACCGACGCAACCGCCCTGAAGAACCAGACCGTCCTCCCGCGCAACACGAACCAGGCCCTCGGCATCGGCCAGTTCGCCATCGACTTCATGT
Organism: Phycisphaerales bacterium; assembly: GCA_044355685.1. Classification (GTDB taxonomy): domain Bacteria; phylum Planctomycetota; class Phycisphaerae; order Phycisphaerales; family SM1A02; genus QWPT01. The sequence goes on from JBIKXP010000049.1 coordinate 15,350, forward strand.
CGGGCAAGATCGGGTCGCCGGACGCTTCCGTCCTCGAGCGCACGGTGATGTTCCACACCGACTCGGTCCTCTGCGGCATCAGCGCCATCGCGCTCAATACGAACGCGCCCGTCATTCTCCGCGCTGAAGCAGCGGAGTACCCGAAGGCCACGGGGGCGCCCGTCTTCGGCTCGACCGCGAAGGTCGCCCCCGAGAAGGCGATCGTCGCCAACTCGAACGCCGTGCGCGAGTGGGACTCGAACGGCACCAACTTCGGCTTCAACCCAGAGCTCGGCCACACCGCCGGCGAGTTCGGCCACAACGACTTCTACCCGGTTGCCGTCGCCGCCGCCCAGCAGCAGGGGCGTGACGGCGCGTACGCCCTCCGCGGCATGATCTGCCTCGACGAGATCCGCGGCCGCCTCGCGGAAGTCTTCTCGCTCAAGACCTACAAGATCGACCACGTCGTCCACGGCGCGATCGCCAGCGCCGCGACCTACGGCGCCATGATGGGCGCGACCGCCGAACAGATCGAGAGCGCGATCGGCATGACCGTCGCCCACTACATCCCGTGGCGCGCGATCCGCGCGGGAAAGCAGCTCAGCGACTCGAAGGGCGCATCGGCCGCGATCTCGACCGAGGTCGCCGTTCTCTCGATGATGCGCTCGATGCGCGGATTCATGGGCCCGCGCGACATCTTCAGGAACCCCGAGAGCATGTTCCGCCAGTTCGAGAAGACGAATGGCGACAGCCCGTTCGACCTCGTCCTCTCGCACTCCGGCAGCGACTTTGCCGTGATGGGCATGCACTTCAAGCTCGGCCTCTATGAGCACCAGTCCGCCGGAGCGCTGCAGGGCGTGCTCACGCTCCTCCGTGAAAACCCGCAGATCCTCGAGAAGCCGGACCAGATCAAGTCGATCAACATCGTCGCCTACGAGCCCGCCTTCGGCATCATCGGCGACCCCGCGAAGCGCGACCCGAAGACGCGCCAGTCGGCCGACCACTCGATGGTCTACATCGTCGGCACCTTGCTGCGAAAGGCCATTGAAATGGCCGAGTCGACCAAGTCGACGAAGCTCGGCCACTGCGACAACTGCTACTGGAAGAACCTGATGCTGGTGCCGCATGACTACGCGCCCGACGCGATCTACAACAAGAAGACCCGCGCGCTGATGGAGAAGTTCTCCTTCACGCACGGCGGCCCCGAGTACGACCGCCGCTACCCGGACGGCATCCCGACCTCGCTCGTCATCGAGATGGCCGATGGCAAGAAGTACGACTCCGGCCTTGTGATGTACCCCGCGGGCCACGCGCGCAACACGACCGCCGACCTCAAGGGCATTCTCGCGAAGAAGGCCGACAATCTCGGCAAGCTCGCGTCGGACAGTCCGCAGCCGATCATCGACCGCTTCAACCGCATCGCGTCGCTTTCGTCGGCCGAGCTCGCCTCGCTCTACGACTTCGCCATCGCGAACCGCGGGAAGTACGAATGAGCCGCCGCTCGCCGAAGGCCGCTCGCGAGGCGCGCGATCGCGCCGTGCGCGCCGAGTCGGATCCGGCCGCGGACGAGACGCCCGGCGGCGACGTCGATAGCTGGATCTGCGACTTCGCCGATCCAGACGACCGCGCCGCCTTCGCGCGCCTCATGGCTGAGTTCGCCGCCGAGCCCGTCTCCTCGCGACCCGATCTCGACGCCGCGCACTTCTCGCGCGTCGCGGACGACCTCGCGCGCCGCGCGGGAACGCTCGTTCTTCTCGCCGCGCATGCCGACAGCGAGACGACCGATGGCGTCCTGATTGCGTTCGAGGGCTACTCGTCCTTTGCGCGCGCGCAGCTCTTCAACGTGCACGATATCCACGTCTCTCCGGCCGCACGAGGCCGCGGCGTCGGCACGGCGATGATGGACGCGCTCGAAGACCTCGCGCGCGAGCATCGCTTCGCGAAGATCACGCTCGAGGTGGCCGCCTCCAACACCGGCGCGATCGCGCTCTACCGGCGTCTTGGCTACGCTGGCCTCGAGCATGCCGCGACGCACCCGGCGCCGGCCGGATCCGACGCGACCTACTTCGCGACGAAGACGCTCTGAGCGTCAGTCACCCGCACAGGCCGCGCGTCCTCACTGCACCGGGCCCCAGCGG
>JBIKXP010000214.1:0-5337 GCA_044355685.1 Phycisphaerales bacterium
CTGTTCAACCAGCTGGAGGAAGCGCCGCTCGCTCGCTGGCGGGTCGAGCCGCAGCGGTCGCGCCTCCAAGACATCGTGCTTCCGACAGGATCTTCGTCAGGGGGAAGTGGATCGACGGGCTGAGGCTCTCTCGGCAAAGGAGTTGAGCCATGGAACGTGAGACAAACCCACATGATCGGCACGCCGACCTCCCGCGGCCTGCCGCACGAGTCCACGGCGATGACACGGCGACCGAGCGCTACGCCACCGGCGGCGAAGCGCTTGCAGCGCATCATGTCGCGGTGCATCGACCGAAGGCAAACCGCGATAGAGGCATGGCGATCCTCCTCGCACTGGTCGCAGTGTCGCTTGCACTTCTGATCGGTCTGGCGCTTGCGTCGAATCGCGACGCGAACACCTCGGCTGGTGGTGGCGTCGCGATGTCGACCCAATCGCGAACGGCAAGCGCCGGCGCGCTCGACATCGCTGAGTTCATCAGCGTGCGCCACTCCCAGAGCATGGCGGGCAATCCCGCCGAGCGCAATCGAACGGTGTTCGCTCCGAAGCAGATCGGCCGGTCCACGCTCACCGCGACGGTGCGGGACGCCAGCACGCTCATGGCCCCGACGACCGAGAGCGCCGGCGTCACGCTCGACGCGGCGGCAACGGTCGGCGGCATCACGACCCCGGTCAACCTCGTCCGCCGGGTGGAATGGGGAAACATCGACAGCCGAGCCGACCTCGACCTCTCGGAATTCGCGATGCTGACGACCAGCGGAGGCATTGACGTCGGAGCGAACTGTGAAGTCTCGATCTGGCGCGATGCCCCGCTTGCCGAACTTGAGGAACCCCTCGTGATCGGCAACGCGCTTCGCGACCGAAGCCGAGTCGTCATCGATCCACGCGCGAGGATGCTCGGACACGCGATTCTGACTCCAGGCAGGTTCCCGGCGACCGAGGAGGCCGCCGACGAGATGCTGGCGAACCAGGAGGCGTGGATGCCGGTCAACATCGTGGTGCCATCGTCACCCTTCCAGAACACGCCAGCTACGGCGAGGGTGGTGGACTTCAACCAACTCGCCGCGCAGGTCAACACCCGCAACCCAAACGGGGGCCTCGACCACTTCAGGGTCCTGGCGGGAACCATGCTCGTCGGTCGCGCCCGTGTGCCGATCATGCCACCCCGGACCCTCGTGGTGAATGGCCCCATGCCTTCGGGGACATGGCGACTGATCGTCATCGACAACCACACCGAACTGAACCGCTGCGACTGGACGTTCAACGAGCGGACCATGCTTGTCGCCCGTGGGAATCTCATCATCCGCGACTCGCAGATCAAGGTTGGGCCGTTGGGGGCGCTCGCCATCGTTGCGAACGGCGAAGTCCGCGTCGAGCGCTCGACCATCGGACCCGACGATGGAAACGCTGGCAACTCGTGGAACCCAAACGGCACCGCCAACTACCGAACCTTCGGATCATCGCGCGTCATCATCTACGGCCAACGCCCGGCTGTGTCGATTCGCAATGGCAGCGTGCTCAAGGGGCAGGTCTACGCGCCGCTCGCGCCCCTCACGGTCACGGGCGGAAGCGCCGTCTACGGCCGCCTGCTCGGCGCATCGATCGCGCTTGCCGACCGCAGCAATCTCTTCTACGACCCCGAACTGAACGCCGGCACAGGCTGGCTCAACCCGCGAAGCGGCATCTGGTGGCGCACCAACGAGGTCCGGCCCGAGACTGCGGGCGTCCGCACGCTCTGGGACGCCGATCTCTCGAACTTCTCGCGCACCACCTTGGTCGCAGTCGATGAACCGGAGACAAGCATGCTCGTGACGCAGAATGTCGCGGCGGCCGGCGGATTCGGTGTCTCGACGCTCAACGAGGCGGACAGCGGATCGGAGGCGCGCACCGATGTCGCGGCACGCGGCACCGTCGCAGGCGCCGCGGTCCAGTATCCCGATCTCTACCTTGTCATCTCAGGAACGCTGCGCGACTTTCGGGAGGCCACCGAGATCGGCGGTCACCCCGACTTCGGGAACGACCGTCTTCAACCGGGGACCCGCTGGGGCCTCGTGGAACCGCGGTTGTCGAAGGAGGGCAGGCCTGTGCTGGCACGCACGTCAGCCCCCTCTGTCCAGGCGTGGTTCTCCGATCGCTCCAACAACCTGATCGCGCCAAATCTCTTCGACGCCACGCGCGGCGATCGGCGTGGAGCGGTGCACCGCAACTCGCAGCAGGCGATTACGGACGCAGTCTCGTTCTCGAGTTGGTTCACCGATTCGCCCGGGGTCAATCTGTCGGAGCCCTACCGGATCGTCATGCGCAGGTTCTTCGACCAGAACCGTCGCAGCACCTACATCTTCGACTCGAACTGGGCCGATCCGTTCTTCCATGATGGCACGGGCCCGAAGCTCGACGGTTTCTTCCCGCTTGAGAGCCGGCTGTTCGGAAACTCCGCGCTCAAGGCGGTGAGGAGTGGACACGCCGTGATCGAGCGCGACCGCAACTTCCACTTCACGCTCGAGCTCGAGATGGAGTTCACCTACGAGGCAAACGCGAACCAGGCGTTCACGATCCAGGGGAATGACGACATCTGGGCATTCATCGATGGAAAGCTTGTCATCGACATCGGCGGCATGCATCATTCGGTTCCGCAAACGGTGCACCTCGACCGACTCGGACTCTCCGACGGCCAGACCTCGAAGCTGAAGGTGTTCTACGCCAATCGAACGCGCCCACACAGCCACTTCCGGTTGGCCACCAACTTCCCGGTCGCCGACCCGCTGCCGCCGCAGCCTCCCCAGGGACCGACGCAGTTCCTCCGCCAACTCGCAGATCGGCGCGTGCTGAACCTCCAGCAGTTCGCGGCACGTCGCTGATGGCGGGGATTCGCCCGCAGACGCCGCGCGTCGGGGATAGGGAACTCGACGTCACCGTCCGTACATGCCGCGCAGGCCGCACCACCCGCACCGCAGGCACAACCCGCACCACCGGCACAAGCCGTACCGTCCGCACAAGCCGCACGCCCGTGAAGACCATCACAGACGCCATCGCAGTCAAAGGTCGCAATCACGTGTGAAAATGGGCCGCCTCTCCACGTTTCGCCTCGCACCCCCCCGCTCCGGGGCCGATCTCATAGGAGCGCGCGTACTGTTCGGTGGGCTTTCCCCCGGCTCGCGCGCACAAGGAGGATCGTTCGAGCCATGCATGGCAACCGAACCCGAAGTCCATACGTCGTCACGACCGGCCACTGCGCAAACGCAAGCGGAAGACCGTCGCAGCGCCAGACGCTCGTGCGTCGAGGCCTGACGTTCATCGAAGTCGTCGTCGCAGCGAGCATTCTCTCGATCGCGGCGCTCGCGGCGCTCGAGCTCCTCGCCTCGACCGACGCGGTGAATCTCGCCGCACGCCGCCAAGCCCTGGCGGCCGTCGAGGCAGAGCAGGCGCTGGCGATCTGCGCCGAGAGCGTCAAGAACGGCGACGGCGTTCCGGCCGCGAGCGCCTACAACACCGGCATGCGCGGCGAAGCGCTCGCTGGCTGCTCGATCGTCGTGACCTCGACGCTGTCCACCGTGAACTTCACGATCCCGCCGTCCGGGCCGACGGGCGAGCAGCAGATACTTCCAATGCAGATTCGTCTCCTCGTCGCGACGGTTGTGACTCCGGAGGGAGAGACGATCGTCTCGCTCGAACGTCCAGTGCCGGACGACGGCACGATGCTCGTGACCCCGTGACCTGACCGCAGCGTCCGATCAGCCCACTTCAATCCACTCGACCCGACCGAACTCATGCGATCCGCCGCATCCAGCCGACCGCGCAACGCCTTCACCTTGATCGAGGTGATGTTCGCGACATTGCTGCTTGCGATTGTCGGCATGGCGATCGTCGGCTTTCTGACGGCGTTTGCCAGCGGCAGCGAAGCGCGGCAGCGCATTTCCGACCCGGCGATCGAATCGACGCTCGCGACGCGGCGACTCGCGAGCCTCGCGCCGGGATTCTGCTGCGCCTTGACCGCGAACGGCGACAACGCGCTGATCTGGCTTTCGGACACCGTGCCCAGTCGGACCGTGCATCTCAGCGAAGCGGGCCTCGTGCGCTTCGACGGCGCGAACCGCGAACTCGTCTTCGAGACGGTCGATCCTGCGGCGCTGATCGCGGATCTCACGCTCGAGTCGGAGTTCCTCGAACCGCAGTATCCAGAGCTCGTCGCGACCTTTGACCAGTTGCGCGCCGAATCGAAGCTCATCCGGCACATCCTTGCCGAGGGAATCGACGCCGCGACCTTGAGTCCGATCGCAGGAAATACCGGCCGGGCGGCGCTCACCGTCGCCGCGGGAGGCGTGTCCGCGGAAGTCACGCTGGCGCCCACGCTCGTCGAGGAGCCGCTGCGATGACCTTCCTCCGACGCCGGATCTCCGCGAGCGGCACGCGCCGGGCGTTCACGCTCATTGAACTTCTCGTCGTCGTCTCGATCATCGCGATTCTCGCGGCTGTGGTCGTTCCCCGTCTCTCGAACGCGGCGGCGCCCACGCCGCGCCCCGTTGCGGACGTGATCGAGGCCGATCTCAGGCGTGCGCGCATCGAGGCGATGTCCTCGCTCCAGCCAACGCAACTGGTCGTCAGCGCAGACCGCGCCCGCTGGTGGCTGCAGCCAACTGGAAGCCTCGGCGACGACCAGGCGAATCCGTCGTCACTCCGTGCCTTCGGCTTCGGGACGCTCGGATCTTACGGCGGCTACACACTCGAGATCCACATTGGCGGCGGCCTGGCTCCCGAAGGAGACGTCGCGATCGCGACGTTCGACGATCTCGGGACCCGCGACAGCCAGGAAGTCGAGATCTCGCTCGTCGCTCCGCAGGGCGAAGGCTCGCCGATCGGCGACGGGATGACGTGGACGCTTGACGCGCAACGCACCCGGCTTCGCTAACCGACGCGATGTGCTGTCTGACGGATCTTCGCACGACGATGTGGAAAGACCTTGGAATCCACTCCGTCGCGTCGCGGACACAAGAGGGTCACGACGCTGCCTCCCCAACGATCCGACCACGCGAGACAACGCGTTGAACGCGACGGACTTGGACCGTGATTGGGGTCTTCAGGCTTTTGTGTGGGCTACGGCACCGTCGGCCCTCAGCGGGCGGCGTGCGGCTGACGGTCTCGAGGTCTCTCACGGAGGCACGGAGGCACAGAGGCGGCCTCGGCGAAGAGGAGGGATGACTTCTCGCGTCTTTCCGCCTCCTCGCATCGCTCGCAGTCTTCGGGTTCTCGTCCTTCCTCCGTGCCTCCGTGCCTCCGTGAGAAAACTCCGGGTCTTCAGGCTTTCGTGTGGGCTATGGCACCGTCGGCCCTCAGCGGGCGGCG
>JBIKXP010000050.1:0-17345 GCA_044355685.1 Phycisphaerales bacterium
CACCGAAGTCGACATCGAGAACGGCGCGCGCGCCCGCGCCGAGACGGCGCTCTGGAACCCGAAGCGCGAGTCGGGCGGCCTGGCCGCCGCCGAAATCCGCGACGCGAAGGTGCTGCTCTGGGCCGGTCATTGCAGCGTCCACAAGCTCTTCCGCCCCGAGCACGTCGCGGCTGCGAAGAAGGAGGGGCGCACCGTGCTCGTTCACCCCGAGTGCGCGCAGGAGGTCGTCGACCTCGCCGACATGCGCGGCTCGACCGAGTACATCATCCACGCGATCGAGCAGGCCATGCCGGGCTCGAGCTGGGCGGTCGGTACCGAGGTGCATCTCGTGAACCGGCTGGCGCGCGCGGCCGCGAAGCGCGACGTCGACGTGCACATCCTCTCCGACTGTCAGTGCCTCTGCACCACGATGTACCGCATCGACCAGGCGCACCTCGCCTGGTGCCTCGATCACCTCGCGGCAGGCAAGGTCGTCAATCGGATCAGCGTGCATCCCGAGGCGAAGGTGCTCGCACGCGTCGCGCTCGAGCGGATGCTGGCGCTTGCCCCAGGCAAGAGCGCCGCGCCCGTCGCGGTCGATTGAGCGGGCAACCCGAAGGATGCCTTGGGAATCCGTCACGCCGTCGCGCTCCGCGGTCGAATGCGACGGCGGAGAAAAATCTTGTGCGGAATGCGTCATGTCGTCCGAGCGACCCTCGTGGGATTGCTACCGTTGGCGCGTCACGAGAGGTTTAAGCAACACGTGAGTTACGACACGTGAGTTACGACACGTGAACTACGAACAGAGGACTACGGTACGGAAAGATCAAATGAACGCCGAGCGAGCGACATCTGCACGCACTCCGCTTCTGCGACGGAAGTGGTTCATCGCCACGATCGGCGCGGTGGTGGCGCTCGTGCTCGCGGTCCTCTTGGCGCCGGTCTATCTGCGCGGCGTCGTTCGCAACGCCATCGAGCGCGAGGTCGGCGCTCGAGTCAATGGAACCGTTTCCGTCGGCGGGGTGCGGCTCGGCTGGTTCTCGCCGCAGCGGGTCGAGTCGCTTGCGATTCAGGGCGATGACAGCGCAGGCTCGATCACGCTGACGGCGGAGGTGGCGCAGGGCTTGGTCGAACTCGCGACCGGCGACGCGATCGACGTGAGCCTGAGCGGGCGCGTGCAGACGGCGATCGATGCCGACGGACGTGCTGGGCTTGCTCGGTTGCGGCGCAGCGAGGCGGTGCCGGCGCAGCCCGCGCCAGCGCCCGCTCCGAACGCCGCGCAGTCGGGAACGCAGCGGATCCTCGGAGGCCGAACGATCCGCATCGAGCTCGCTGGCATCGATCTCGAAGCCACGCGCGATGGCAAGCCGCTCTACGCGGTGAATGACCTCGCAGGCTGGATCGGCCTTGAGGGCACCGATGTACAGGGCCTGAAGGTCAACGGCGAACTGAAGGCGGCGACCGCCATCGCGCGGGCGGGCGGGGTGCAATCCGGCGACTTGGCTGGCACCTTCGAGGGCGCGTTCATCGTGTTGGTGCCGCAGCGCGTGGACGGCTCGTTCGGCACGGCAGGTCTCTCAGGCTCGCTCGAACTCAACGCGACCAATCTTCCCGTGCCGAGCAGTGCGGGGCAGTCGATCGTCGCCGAGCAACTCTCGGTGACGGCCATGTGCCTGAGCCATGACACGACGTTGTCGGCGCGTGGCCAGCTGCGCGCCGGCGACGAGCAGCCTTCGAAGTTCGAGGTGGATGTCTCCGCACCCGGGCTCTTCGATGCGCAAGGCGCGTTCGCGCTCGATCCCGCGTCGGTCAAGGCAGACGTCACGGTGGAGGCGCTGCCGCTCGCCGTGATGCAGCCCTACGCGCCCGAGATCCGCGAGGGCGTGCGGCTCGACTTCGTCGAGGACGTCGGCCAGCAGGCGACCCTGCGTGTCGCGAAGGACGCCGGACAGCGTGCATCGATCGCCTTCGATGCGCAGCGCGTGAAGTTCAACTTCGATGCCACGTTCGCCTCCGATGGTTCGAGCATCGACGGCGGCACCCTCGACGCGAGCGTCTCGGTGCGGCCAGAGCTGCTGCGCGCGCTCGGGGTCGATGCGAGCGGGCCGCTGGTTGCGTTCGCGAAGGGCTCCGGTATCGCCTGGCGCAAGGCGCCGCCGGGGGGCTCTGCTGGCGCGAACGCGGGTGGCGCTCTCGAATCGATCGGCGGAGTGTTCTCAATCGAGCTCGCGCAGCGACTCGGCGTCCGCGGCGCCTTCGAGGCAGCTGGCGAGAAGGTCGATGTCCGCGCCGACACCCTGCGGGCGACGCTCGAGAAGCAGCTTGGCACGAGCGGCGCGCGTCTGACTTCGGCGCTCGACGGCGTGTACGGCGCACAGAGCGCGGTGCGCGCATCGCTCGCGGGCGACCTCGACCTCGCGACCAAGTCGATGACGGGCGGCATGCTTGACGCGACCCTCGCACTCGATGCCGTCATGGTCGAGCGGCTGACGAAGAACGGCGTGTCGGTCGCGCGCGGAGGATCCTCGGCGAAGCTCACGATGCCTGCGTTTGCGTACCGGCCGGGCGAGGGGCGTTCGGCGCTCGAGTCGCTCGAGGCGAAGGGCCGCCTTGAGGTGCAAGGCGATCTTCTCGTGACAGGCGGCAAGTCGGTGGCGACGGTGCGGGGGCTGGGCGTGAACTTCGCGCTGCCGACGGCGGGCGCGGCCGGTGAGCCCGGACTCGTTGATCTCTCGGCGCGCATCGACGGCGCGGAAACACGCATCACCCAGCGATTCGCGGCGATTCCCTCGTCGTTCGACGATCCAGCGGCGCTCGGGCTCGGCGGCACCATCGACGTGCGCGGACTCGACCCGTCGGTCGTCGGGCGCTTCGCCCCGGCGGCCAAGGACTCGCTCGGCATTCTCGGCGCAGGGCCGATGACGCTCTCCGCGCGCAACCGCACCGAAGCGGGCGCGATCGTCGCCGATTTCACGCTCGATGCGTCGGCGCTCGACGCCTCGGGCAGTGCGCGCTACGCGAAGGACTCGTTCTCGGCGAGCAACCTCCTGTGCGATGCGGCCCTGACGCCCGAACTGCTTGCGGCGATCAAGGTGCCCGACTCCGTTTCAATCGCGCGCGGCGCGCGGGCGTCCGTGCGCGTGCCCACTTTCGTGGTTGCGAAGGGGCCCGATGGCTGGGCGCCCGCTGGCGACATCGACGCGCGCGTGGCGGTCGACCGCCTGCGGGTCGAGCGGGCTTCCGGACTGAAGGCGTCTCTTGATGTCCCCCGGATCGAGGCCGACGCGACCTACGCAATGAAGGACGATCGGGCGACAGCGAAGGGCTTCGCAACTCTCGGTGCTGGAGGGGCCGCTGGTCGGCTCGGTTACGACATCGTCTGGACGAAGCCGGTCGAGGCGAAGCTCTTCCGAGGTCTCGAAGGCACGCTGGCGCTGACCGCGTTCGATCTCGCGCGCCTCGAGAGCGCGCTTGGCCTCGAGACGGGGGGCTACTCCGGCGTCCTCGGTGGCGCGGGTGACTGCACGGTCGAACTTCGCGAACGCGATGCGGCGCAGGCGAAGGTGGCGCTTCAGTTCCCGAAGACGCGCGGCGACGTCGCCGTCGAGGTGAAAGAAGAGGGGCGCCAGCGCTTCGCCCGCGCGACAGGAAGGCTCGAGGCGCAGATCGCCCCCGATGCGTTCGCCGCATTGGCCGGGCTTGCGAACGATCCCAAGCGTCGCGTCGTTGCGCCCGTCGAGGCGAAACTCGACGTCAAGTCGGCTCGAGTTCCGCTCGATGCTGAGTTGAAGCCCTTGCTGGCCGACTCGGCCTTGGATGTGAGCGGTACGTTGTCCGCTGTCGGCATCGAGGTCACCGACGCGCGCGGACAGAAGACGGCCGTGTCGACGGGACCGCTGTCGCTTGCATTGGCGACGACGCGCCTCTCGGAGGAACTGACGCTGCGCATCGTGGGCGACGGAAAGACGGGTCCCGCCGCGGCGCAGCCTGCCGGCGCGCTCCAGCTCGATGCACGCGTGCGCGGCGCCGTGGCGCGCGCAGGGCAGGCGAAGGCGACGCCGATCGTGGATGCCACGGCCACGGCGACGAAGTTCCCGGCGGCGACGATCGACGCCCTTGCCGGCACGCGCGGCGCTGTGGCGCGCTACATGGGTGATGCGATCGACGCGGATCTCGTCGCCGTGGGGCTCTCGACGGCCCCTGGCTCCAAGGGGGCGCTGTCCGCGAAGATCGATTCACCCTTCGCGAGCGTCGCAGCGCCTGCGCTCTCGATCGCCGATGGATTCCTGAAGGTCGACCCACGCAAGCCGATGACGGCGACCTTCACGCTTTCGCCGGAGGTGCGCGAACAGCTTCTCACGCCCATCAACCCGGTCTTCTCCGACGTGACGTCGAAGGAACGGGCGCGGTTCACGCTGTCGTCGCTCGCGTGGCCCCTCGACGGCGACCGTCGGAAGTTCGACGCCGCCTTTGTGCTCGAGACCGGCGAGATCGCGCTCACGAACTCCGGGTCGCTTGCGTCCCTGCTCTCGCTTCTTCAGGCGGGACGAACCGAGGGCTTCGAGGCGCAGATCGATCCACTGCGGGCGACGATCTCGAAGGGCCGCCTGACCTATCGCGACTTCGCGTTGCGCGTCGGAAAGACGCAGCAGGGCTCTTGGCGCAATTCGCTGCTCTTCTCCGGCGACATCGACCTCGCCGCGAACCCGATCTATGCGAACGAGATCACGACGCGCGTGCCGCTCTCCGATGCCGCGAACTGGTCGAGCGATGTGCGTGGCGTGTTCGAGACGATCGGCGCGGCGAGTTCCGAGCTGGTCAAGTCGCTGACCGTTGGCGTGAAGCTGAGCGGCCCCGTGTTCGACGCAAGCGGCAAGCCTGCGAAGCTCAAGCAGGAGCTCGCGCTGCCAGACATCGGCGAACTGCTCAGGCGCGATCCCGGTGCGGTGATCGAGGGAGCCGGTGGGATCCTTGAGTCGATTCTGAATCGCCGCAAGAACAAGTAATGTCACGCTCGCCGCCGCAGCGGCGAGCGATTCAACCTGCGTTCGAGCACCAAAGGGAGCGGCCGCAGCCGCGATCGCACTTACATCGGCTTTTCGCCGACGGTCTCGTCGTACACCTGCAGGAGCTTCGTCTTGTCGAAGATGAGCTCCTGGCGCGAAAGGCCCGTCACCTCGTAGTGAGGCGTCAGCTCGATCGCGTCGCAGGGGCAGGCTTCCTCGCACATGCCGCAGTAGATGCAGCGCAGCTCGTCGATGTCGAACTGCTTCGGATACTTCTCACGGTCGCTCCAGGGCGACTCTTCCGCGACGATGTGAATGCAGTTCGCGGGGCAGGCGGTCGCGCACATGAAGCACGCCACGCAGCGCACGCGCCCGTCCTCGTCCTTGTTGAGGCGATGGACACCACGGAAGTAGGGGCGGTACTGGCCGCCTTCCTCGACCGGGCGGTCGTCGCGCTTCTGCTCGGGGTACTGGAGCACCCAGATGTTCTTCTTGTTCGACCCACCGCGGCCGATGTTCTCAAAGCAGTGGCGCAGGGTTGTGCCGAGGCCCTTGAAGATCGACGGAAGGAAGAGCGCCTCGCCGCGGGTGAGGCGGGTGGGGGTCACATCGATGACATCTTCGTCGCGGGTCGCCATGGGATCGAGATGGTACGGTGTACGCGTGAAGGACGAAAGCGAACCCCCCGACCGTTCCAGCGCGGCCTCCCCGGGAGTCGGAGGCGGTTCGAGTCCGCGTGGAATCAAGGGATTCAGCGCCTCCGAGGCGTCGCTCCTTGGGCTCGGCACGCAGATGCTGAGCGAGGTGGCTGCGGGGATCCTGCTCGGCCTTGCCGCCGACTACATGCTCGGGACCCACAACCGGTGGATTGTGGTGGGTTCGATCGTCGGGGTCGCGGTCGCGATGTGGACCGTCATCCGAACCACCATCCGCATGAGCAAGCGCGACGCTGCCGACCGGGCTCGGCGCGCCGCAGCCCGGGACTCTGCTCAATCATCGAAGACTTCCGAGGGTGAGCGATGACCAATCCTTCTGCGACCGCAGTATTCCCCGTGGGCCGGTTTCTCTTTGTGATCGCGGCGACGTCGGCCGCGCTGGCGGTGTTGGTCACGGTCGTCAAGATTGGCGGACTTGTCGATCAAGAGATCTACAAAGGCGTTATTCTCGGACTTTGCTCTGCCACCCTGAGTCACGTTCTAGGCACCTTCGCGGGTGCGTTCTTCGCGGCCCGGATGCTGTCCGCAGGTCGCGGGGCGGGTTCCATGGTCTCTGCCTACCTCGCCTCGACCACGGTTCGATTCATAGCGACACCTGCGTTGGCGCTCTCGTTATACTTTCTCCTCCCTCAGAAGCCCGCACCGCTCCTTCTTGGCGCGGCGGCGGGACATCTCCTCATCATGGTTGCGGACATCGCAGCCGTCATGAAGAGCCTGCAGGGGAGTGCAGGATCGAGCGCGCCCAACGCGTGATTCGCTCAGGCACAGGAAGTTTCCCGCGGCCTCTCGCCGCTGGAGCGTGCGCTGGGTCGCGCTGTCGCCCTCGCGCACGAAGACTTCGTGACAGATTTCACGAGCCGATGCGGTGCTTGCTTGCCGCAGCGTGCTTCGGAGCTAGGACCGTCGATCCGCGAGACGAACGCAGAGTCGAGACCCGTACAGACTCGAAATCAGAACTGAATCCATGAGCACCGCCCTTCAATTTGCTCACCAGCTTCCCGCGCTCGCGGACGCGATCCCCTCGCTGCTCGCGGCTGGCGGAAGTCCGCTCGACCACGTGCTCGACAAGAAGTCGGCTCTCGGCGACGTGCTCGGCATCCAAGGGCTCAAGCTCAGCATCGTGAGCGTGGTCGTCGCCGCGACTCTCGCGTTCCTGCTCCTGATGCTTGCCTCGCGCAGCATCGCGACCGGACCCGCGACCGCCGGCACCGATCGCTATCTGACGAAGGGCCGCCTCTCGCAGATCATCGAAGTCATCGTGCAGGGTCTTCGCCAGGGCGTGCTCGAGCCGCTACTGGGCAAGAAGACGGCGGATTTCTATCTGCCGTTCCTTCTCTCGCTCTTCTTCTTCGTGCTGATGATGAATCTGCTCGGGTTGATTCCCTTCTACGACGCCCAGAAGCTCGTGATGAAGCTGACGACCGGCGCGACCGACGAGACGGGCGCCGCCAAGAAGGTCTTCTTCGGCGGCACGGCCACGGCGTCGCTCTCGGTCACCGCCGGGCTTGCGATCATCTCCTTCTTCGCGATCCTGTTCCAGTCGATGCGCGACCTCGGCGTGAAGGGCTTCCTCGAGCACATGTGCGGCGGCAAGGAGCTCCTGACCGGTCCGAAGGGCCTGCTTCTCGTCGTCCCCGTCATCTTCGTCGTCGAGATCCTCGGCCTCTTCATCAAGCCGGGCGCGCTCGCGATTCGTCTCTTCGCGAACATCCTCGCCGGCCACACGCTGATGGCGACCATCTTCATGTTCACGGGCATGGCGCTCGCGGGCGGGTGGATGCTCGCTGCACCCGTCGGCGTGATCTCGGTCGCCTTCGCGGTCGCGATCTACTTCCTCGAGCTCTTCGTCGCCTTCCTCCAGGCGTTCGTGTTCATGTTCCTCACGGCGGTCTTCATCGGAATGATGAGCCACCACGGCGACCATGGCCACGATCACGACCATGGACACGGCCACGAAGATGCGCATGGCCATGGGAACTCCCACGCCCACGCGCATTGATCCGTCCAAACCCGGGCCCGTGGGAGGCCCGGCTGAATGATTCCAATCCTTCAACCGGCGCGTCCCACAGCGTCCGAGCAGATACCAGACTCATTGGGAGCACAGTTCAAATGACCAACATGCGCAAGATCGTTTCGTTCGCCGCCGTCGGCGCCGCCGCCCTCATCGCCTCGTCGGCGCTCGCTCAGGACGGCTTCGTGGCCAAGGACCTCACCGAGGCGACCAAGGTCGCCAAGTCGGGCACCCTCTCGATCGGTCTCGCCGCTCTCGGCGCCGGTCTCGCTGTGATCGGTGCCGGTCTCGGCATCGGCCGCATCGGCGGTTCGGCCGTCGAGGCGACCGCCCGTCAGCCCGAGGCGGCTTCGGCCATCCAGACCCAGATGATCCTCACCGCGGCGCTCATCGAAGGCGTCGCGCTGTTCGCCGTCGTTGTCGCCCTGCTCGGCGTCATCTGACGTGACGTACGGACCCGGCGAAGCACTCGCCGGATCCTGAGAAGCGTGATCGCGGATCCGGCGACGACCTCGCCGGCGTCCGAGTGAGTTCAGAATCTCTGCCTGCGCTGGGGAAACCCGGCGCAGGCACTTCACCCCTCGAGAAGAGGGGTTCAACGACAGGATTCCACCATGTTGACCCTTGCAGCAGGTCCGCTCGACACCAGCCTCGTCGATGTCATCGTCGCCGTCGTCGTGTTCGTCGTGTTCTTCTCCCTCCTCCGCGTGCTCGTGTGGCCGAAGGTCATCGGGGGTCTCGACGCCCGCGAAGCCAAGATCCGCCACGAGATCGATTCCGCCGAAAAGGCGCGTCATGAGGCGGAAGCCGCTCAGAAGAAGTTCGAGGAGAAGCTGCGCCAGGGCCAGGAAGAGGCTGCCCGCACCATCGAGGAGGCGAAGGCCACGGCCCGCAAGGTCGCCGAGGAGCTTCGCTCCAAGAACGACGCCGAGCTCGCCGACCTGAAGTCGCGCGCGCTCGCCGACATTCAGGCCGCCCGAGAGGCCGCGGTGCGCGAGCTCAACGAGCACTCGGTCGCCCTCGCGGCGTCGATGGCGTCGAAGATCCTGCGTCGCGAGGTCGGCGCGTCAGACCAGTCGCGCCTCGTCGCCGAGAGCTTGGCCGAACTCGCCCGCGGCCGCAACTGAACCCGCCCGTCGACGCATCTGAACGCGAACCCCACCATGGCAACCACCCAGCACATCGACGAAATCGCGAGCGTGTACGCGACGAGCCTGCTCGAGGTCTGCGACAAGCAGGGCGGCATCGCGCTCGCGGAGTCCTGCTCGGCTGAACTTGCGACGCTCGCCGAGATGATTCGCGCCGACAAGCGCTTCGCCGAGTTCCTCAAGACCCCGATCATCGGCAACAAGGTCCGCCGCGACGCGCTCGACCGCGCCATCAAGGGCCGGGTGTCTGACCTCGTCTACCGCTTCGTGATGGTCGTCGCTGCGCATGGCCGCTCGGGTCGCCTCGCCGACATCGCCGACGCCTTCGACGGGCTGCTGCAGGCCCGCCTCGGCCGCGTCGAGGTCGACATGTTCACCGTGAACGGACAGGCGTCCGCCGACGTCGTCGCAACCGTGAAGGGCGGCGTCAAGGAGGCCTTCGGCAAGGACGCCGTGATCCACCAGTACGCCGATCCCAACATGATCGGCGGCGTCAAGCTCCGCATCGGCGACCAGCTCATCGATGGCTCGGTCGAGACCCAGCTCCGAAACATGCGCGACGCGGTTGCCGCGCGTGGCTCCGCAGCCATGCGCTCGCGTCTTGGCAACTTCCTCGCCTAACGAACCACATCTTCAGACTTACCCCGCCGGGCCAACGCCCCGCAACTCAGAGGACCCACCCGTGAAGATCAAGAGCGACGAGATCACGACAGTCATTCGCCAGGAAATCGAGCAGTACTCGGGCAAGCTCGAGATCTCCGAAGTCGGCCAGGTGGTCGAGGTCGGCGACGGCATCGCCCGCGTGTACGGCCTTTCGAAGGCGATGGCCGGCGAGCTCATCGAGTTCCAGGGCGCGGGCGGCCGCGTCATGGGCCAGGTGATGAACCTCGAGCTCGACACCGTCGGCTGCGTGCTCTACGGCGACTCGACCGCGATCCGTGAAGGCGACACCGCCCGCGCGACCGGCAACCTCCTCGAAGTGCCCGTCGGTCCCGAACTCCTCGGCCGCGTGGTCGACCCGCTCGGCAACGCCATCGACGGTGGTCCCGCGATCAACGCCTCCGGCCGCCAGAAGGTCGACATCGTCGCTCCCGGCATCGCTGCGCGTCAGCCGGTGAAGGAGCCTCTCCAGTTCGGCATCAAGGCCGTCGACTCGATGGTCCCCGTCGGCCGTGGCCAGCGTGAGCTCGTCATCGGCGACCGCAAGACCGGCAAGACCGCCGTCTGCCTCGATGCGATCATCAACCAGAAGCAGTACTGGGGCACCGAAGACGCCGTCGTCTGCATCTACGTCGCCGTCGGCCAGAAGGACTCGACCGTCGCGGGCGTCGTCGAGACGCTCCGCAAGAACGGCGCGATGGACTACACCATCGTCGTGAACGCCGGTGCGTCGGCCGCTGCGCCGCTTCAGTACATCGCTCCGTACGCGGGCTGCGCGATGGGCGAGTACTTCATGTGGCAGGGGAAGAACGGCAAGACGCCGAAGCACGTCCTCTGCGTGTACGACGACCTCTCGAAGCAGGCCGTCGCGTACCGCGAACTGTCGCTCCTCCTCCGCCGTCCGCCCGGACGCGAGGCCTACCCGGGCGACGTGTTCTACCTGCACTCCCGCCTTCTCGAGCGCGCCACCAAGCTCTCGAAGGAGAACGGCGGCGGCTCGCTCACCGCGCTTCCGATCATCGAGACGCAGGAAGGCGACGTGTCGGCGTACATCCCGACGAACGTGATCTCGATCACCGACGGCCAGATCTACCTCCAGCCCGAGCTCTTCGCGGCCGGCATCCGCCCTGCGATCAACGTCGGCATCTCGGTGTCGCGCGTCGGTGGAAACGCCCAGATCAAGGCGATGAAGGAAGTCGCCGGCTCGCTCCGTCTTGACCTCGCGGCCTACCGCGAGCTCGAGGCGTTCGCGCAGCTCGGCACCGACCTCGATGCCGCGTCGAAGCGCCAGCTCGACCGCGGTGCGCGCATGGTCGAACTGCTGAAGCAGGGCCAGTACAAGCCGTTCGACGTCATCGACCAGTGCATCTCGATCTTCGCTGCGTCGCGCGGCTTCCTCGACGATGTCCCCGTCTCGGCGGTGTCGAAGTTCGAGGACGGCCTGCTCTCGCTCTTCCGCGCCCAGAAGGCCGATCTCCGCGCCAAGCTCGCGACGGCGAAGAGCTTCAAGGGCATCGAGGACGAGTTCAAGGCGGCGGTGGCCCAGTTCAAGAGCACTTTCAAGGCGTAACTGGGCAGCGGCCTCTGGCGGTCAGGTCTCCGAGTGAATCCGAGACCTGCCTGGTCGGCGGCGGCCTTTGGTGGCGATCGCATCTCATGAAACGACCGAACCGCTGGCATGTGCCAGCGGTTCGCTTTTTGGGGCACGTCCGGGCCCCGTCTAGCCCCAACCCGTCCATCCCTAACCCGTCCATCCCTAACTGTTGCGCGGCACGTGCCGTGCACCCGTCTCAGTCCCGCTCGTTCCTTCCCCTCGCGCGCTTGGATTCGCGCGGCGCGCCCTTGCCGATGGCGGCGCCAACGGCGATTCCGGCCAGGCACACCGCGACGTTTCCCCACTCCCATGCGCTCGTGTTCTCGCTCCACCACACCGCCTGGAGCGGGCCGAGATCGTCTGGCCGCTCCTCAGGGCGCTCCCTCAAGCGGTACTCATCTGCCTGTCCGAGCATGCCAAGCGCGCTCAATGAACCGAGCACGCCGACGAGCAGGCAGAGGAGAAGGATCGCCAAGCTGCCCCCGATCCGCATGGCCGTAAAGCCGCCGAGCAACGCGGCGACGGCGCTCACCCCGAGGGTCGCGAGCAGGAACCTCTCCGAGCCAACCCATGAGTCGCCTTCGAAGCAGAATGCAACGCCGGCGAAGGCGACGACAGCCGCAAGGCCCGCGATGATCAGCGCCGCAATCACGAGATAGCCGAGGATCGCGCCAAATGGAACCCGGAAGAGTGCTCCAATGCAGCCCATTGATCAACTCCTTCGCGATCGGTTCTCGATCTGAATCATCGCCGCCAGGTGCTCGAGCGCAGCGTGCAGGCCTGCCGCCGCGATGCGCGCCTCCATCATGGGGCCGCCGCGCTGGTACGACTGCTCGGGCAACTGCGGGACATGGACGAATCCAGCGTAGGGCACGCGGCCGTCGGCAAGCAGGCGGTACATCACTTCGTTGCAGAGGAAACTTCCCGCCGAGAGCGAAAGCGTCGCCGGTACGCCGGCCTCGACGCACGCCCTCGAGAGCTCGCGGACGGGCAGCGATGTGAAGATCGCATCGGGGCCGCGCTCGAGGACTGGCTCATCGACGACGAGGACGCCCGCGTTGTCGGCGATGCGGCTGTCGCGCAGGTTGACGGCGATGCGCTCGAACGTGATCGCATCCGCCTTCGCGCTCTCGCCAAGCGCGATCACCGCGTCCGGCATGCTCGCTTCGATGATCGGCGCCACGCGCGCCCATGCGCTCGCGGGCTCGGTTCCGCCCACGACAGGCAGGGTCGCATACGCGCGGGATCCGCGGCCGCACGGCATCGCGCCGAGGAGCCGCACGATCTCCATCGTCGGGTTCACGTGGCTTCCGCCGAATGGCTCGAAGCACGTGACGAGGATGAGCGGTCGCGCAGCGCTCATTCGCCGATGTCCTCCGCCCAGAGATCCGGCTTCTCGCGCTTCATCCGCTCCATGAGCGCAATGCACCGCGGATCGTCCACGACGTGCAGTTCGATCTTCTCGTGGCGCATCCAATCCTCTGCGCCCATGAACGTTCGGTTCTCGCCAATGACCACGCGGGGGATCTTGAAGAGGATCGCCGTGCCCGAGCACATGGGACAGGGCGAGAGCGTCGACACGAGCGTGAGCGACCGCCAGTCGCGGCGACGGCCGGCGCGGCGAATGCAATCCACCTCCGCATGCGCCGTCGGATCGCCTGACTGCACGCGCTGGTTGTGCCCGGCGGCGACGATCGCGCCCGTCGCATCGAGCAACGAACTTCCAATCGGAATGCCACCTTCGCGCCAGCCTTTCTCGGCCATCTCGATCGCCGCATCCAGCCCACGCTTGATCCAGTCAGGGTCGACCATGCGGGTTTCATCGGCGTTCAGGGGAGCTCGCCTTGCACGGGAAGCGCCGCCGAACCGGCATAGTCGGTCGAGCGCAGCACGTAGAGCGCGTGCTGCGCTCGGCTGCACGCGGTCAAGATCGCCTCGTACGAGACGTTCTCGGCGCTTCCGCGGACGTCGTGCAGGATCACCGCGGGAGCCTCGAGACCCTTGAAGCGGTGAAGCGTCTCCCAGCGGATGGCGGGGGGGTCGTTCTCATCATGTGCAAACGACTCCGCGAGGTTGACGAGCAGGAAACCGCCCACGGTCGTCTCGCCCGCAAGGCAGCCACGATCGCGGCGGAACGGCGAGAGGATCATGACGTCCTCGGTCCGGACGCCCTCCGCGTCGACGAGGTGCTTGACGATCCGCTTGATGGCGTCCCGCTGGCGGGCGGCGTCGTCTGGCGCGAACTCGGCCACCACAACGGGCTGGCCTTCGCGCACCGAGGGCGGCGCTTCGATTCCATCGAGCCGCGACGGATCGAGCGACTGGAGGAAGCTCGTGATCGAGACCGAGTTGCGGAGATTCTCGCGGAGGACGAGCGCCCGGCCGAAGCGGCGCTCGATCTCGGCGAGGTCGGCGCGGTGGTAGATCGCCTGATTCGGGTCGTGGAAGAACGCGATCCGCGCGCTCGGCCCGGCAAGCGCATCGAGCGCGTCGAGCATCGCCGGCGTGAAGTCCTGCCCCTCGTCGATCACGATCGAGTCGAATGTGCCGAGTTGGCCCGCGCGGGCCGCGTCGGCGAGCGTCGCGATCATCGCCGCGTAGCGGTCGTTCGGCGCGAGCGACGACGGCGGCGTTCGACCAAGGCTGTTCGTCACGCTCTCGGCAAGCGCATGCAGGTTCGCGACGACGACCTTGTCGGCACGGATCGCGCGCAAGGGCGTCGTGTTGTCGACTGGCCGGGCGCGACAGGCTCGACCGAGGACCGTGGCGAGCGGCTCGTTGAAGCAGGTCACGAGCGTGCGGCGCCCTTGGGCGATCTCGCGGTTCGCGCGATAGAGCGCCGCGTAGGTCTTTCCGGTGCCCGCGAATCCCTCGATCTGCACGCGGTCGAGTCGGTAGGTCGCGTCGACGATCCCGCGTACGGGGCGCATGACATCGTGTTCGACGACGCGCGCGTTGATGATCTCGTCGCGCACGTAGAGCGCCGACTTCATGGTCGGAAGGATGTGGCGCTCGACGATCCGCCGCATGGGCGAACGGTCGCCGCGGGGGACCTCGGGGTACTTGGTCGCAAGCGCCTCGAACATGTCCTCGAGATCGCGCAGCAACTTGGCGGGCTTCCGGCACTGCGTCGCGCCAAGGAGATGGTTGCGCACGCTGATCGGAACGGTGTTGAAATCGACGTGCGCATCGACGAGCGCGAGGAACCACCCGTGCAGATAGGGCGGGTGACGATCATCGTGGCTGCCGTAGTTTGCAAGCGCGCGGACGATGGCGTACATCGCGCTGATCGCCTGCTGGGGCGCTTCGCGGTCATGCGTGCGGATCTCGCCGCGCACGTCGCGGTGCCAGCCGTTCTCGGGCGAGTAGCGGAAGTCGCCGCCCTTCACCTCGATGATGAGAAGTCCGCGGTCTGGATCGATGACGACGAAGTCGAGTTCGCGGGTCCCGACGGAGTCGGGATCCTGGACGAGCAGGTTCTGGACGACGATCCAAGGTCTGTCGACGAGGGCGTCCTCGAGGCACTTGCGCATGACGAGCTCGGGCTCGTTCGAGGCGCGCTCTTGACCCTCGCCGCGAATCTCGTAGGGGACGCTTGGAAAGAAAGTCGCCATGCAGGCGCGAAGTGTAAGCGTGGCCCGGCGCGCCGATCTGAAACGGTGCCCGGCACGTGCCGGGCACCGAAGTGGGGCGGAGGGCGGCGCGGCGCAAGTGTGTGATTGACAAACGTTTAGGACGCTGGCCGCCGCGCTCGACAAACAGGCCGCTGCTTTCGCAGCGGCCTGGGTCCTATCGCCTTTTGTGCCCCGCGAGCCTTGCGGCTTACTTCTCGTTCGCTGCGTTCTCATCGTGGAAGCGCAGCGCCTCGCTGTCCGCATCGGAGTTGTCGTAGTGCGTCTGGAACACGGTGCCCGAGGCTTCCGCCTCGTCGCGCATTTCCTTCATGCGCGCCCAATCCTCCATCGTCACCACGACCTCGCGCGCGACCGAGCCCTTGTGCTCGCCGAGGATGCCGGCGTTGCCCATCTGGTCGACGAGCCGCGAGGCGCGGCCGTAGCCGATCGCGAGCCGGCGCTGGAGGAGCGACACGCTTCCGCGGCCCGACTCGATCATGATCTCGACCGCGCTGTCAAACAGCGGATCGCGCTCGCCGCCGGCGTCGCCGGCATCGCCAGCGCCACCATCGCCGCCGCCCGCCACCTGGCCGGACCGAATCGTCAGCAGCTGCCGCTCGAAGCTTGGCGCAGCCACCGTCTTGAGGAACTTGGTGACCGCGCGGGCCTCCTTGTCCTCGACGAGGGTGCCCTGCGAACGGCGCGCATCCGTCTGGCTCGGCGTGACGACCAGCATGTCGCCCTGGCCGAGCAGGAGTTCCGCACCCTTCTGATCGAGCACGATGCGGCTATCGGTTCCCGACGCCACCTTGAAGCTCACGCGGCACGGCATGTTCGACTTGATGAGGCCGGTGACCACCGTCGCCTGCGGACGCTGGGTCGCGAGGATCAGGTGGATGCCGACCGCGCGCGCCTTCTGCGCGATGCGCACGATCGACTGCTCGACTTCCTTGTTCGTCATCATGAGGTCGGCGAGCTCGTCGATCACGAAGACCATGTAGTGCATCTTCTTCGGGATCTTGGCCCACTCGACGTCGTCGGCGGGGTTCAGCCGCTCTCGCAGCTCCGCCTCGCCGAGCTCGTTGAAGCCGCGGATGTCGCGGACGCCCGCTTCCTTCAGGAGTTCGTACCGCTCCTCCATCTTCGTGACGGCCCACTCGAGGATCGCGGCGGCCTTCGACATCTCGGTGACGACCGGGCACGCAAGGTGGGGAATCTCGCTGAATTGCGCCATCTCGACCATCTTCGGGTCGACGAGCACGAGCTTCAGCTCATCCGGGCGCTTCGTGTAGAGCCACGACATGATGATCGTGTTCATGCACACCGACTTGCCCGAGCCGGTCGTGCCGGCGATCAGCATGTGCGGCATCTTGGCAAGGTCGAGGACGAGCGGCTCGCCCGCGGAATCCTTGCCGAGGAACATCGGCAGCATCATGTTGGCGGCGTGCCCGCTCGACATGAGCTCCTTGAGCCGCACCTTCTCCTTCTGCTTGTTCGGCACCTCGATGCCGACCGCCGTGCGGCCGACGAGGTTCGGGAGGATGCGGACATTCGGCGCCTGGAGCGCGCGGGCGATGTCCTTCGAGATCGTCTCGAGGCGCGCAACGCGCGTGCCTGCGGCAAGCTCGACGGAGTAGAGCGTCACGACCGGGCCCGACTCGATGTGCGTGATCTCGCCCTCGAGGCCGTACTCGGACAGCGTGCGGGTGAGCACGCCTGCCTGGTCGCGGACGTAGGCCTCCATCTTCGACGAGTAGTTGCCTTCCGGCTCCTCGAGGAGATCGAGCGTCGGGAACTGGTAGCCGGAGTAGTCGACCGCGCGAGGGATGTCCTCGTCGCGAAGCTGCGTCGCGTTCGGCTTCGCGGTCATCTTGATCGGAAGCTTCTCGATCTTCGCGCGCAACTCGTCCTCGCTGAGCGCGGCGCGCGTGGGCTTGGTCTCGGTCGCAGCGGGGGCAGGGGCCGACGTCGCGACGGGCGCCTCGACCTCGACATCCGCGGTGTCATCGGCTTCGGAGTCGACCCCGTCGGCCTCGAGCTCGTCAGCCTCGTCTGCGATTGCGTCTTCGGTCTCGTCCGCGTCTGACTCCTCCGCGTCCTCTTCGTCGACAGCCGCAGGCGCAGCCACCGGAACGGCTGGCCGCGAGGGCGACCGCCGCGCGCGGCCGCTGCCGGCACCTGCCACCGCCGGCTGCGGGAACACAGCGCCCATCCGCTCGCGCAGCGCGCCGAAGTGCGCGCGCCAGTCGGTCTCCCAGAGCGGCGAGAGGAACGAGAACGTGCGCGCGAGCGCGCTAGGCAGCATGAAGACAAGCGCGTCGGCCGCGACGATCGCGCCCACGGCGATTCCCGCGAGGAAGATCAGCGACGCACCGACTGGGCCGAACCGCGTGTGCAGTTCATCCGCAAACCACATCGGAATCAGGCCCGCGTCGACGCCCGTCAGCGGACCGATCGACGGGAACCACTCGGCGTGAAGTCCGCCTACCGCGCACATGGCGACGAGGCAGCCTACGAAGCGCACGAAGGGATGCTCGATCGAGCGGCCCGCGGCGGAGAACGCCAGCACGCAGCCGAGGTAGAGCACCGGAATCCACGTGCCGAAGCCGAAGGTGAA
>JBIKXP010000215.1:0-5311 GCA_044355685.1 Phycisphaerales bacterium
GGTACCTCCGGCGACGCCGCCACGATTGACGCCGTGCGCGCGGAGATCCGTGCGTTCTGCGGGAAGTTCCCGCTGTTCCACTGATGACTGGCGAGACCCCGGATCGCTCCGACGCGGCGGCCGCGGTTCCCGCGATGTGGCGGGAGTTCTTCGCGGACCGCAAGGTTGCGTTCGTTGAGATCGCGCGGAAGTCGACGGCTCTGCCGCAGGAGATCGACTTCCTGTATGGCGTGATGCTCGCCATGGCTTGGGGAGCGGCGGTGCTCTTCGGCAGCGTCATGATCGGTGTCTACTGCGGGCGTTGGTGGGTCGGGGCGCTGGTCTTCGCGGTGCTCCTCGCGCTGACCACGATCGTCGTGACGGCAGTGCGCGGCGATTCGACCACGAAGCGTCAGCACGAACGAAGGAACAGCGCGCGGACGACGGCGGACCCGATCGGCAAGCTGCTTCCGCCGTACGGCGCGTCGCGGCGGGAACTCGATGACCCAGCGTCCTATGCAGGCCTCCTCGCGCTCGAGCCGCGTCCGGCTCTTGTGATCGATGTCAGGGCGCTTCAGGTGATGGACACCGAACTCCGTGCCAAGCCGCTTGCGCCGCGGGGGCGATTTCCCGAGCCGGAGTTCGTCGACATCGAGGCGACGCAGGCCGAGCTCGGTCCGAACGGCGTGCTGCGGGCGGACCTTCTCGTCGGCGCGGGTTGGCTGCGCGATCCGAAGGGCGAGATCTGGACGGTGGACGATTCGGTGCTCGTCGTTTCGAGGGTGCTTGCCCGCGGGAACAATGGCAGGGGGTGGGGCGACAGCTCGATCCCGGCCGTGGAGGTCCGACTTGTGAAGCCGGGCAAGGTTCGGGAAATCCAACTCAATCCGACGCGGCCATTCTTCCAGTGGTCGACGTCGTCGGGCGCTGCGCGGGTCGCCGATGCCGCGCCGTCGTCGACGGCGCAGTTCGAGATGCCCACCGCCAGTGCGCCGCTGCGCCTCCTGCTCTCGAGCTGGAGCTATCCAGAGCCACGGACCGATCTCGCGATGCGGGAGTGAGGGGCGGGTCGCTGGGCATCTCGGTGAAGCGGCTGAAGTAGACTGGGTCCGGGTGCGTCGCGGTGTCGTCTTCCTCGCGGATCCGGGCATGCCAACCGACAAGACCGTCCTTTCTCTTGAGCTGCTCCTCGCGGGACGACGGGCCGCCGTTGCGCGCGTGCCGCCTCCGCCGGTCCGGGCGACGCGGCCGAGCATGGCGATCCTGTGGCGTGCGTTGGGCTTGATCGTGCTTGTCGCGATCGGCGTGGGCGCCAGCATCCTGATCGCAAACGCGAGCGGGCGATGGTGGATCGGCGTCCTGATCTTCGTGATCTTCGCGTGGGTCGCGCTCTTCCTTGTGTTCGGCCTCCTCGGCGCCGCGAAGGTCGCGCGTGAGGATCGAACCCGCCGCTACGAGCACGCGATCGAGGACCCGATCGGGAAGTTGCTTCCTAACCGCGGCGCGACGCGCGGAGCGATCCTCGACCCGGCGAGCTATCGCGAGCTTCTCGCGCTTCCCGACCGCCCCGTGCTCGTGGTCGACGCGGACCTCTTCGACCAGAAGTCGCCGGGCGCGGCCGGCGCACTTGCGCCGGCTGGCCGGATGCCCGAGCCCGAGATGCTCGACATCTCGCGCTTCCCGGCGGGAACATGGGTCTTCGGACTCCTCATGATCTTCCAGTCGAATGCGCTGTGGCGAGGGCTGCTCGAGGCGCTGCTGTCCGGTGCGCCGGTGGTCTGGTGGAGTTGGCTCGGCGTCATTCCGGTGGCGATCGGGATCTACCTGTTCGTGCGCGACCCGTGGATTCGACGCAAGCTCGGGCTTTCCGGGTTCTTCGGCCGCGATGCGGTCATCGGCGCGGGTTGGCTCCTCGATGAGAAGGGGCGCACCTGGACCGTGGACGACACGGTGGTGCTGGTCACAAGACAGGGTGCCAGCGTCGAGGTGCGGCTCCTGCACGCAGAGCGTGTGCACACCTTCTTCCTTCCCATCACGGTGACCAACGGGGCGTGGAAGGGCGCGGCGAAGCCCCTCCGCAGCACCGCGCTGGGTCGGGCCAGGCGCGCGGCCGCCGACGCCGTGGCCGGCGGTGCAGAGGCGCTCGGGATCGAGCGCTCGCCCGCGCCCGATGTCCAGATGCCGGGCCCAGACGAGCCGCTGCGCCTCCTCCTCTCGAGCTGGACCTATCCCGAGCCGCGGCCGGATCTCGCCATGCGCGAGTGATGCCGCGCGCCCGAAAGGCCGATGCGGGCGTCGGGGTTGTGGATCTCGGCGCGATTGCGCCGATAGGACGGAATCATGCAGTTTCCGCAGCAGCCTCCACTTCCGCATACGCAGGGACTGGCCGACTCGTCGATCGACGCGGCGTGGGCAGTCATGCCGCCCGACATGGATCTCGAGACGTCGCGGCTCTTGCCCGTGGTGGTGGGGGCGCATCCCCGCAGCGAGATCTCGCATCGACCGCTCGCGAACCGACTGGTTGCCGCGATCCGGCAGTGGCAGCGTCAGCACGAGGAGGAGTCGGAGTTGCGGCTCACGCCGATCGTGATGACGGATCTCTGGTACCTCAACGACCGCGAACTGCTGCTGCAGCCGTCGATTGCGATCGGCGAGCCAAGCCTCAACGCGGCGAGTGCCTACTTCGGAACCCGGCTCCCGATGGCCTACGCGGTCGACGGCAAGCTGCAGGTGCTGGCTGACCTCTCGTTCCTCGAGCCGAGCGTGACGATGTGGGGCGTCGATGCGTCGACGACGCGAACAGCGCTCGATTGGTTCATCTCGCGACACCTGGCTCGATTCCTCGAGAGCGTTCACGGCTGATCGGTACGCCCGCGCGGCTGGTGCCGTGCGGCGTATCACAGGGTGGAAGCGAAGCGGCCGGCCGCCACCGCCTCGGCGATGCCCGCCAGGTTCATCCCTCGGAAGGCCTTCCCGAGGAGGGCCGCGATCAGTTCCTCGCTGACGCCCGCAACCCGCGCCCTCGGTACGAGGAAGTCGCGGTAGCGGCTATCTGCGCCAATCGGGTCTGCCTTCGCCAACGCAACGAGTTCCGCAAGGAGCGGCAGTTCCTCGTTCATCCGGGCGACGAATGCATCGAGATGCGCCCCGAGCGCCCGCTCGCCGCCATGGGTCAGCACCACGCGCAGGTCGCGCGGCAGGGCGCCCAGCCGCCGCACCGACTCCCGCCACGCGGGAATGTCGATGTCCGATGGAGGCACGGGAATCGAGATGTGCGACGAACCGGGCGACACCATGGCCAGGACATCGCCGACGAACACGGCTTCTGGCGCTTCCCCGGTGCGGCCAACGAGCCACGCATGGTGGTGCCGCGCATGCCCCGGGGTCTCGATCGCCTCGAAGCGAAGGCCGGCCCGCTCGACGCAGCTGCCGCCCTCGATCGCGTGGAGCTGCCCGCTCGGAATCGGCAGGGGGTCGCCGTAAAAGCGGTCGTACCTCGGGCCATGCACCGCGCGCGACCCGGCGATCAGGCGCGATGGCTCCAGAAGATGCCGCGCGCCCCGGGGATGGACGAACACGGGAACGCCTTCCCGTGCGAAGTGGCCTGCGCTGCCCGCGTGGTCGAGGTGGATGTGGGTGACGAAGAGCGCGGCGAGGTCGCGCGGCGCGAGGCCGCGCTGTGCCAGTTGCGCAAGGAGCCCCTCGAAGGCCACCGCGCAGCCGCACTCGACGAGCACCGGGCCGCCAGGGCCTTCGACCACGAATGCGGATGCGGTTCCGGGAATGCCGAGGTAGCGCGTGTCGAGCGCCGCGATGGCAAGGGGCGAGAACGGCGACGGAGGCACGTCGGAACGGTAGCAAGGGGCGTGGGACCTTGCGACATCACGGAGACCAATCATTGTCTTTGCAACCGAAAGAACAAGATTGGGTACACTCCCGCGCATGTCTCGACCTCCGGTCCATCACATCACCGCCCCGAAGGCATGGTCCGTCTACATCGCGCCCGCGCGACTCGAGCTCGTCGAGGCCATGCGCCTGATCGCGCCGTGCTCGATCGCCGAGATCGCCGCCGCCATCGACCGGCCCGCCGACACGCTCTACCGCCACGTCGACAAGCTCCGCAAGATCGGGGTCGTCGTCGACGTGGGAGTCCGCCGCGCCGGCCGCCGGTTCGAGCAGGTGTTCGATCTCGCTGGCGACGACTTCCGCCCGCAGTTCCGCGATTCGAGCGCGCGGGCCGCGAACAAGATGTTCAACGAGACGACGCGCTCGATCGCGAAGATCCTGCTGCGCACCACGCGCGACGCGGTCGCGGCGGAGCAGATCGTCTTCGGCCCCGTGGAACGCAACGCGAGCGTGAAGTTCGAGCACGCGTGGCTCACGCCCGAGGAGTTCGTGCAGCTGCGCGAACTCTTCCTAGGCATCAAGCGCTTCATGGACGCCCGGAAGAGCCGTCGCGAAGGGCGGCTCTATCTCGCGGCATTCGCGGCGGTGCCGGTCCATCGCAAGCGCCGGGCCCGCATCGCGGCGTCGCGCGCGACCGGGCGCGTCGCGACGAAGTCCGCGCAGCGCGTGGTGGCGGCTTCGAAGCCTGCACCGCGCAAGCGCCCGAAGTCCGACTGATTTGTCTCCCCCTCATCGCAACGCATCATCGCAACGCATCATCAGCACGTACTGCCTTCACGCCATCGGATCGAACGACAGCTCCAAGGTTTTCCCATGCTCGTCTCCACGCTCGCATCCACGCTCGCATCCACGCTTCTGTCATTGTCTTTGCTCCCCGCCCCGGTGTCCGTCGACGCGCAAACGGCCGCGCCGCCGGCCGCGCAGCCCGCGACGGCATCCGCCCCGCTGGCCCGGCGCGCGGGTCCCATGGGGGTCGGGTTCAGTCGTGAAGTCGAGGACCGCGCCGTCGTGAACTTGGTCGCGCCGAACTCACCGGCTGCGGCCGCCGGAGTGCGCGAAGGCGACACGATCGTCGCGATCGCCGGCAAGCCGATCCCCGAGTTCACTGCGGTGCGCCCCGTCCTCCGCACCCTCTCCGGCGGGCAGACGGTGCCACTCGAGGTGCTGCGCGGCGGCGAGAAGCTGACGCTGCAACTCACCCTTGCCGATGTCCGCGAAGAGATCGAGGGCAGCACCGTCCGCTACGAGAGCGTCGCGCATCCCGACGGCTACCGCCTGCGCACGATCATCTCCGAACCCACGCTTTCATCGCGCGGGAAGGACGGCAAGCTCCCCGCGGTTCTCTACGTGCAGGGCATCATCTGCGACTCGATTGACCGGCCGAGCAATCCGGAGGCCGTCGATACCCGCATCATGCACACCCTCG
>JBIKXP010000051.1:0-17335 GCA_044355685.1 Phycisphaerales bacterium
GGTACCACCGAGCGCTTCAGCAACGTGATGTCGACCATCATCACGGCGAGCCCGATGCTCGGAATCCTTGGAACCGTGACCGGCATCATCCAATCGTTCGAACTGCTCGGCGGAGCCCGCACGATCGTCGATCCGCGCGATGTCTCGGGCGGCATCGCGGAGGCCCTCATCACGACAGCCGGCGGCCTGATCATCGCTCTTGCGACGCTCTTCCCCTACATGATCTTCAAGTCGCAGGCCGACAAGGCGCTCGGTCGGTTCGAAGCCATCGTCACGGCGGCGAAGCAGGGGCTTGGCCCAACGCGCAACTGGTCTGTGAAGAAATGAGGTCGCCCTCGCGGCACGCACTCGCATCGATCGCGACCGCCGCACTTCTCGGTGCGTCGGCGAATGCGCTGGCGCAGTCGTCGGTAGACGCGACGTCCGCCGGCGAGAAGGCTGGCGAGAACGCCGGCGAGAAGGCCGGCGGGGCGATGGCCGACTCCGAGCCTGTCTCGAGCTTCATCCGGTCGCGGCAGACCGACGGATTCATGGCATTCGAGACGGCGACGCGTGTCTATCGGCGGCCGGACGGCACGGGGCCGGTCGTCGCGCTTGTCGGGGTGGTCCACATCGGCGACAAGCGCTACTACGACGAAATCGTGCGCATTCTCGAGCAATCCGAGGTCGTCCTCTATGAGAGCGTCCTCCCGCGCGGGGCGTTTGGAACGCGCGGCGCGACGGACCTCGAGCGCCAGCGCAAGACGCAGGACGCGATGATCTTCCTTCGCGGCCTCGCACAAGGCTTTGAGCGCGCGAATGGACGCGCGCCTCGATCGCTTGCGGAACTTCGCGCGTTCACGGTCTCGCGCGACACTCGGCTTGCACGGCCGTTCGACCTCGCCTGCGTCGACGGCTGGGGCGGGCGCGTCGGATTCGCGGCCGCCGGCGAACGTGCCTACGCCTTCGTCTCGCTCGGTTCCGACGCTGCGCGGGGCGGCGCGGACGCGGCGCTCGACCTCGTCCTTCCTCGGCTCGTCCTTCCTCGGCGCGGGGATGCCACCGCCGCGAACGCCGATTCTGTGAAGTCCACCGCAGCAAAGGACGAGCAGCGCGATCTCTACAAGGAGTTCGCCGACGCCCTCGGCGTGGCGCTGCAGGTCCGCTCGATCGACTATGACCGGGCCGGATGGGAGCCCGCCGACCTGCCGATGGAGGAGCTCCTCGACCGACTCTGGAAGCGCGGCGAGCGCAGCGTGACGCTTGAGATGCTGTCGCAGCGCGATGGAATCGCGCAGGGAATGCTGCGGTTCTTCCTCTCGCTCGTCTCGCAGTCGCGCGACTTCAAGAAGATGGTCATCACGGCGCTCGGCACGAGGGATGCGCGGGAAGCGCAGGGCGGCGGCGCGCTCAGCGACGTCGACGAGCGCATCATCATCCACGAGCGAAACGACGCCGTGATCGACGAACTCGCGCATGTGCTCGGCAGGGCAGACGCTCCGTCGAGCGTTGCGATCTTCTACGGCGCCGCGCACATGGGCGACTTCGAGCCGACGCTGCGCGAGCGCTGGGGCCTCGAGCCGGCGGAGGCCACGTGGAGCGTGGCCATGTCGGTCGAAGAATGGAGCGCAGAGAGGATCGACGCGCGCATCAAGATGTTCGAAGGCCTGCGCGAGAAGACGCTCGCGCATGATCCGGCCGGCGCGTATCCGGCCTGCGCGCGTTACGAGTGGCGGATTGAAGAACTCCAGAGCCGCGCGGCGTCGATCGCCGCATCGCGTTGAACGGCCACACTTGTCCGGGTCCAACTCCGGGTCCAACTCCGGGTCCGCGTCCGGTCGGACGTCCGGTCGCACGAGCGAAGCCGATCACACGAGTCGAGCCCGATGCGTTCGGGGACGGTCGCCTTCCTCACGGATGCGAGAAATCGCGGGAGTTCTGCACCTTGTACGCAGGGCTAACCCAGCGGCGCATGTTCATCAGGTCGCTCGGTGTCTGCGCCGCGGTCGAGCCGTCTGCGCGGACCGTCTGGACAAAGTTCCGGATGCGACGCAGCGGCACGTTCTCGGCAACCAGCACCTCGATGCCGACGCCGCCGTCCTGCACGCGCACCGGCGTCCATGCCGTCGAGAGCACCGATGTGAAGAGCGATTCAGTGGAGGCGAACAGCCCGTCCGATGCGGAGCCTGGCCCAGTCGAGAGCGGCATGGACTCGAACTGGTTGCCGCTGGAAGACTGCCAGATCTGGGTCTGCCCGAGCTTCGGTGGAACCACCCACGCCGCACCAAGAGCAGCCTCGTCGGAGTTCTTGTAGAAGCCTGGTGTCGCCGCGGTGCTCGATGCGAAGGTCACGAGTTCGCTCGGCTGCTCGATCTGGGTCGTGGTGCGGGCGACGACCTCCTGGCCAGGTACGAATCCCGCCGTTCCGGGGCCAGCGTAGTAGCCCGAACTGGTGAAGCGCACGCGGGTCACGTCTGTCACTGGGTCGGTCTCGTGCCAGCCGCCGACGTAGAAGGCGTTGTAGCCAAACGCGGGATTGTCGCGGATCACGTTCAGCGGAATCTCGGCCGTGTCCTGAAAGTCGAGGAGATAGTCGTAGAGAAGCTTGCGATCGAAGTCGAGATAGGGAAGCAACCGCAGCGCGTAGGTCGTGCAGAACTCGGGGTCGATGACATCGCCACTCGAGTCGCGCGTCCTGATCTTCAGGTTCTCCTGACCAGCGACGTCGATATAGCCGGGAAGGCATCGATCATCGCTTTGGTTCCCGTAGAGGGTCCATGCGCGCCCGATCTCCTTCAGTGTCGAGAGAGCGGCCGTTTGGCGGGCGGTCTCTCCACCCCGGCGGAGCGCCACCGAGACGAGTGCCAGGAGCACCGCGATGATGCCGACCACAACGAGGATCTCGACGATCGTGAAGCCCGCACGGCGCGGGGAGGGCGCCGCTGGCGCAGGATGGCGCACGACGTGAGGCACGACGTGAGGCACGACATGAGGCACGACGTGAGGCATGACGTAAGGGATGGCGGGGGGCATGAACCGGAGCATCGGCAATCACTATACGGACTCTGCAAGCCGATCGGATCCAAAGTTTGCGCGGGTCGCGCCGAGTTCCCGTTCGGACACCTTGGAGAAATTCGGCTCGAACCCCCCGCGAGGGTGTCCGGTTCTGTCAGACGGATCCCCGGCCGTCGATCCAAGCCGATCTTTGGGCTTCGGTGATCCGTCAGACAGAATCTAGAGCGGCAGTGGCGACGCGGGCGGCCTCGTGAGGGGGCGCTCGCCGCGAATTCGTCTGGCGATGTCGGCAAGAATCCGTTCGTCCGCGAACGCGGCCATGTGCGACCACTCGCCGGATGGCGTCGGCACCCACCACAGCGGTTCGCCGTCCGGCGCAGCGAACTCTTCGCCGACCGTCACGTCGTCGAGTCTGGTGTAGCAGACCAGTTCGTAGCCGCGCCGCGCCTGCCGGAGCCGCGCGATGAAGTCGGACGTTGGGATCATGTCCTCGCCGAGCGGCACTCCGAGCGGGGCGCCGGCGAGGCGCGCGCCCTCGTGCGGCGCCGAGATGGTGAACAGCCTCCGAATCCGGAGCTGCCGACCGTCACGGTCTGGAATCGCGGCGTCGCGCGCGATGAGGCCACCCATCGAGAAGGCAATGACGTCGACTTCGGGAATCGAGGCTCCCTCGCCTCCGAAGGCGTCGGAGAGTTCGCGCATCAGTCGGCGCCGCGAACCCTCGAAACTCGTCTCGGTGAAGAAGTCGATCTCAAGAACCGTTCCGAGGACTGTCGGAGCGACGCCACGCATGATTGCGTCGGATGAGATCGAAGGGTCGCCGATTCCTGCGAGGACGACGAGCGGCCGCTCGAGTCTGACCGGCGCGGCCACCATCCGTGCGAGGTCGGCCTTGGCCTCGGCCTCGGTCACGGGGAACGACGGGTTTGCGCCGCGGAAAGGAAGCGCACAGCCGCCGACGAGGATGGTGGTGAGGACAACCCACGCGCACTGCAGCGCGACCACCACGCGCCGATTCAACTGGTCTTTCCGATGGTGATCGACTCGACGAGGCCCGCGCGGATCTTCTCGCCACCCGAACCGAGCTCGCCGATCGGCGCCGGCGGCACGATCTCGACGAGTTTCTCGCCGAGCTTTGCCTCCCCGCGCTTGACCTTTGCCTCGAACTCGCGGCATTCCTGCAGCAGACGATCGAGGATCTCCGGCTCGGGAACGTTTGCGACACGCTGGCCCTGCACGTAGATGATGCCGCGGCGATCGCCCGCGAAAACCGCGACATCCGCGCCCTCCGCTTCGCCCGGGCCGTTCACGATGCAGCCCATGACGGCCACCTTGATGGGAAGCTCGAGCTCCGGCATCAGCTTCTTCTCGACCTCCTTCACAAGCGTGAAGAGATCGACCTGGATGCGGCCGCAGGTCGGGCAGGCGATCAGCTCGACGCCCTTGCGCTCGCGCTTGCCGAGCGAGTACAGCAGTTCGAGCCCGTCCTTCACTTCGTCGATGTGGTCGCTTGCGTAGGAAATGCGAAGCGTGTCGCCGATCCCGTTTGCGATCAGCGTCCCGAGCGCCGCGATCGAGCGGATCGCGCCCGTCTCGCGCGGCCCCGCGTGGGTGACGCCGAGGTGCAGCGGATAGTCGAAGCGCTTCGAGATCTCGGTGTAGATGTCGATCACCATCGCGGCGTCCATCGACTTCGCGCTGATGGCGACGTCGTGGAAGTCGCGGGCGTCGAAGATGTCGAGGTACTCCTCGAGCTTCGCGATCATCAGCGCCAGCATGTGGCCGGACTTGTGGCCTGCGAAGAACTTCCCGAGTTCCTCGGCGCGCTTCTGCTTGTCCTTGCGCTCGATGATCGAGCCCTCGTTCACGCCGATGCGGATCGGGATCTTCCGCTCCTTGCAGGCGTCGATGACCATGTTCACCTGGTCGCGGTCGCTGATGTTGCCCGGGTTCAGCCGGATCTTGTGGACGCCCGCCTCGATCGCCTCGAGCGCGCGCTGGTAGTGGAAGTGGACGTCGGCGACGATCGGCACCGACACCTGCTTCATGATCTCCTGCAGCGCCTCCGTGTCCTTCCGCTCGGGCACCGCGACGCGGACCACATCCACGCCGGCCTTCGCGTACCGCTCGATCTCGGCGACGCAGGCGTCGATGTCGTGGGTGTACCCCGCGGTCATGGTCTGTACGGCGATGGGAGCATCGCCGCCGATGCGAACGCGGCCGACTCGGTCGTCGCCGAGCGTGATCTGACGGGTCTTTCGGCGAGGGGCCATAGGGCGCAAGTATAGGGCGCGGCGGCACGCCCTCGGCGGGGCTTCCGGTAGAGTGTGCGCGGTCCAACCCTTAGGAGGTCCATCAGATGGCAGCCGCCCCCGTGCCGTACGTGCGAACCCGCCTCTCGGTGATGATGTTCCTGCAGTACGCCACTTGGGGGGCATGGCTCCCGATCCTCTGGTCGTACCTCAACGGACACCTGAAGTTCACCGGAACCCAGATCGGCTACTGCTTCTCCGCAGGGGCGATCGGCGCGATCCTCGGGCCCTTTCTTGCAGGCCAGCTTGCCGACCGCAGCTTCGCCACGCAGAAGCTCCTCGGCATCAGCCATATCGTCGGCGCCGTGATCATCCTCTTGATGGGGATGACCGGAGAGTTCAAGTATTTCGTGACGCTGGCGGCCCTCTACGGGCTGATCTACGCGCCGACGATGGCGCTGACCAACTCGCTCGCCTTCACGCACCTTCCGAATCGCGACACCGACTTCGGACCTGTGCGGCTCTGGGGAACGATCGGATGGATCGCCGTGGGCATCGCGGTCGGTCAGATCCTGTTCCGGTTCCACACGCCGCCGGGAGCGGACGACGCCGCCGTGCTTGCCGCGCAGGACGCGGGACGCGTGGTCGCATTCCAGATCAGCGCCGCGCTTGGCCTCGTGATGGGCGTCTACTGCTTCACGCTGCCCAACACCCCTCCGACCAAGACGGCCGCGCAGAACACGGCGTGGGCCGAGGCCATCGGCGAGATCCTGAAGCAGCCGCTGGTGACCCTCTTCCTCATCGCCGTTCCGGTCAGCATGATCCATCAGTTCTACTTCGTCCACGCGGACGCGTTCATCGGCACCGTCCAGTCGGCCTCGAAGAGCGGTTCGGGCTTCGATGCATGGATCAAGCAGATCTTCGGCGTCGGCGGCGGGCTCATGACACTTGGGCAGATGATGGAGATCGCCGTCCTGGCGATGATGCCGTTCCTCGTCAAGTTCCTGTCGCGGAAGCACCTGCTCCTGATCGGGCTTGTCGCCTACGCGGCCCGCATGGCGCTCTGGGCATATGCACCGACGCTCTCGCAATCCACGGGAATCCCCGAGCTTCTGTTCGTGATGGCGGGTATCGCGCTGCACGGATTCTGCTTCGGATGCTTCATCTTCGTCGCGTTCATGATCGTCGACGAGTACACGACGCATGACGTTCGCGCGAGCGCGCAGAACCTCTTCAACCTCGTCATCGTCGGGATCGGAACCATCGTCGGCAGCTTCTTCGCGACGAGCATCGTCGAGTCGTGGGCGAAGGCCTCTGGCTCGATGGACTACACGAAGCTCTTCAGCGTGCCGATGTACATGGCGCTCGCCTGCTTTGTCCTCTTGCTTCTTCTCTACCCTTCGAAGAGGAAGGCGGGCTGAAGCAGCGTGTCCGACCGAGCGAACATCACCGACGTCGCAGCGCTTGACGAACTCCGTCGCGCGATGATCCGCTTCCGCGAGGAGCTGGCGGCCGCCGTCGCGGAGGCCGACAGCGAGGTCAAGTCCGTGTTCGTGTGGCTTGAGCGCGACCGCATGCTGCACTGGAAGCGCGCGGTGCCGCGTCACGAGCAGGATCTGACGTCGGCCAAGGCCGCGCTCTTCCGCAAGGAGATGCAGACGATGGGCACCGGCCAACGGCCATCGACCATCGATGAGAAGAAGGCGGTCGCGCGAGCGAAGGCCCAGATGGAGGATGCGCGGGAGCGGCTCGAGAAGACCCGTCGGTGGCTCGTCATGCTCGAGCGCGAGGTGTCGCTCTACAAGAGCGCCATGCGGCCGGTGGCGGCCCTCGTCGACCGCGACCTTCCCGACGCGATCCTTCGGCTGCGCAACATGGCGCTTGCGCTTGAGGCCTATCTCGCGACACCGACCTTGACCCTTGCCGAGCACCTCGAGCGCTCGAAGGCACGCGTCGCCTCGATGCGCCGCGCAGGCGAAGTCCGGAGCGAGGAAGAGGACGCGGCACAGGATCGCGAGCGCGCCGAGCTCGAGGCCGACGAGCGGCGACTCGCAGCCACACGCGACGCGGCGCTTCGCCAGCTGAAGGAGCCAGGCCCATGAGCCTCTCGTCGGCACGCGCGAAGATGCTTGCGTCCCACCGGGACCTGATGCAGGCGTGGCATCGCGCGAGCGACTCCTGGCGCGACGACACCGCCCGCGCCTTCCAGGAGCGCTCGATCGACTCGATCGACAAGCAGCTCCGCGCGGCCATGAACGCCCTCGAGTCGATGGAGGAGACGCTCCGCAAGGTCCGCTCGGAGTGCGGAGAGCGGTTCTGAGCCCGCTCGGTTGCGAATCCCGGGGCGGTTGCGGCTAGACTCCCGGCATGGCAAAGGCAATCGCTGACCCGCAGGAACTGCGCCGCTTCGCGCAGGATCTCCATCGCTTCAACATCGACTTGCAGGGGCAAGTCTCCGCCATGGGCGCCAAGATGGGCGCGCTCCAGGGCACGTGGAAAGACCAGGAGCAGCAGAAGTTCGCCGAGGAGTTCGACCAGACCATGAAGGTGTTGGTCAAGTTCCTGCGCGTCTCCGAGCAGCATGTTCCCTTCCTCGTACGGAAGGCAGAGCGGCTCGAGGAGTACCTCAAGCAGCGATGACTTCCGAGATCGCCCCACGTTCTGAACTTTTCGCGGCGGGTTCGTTCCTGAAGGGCGACGGGCCCGCACTCGAGGTGCGCGATCCGGCAAGCGACTTTGTGATCGCGCGGATTCACACCGCGACCGACGCGCTCTGCATGAAGGCGGCTGACGCAAACGCGGCCGCCGCTTGTGCGATGCGCGCGCTGCCGATCGCCCGGCGGATCGACCTCGTGCGGACGCTCGGGGCCGCCATCCGCGGCGAGCGCGATCGGCTCGCGTCGATCCTGACGGCGGAGAGCGGCAAGCCCATCCTCGAGGCGCGCGGCGAGGTCGAGTATGCGGCGACATTCTTCGACAACGCGGCCTCGGCCGCCGAGATGGCGGCGGGGGAGATGCCCGCGGCGAGGGCGCCGGACAGGCGGATCCTCGTGCTGCGCGAACCGGTCGGCGCGACCTTTGCGATCACGCCGTGGAACTTCCCGCTGGCGATGATCGCGCGCAAGCTCGCACCGGCCTTGGCGGCGGGATGCTCGCAGGCCGTGAAGCCCGCCGAGGACACGCCGCTTTCGGCACTCGCGCTCGCGCAGATCTACGAGCGCGTCGCGCGAGAACTCGGCGCCCCGTCCGACGCCTTCAGCGTGATCGTCGGCGACGCGCGCACCGTCGCGCGCGCATTCATCGATTCCCCGGCGACCCGAAAGCTCACGTTCACCGGCTCGACCGAGGTGGGGCGGATCCTCGCCGCACAGTGCGCCCCGCGGCTCATGCGAACCGCGCTCGAACTTGGCGGAAACGCGCCGTTCCTCGTGTTCGCCGACGCGGATCTCGACCGCGCGGTCGAGCAGGCAATGCTGACGAAGTTCCGCTTCATGGGGCAGACCTGCATCTCAGCGAATCGCTTCCTGCTCGATGCTTCGATCGCGGGCGAGTTCCTGTCGCGGCTCGAGGCGCGCATGCGCGGGCTCACGGTCGGAGACCCGCGCGACGAGAAGACGCGCATCGGACCGCTCATCAACGACGCAGCCATTGCGAAGGTCGAGCGCCATGTCGCGGACGCGGCGGCAGGCGGCGCGCGCATCCGTCTCGGCGGCGTGCGCGTGAGGGTGGATGGCTGCGCAGACCGATTCTTCGCGCCCACGATCCTCGAGAACTGCACGCCCTCGATGGCGTGTACCTGCGAGGAGACCTTCGGCCCCGTCGTCGCCGCGATGACGTTCGGAAGCGAGCGCGAGGCGATGGACCTCGCCAACGCGACCCACTCCGGTCTCGCGGGGTACGTGATGACCCAGGACGCCGACCGGCTGTGGCGCGTCGCGGAGGCACTCGACTGCGGCGTGGTCGGGGCCAACGACGGTGCGCCGAGCGCCGCGGAGGCGCCCTTCGGCGGCCGCAAGGACTCGGGCCTCGGCCGCGAAGGCGGCGCACACGGGCTCGATGCCTACGTGGACCTGAAGTACGTCAGCATCCGCGTACGGCCGTGAGACCCGCTCTCGCGTGTCTTTGACCCGAGGTGTATCTCACGGAGGCACGGAGGCACAGAGATCACGGAGGGAACGTCCTCTGCACGGAGGGAACGGGCAGATAAGAAGGATGGGAGATATTGAAGAAGTTGGTCAAGGACCGCAAGGCTCTTCAATACGAAACGCTTCTTCCTCTTCTCAACGCACGCGGCGCGGGACGAACGGACTTGGCCTCCGTGCCTCCGTGCCTCCGTGAGAGAACTCCAATCGCGCGACTTCAGTCCTTCCAAGCATCGGCCAGCGCTGCGCTCGGCAGCGGCTTCTCGGAAACGGCCGGCGCATCGAGCGTCGGATCGATCTCGATCATCACCGATGCCAGCGGCCTCTCCGCAGAAGCCTCCGCCTGCGGCTCAAGCACCGCGCGCTCTGCAGCGGCCTTCGAAAGCCGTCCGTCGTGACCGACCTCGTCGAACTTGACGGCGACACGCTTGCTGACGCCACGCTCTGGCATGGTGACGCCATAGAGCTGGTGGCAGGCCTGCATCGTGCGCTTGTGGTGGGTGATGACGATGAAGTGCGACACATCGAGGAACGGCGTGAGCGCATGGCAGAAGCGCTCGACGTTCGCCTCGTCAAGCGCCGCATCGACCTCGTCGAGAATGCAGAACGGCGACGGCTTCGACTGGAAGATCGCCATCAGAAGCGCGACGGCCGTCATCGTCTTCTCACCGCCCGAGAGCTGGCTGATGACGCGTGGCTCCTTACCGGGCGGCTTTGCGCGAATCTCGACGCCCGACTCGAGCCAATCGGTCTCGCCATTCTCGAGCGGGAGCAGATAGATGTCGGCGCTGCCGCCGCCGAACAGCCGCCGGAACATGCCGGAGGGACCGGCGAACGTCTCGCGCACGCGCTCGAAGGTTTCCTGGAAGCGCGTCTTGCTCGCGTCGTCGAGCTCGGTGATGAGCGACTCGAGGCTCGACTT
This sequence comes from Phycisphaerales bacterium, assembly GCA_044355685.1. Taxonomy (GTDB): domain Bacteria; phylum Planctomycetota; class Phycisphaerae; order Phycisphaerales; family SM1A02; genus QWPT01. The sequence goes on from JBIKXP010000051.1 coordinate 10,311, forward strand.
CGCGCTGTCGATGTCGGCGAGCTGCTTGACCAGTTCTTCGTTGCGGACCTCAAGCTGCGAGAGCTCGTCGATCGCGTCGAGGTTGACGTTGCCGAGCTTGCGGATCTCTTCCTTCAGATCGTCCGCCTCGGCCTGGCCAGCGTCGCGGTCGATCGGCTCGAATCCGTCGGCGGCACGCTCCGCGAGATAGGCTTCGTACGTGGCGCGGAGATCGAGTTCGATCTCAGAGAGCGTCTGCTCCTCGATGCCCTCGCGACGCACCTCGAGCTCGCGCCGCGAGAGCTCCACCGCATGCGCGCTGCGCTCGACGCGCGTTGCCTCCGCGCGCGCGCCTTCCACGAGCTTCGACGCGGTCGCAACCGACTCCTGCGCCTCGCGAAGCCGCTCGGCCACGCTGGCGAACTCGGTCGAGATCGCGGCGAGCCCAGCCGACGCTTCCGTGAGCGCGACCTGACTTTCTTCGAGCATCGCCTCGGCGCGTTCGACGGCCGCCACACGTCGGACGACGCTCTCCTTGAGCGCGGACTCCTGCCGCGCCACTTCCGAGCGCCGCGACTCGATGTGCCGCTGCTCGCGGCGTGCGCCGTCGAGCGTCGCCTGCGCCTCGGTGGCGCGAACGCGCGCGGCAGCAAGCGCTTCGCCCGCCTCGAGAGCGACCGACTTCGCCGCCTCGAGCGCCTGGCGAGCCGCGTCGCGCTCTTTCGTCGCATCGACGAGATCGGCGGCGATCGATTCGAGCCGGACATGCGCCGCACGCGCCTCTTCCTCGCTTGCCTTCAGCCGCTCGATGAGATGCTTCTCCTCGCCGGCGGCCGAATCGCGCTGACGCTCGATCTGACGCATGAGCTGCTCGATGCGCTCGGTCTGGTGGACGGCGTCAAGGGCGGCGCGGCGAGCGTCGGCCAACTGCTGGCTCGCCGCGCGCGCGGACTCCTGCGCGGCCTTCGACTCGACGTCGAGCTGGAGCGACTCGAGCTCGAGTCCGGCGATCTGCGTCGCGAGTTCGTTCGAGCGCGCGTTGAGCTCCGCGAGCTCGGCTCGTCGCGCGAGGAATCCGCCGGCCGCGGCGTCGGCGCGGGCGGAGGAGTTCGCGATCACGCGTCCACGCTCGTCGACAAGCGCGCCGGAGCGTGTGCCGATGCGGCAGCCCGCGAGCGCGCCACGGCTGAGTTCGATCGCGCGCTCGATGGTGTCGACCACGAACGTCGTACCGAGCAGTCGCTCGGCGAGCCCGCGCACCCGGCGATCGACGCGGACGAGTTCGAGGAGAGGAATCGCGCCGGGGACGGCGGGCACGTTCGAAACCTGCGCCGCGCGGCCCTCGTCGGCCGCGAAGGCGACGCGCACCCGAAGCGCGAGCGCAGCCTCGGCGAGCTTCGGGAGCGACGCTGCGTCATCGGCGACGACGAGTTCGAGGAAGTCGCCGAGCGCCGCTTCCACGGCGTCCGCGTTGGAGCGATCCGTATCGATCAAGTCTGCAAGCACGCCGACGACGCCCGCAAAGCGGGAGCGATCGGAGAGCACCGTCCGCACGCCGGAACCGAGGCCTTCGTGCGCCCGGCCCATCTCGTCGAGGACGCGGCGACGGCTCTCGACCGCGGTGCGCTCGTCGCGCACGGCTGCAAGCGAACGGGCGAGCGCCGACTGGGATTCATTGAGGCTGCTCGCAGCGCGGGTGCGCTCGTCGAGCTGCCGCTGGATGCGCGCGATCTCGTCGTTTGCGACGAGTCCGCGGACGACGTGCGACAGGCGCGATGCACGCAGCGAATCGAGTTCGCGCGCGAACGGCTCGATGCGCGCAGCAAGACGCCGCATCTCCTCGATGAGCGAACGTGAGCGGGATTCAAGCGCGGCGAGCCGCTGCGCCTGCGCTCCGCGCTCGCGCTCGAGCCGCGACGCCTGCTCGCCGACGAGATCGGCGGTGCGCTGCGCCTCGAACGCCTGCTGCTGCGCTTCCTGACGCCGCGCATTCTCGCGCACCGAGCACTGTTCGAGTTCCGCGGCCGAAACCGTGGCCCGCTCGAGCTCTGCGGCCGCGTTTGCGGCCTCTTGCGCCAAGGTCGACGACTCAGCCTCGAGCGCCGTGATCTGCGCGCGCTCTCCGGCAATGGCTTCCTGCGCCTCGCCGAGGGAGCGTCGGGCGAAATCCGCGCGCTGCCGCGCCTGCGCCTCGGTGCCAGAGAGCTCAAGGCGCCGCTGCTCGAGCCGATGCTGCTCGGTCTCGATCGTATGGCGCGCGATCTCTGCGTCCTGCTTCGAGTCCTCGGCCTGCGCCAACGCGGCCACGAGGGCAGCCTTCTCGCCTTCGAGCGCCTGCAGCTCGCCCGTCAGCGCGCGAAGGCGCTCCTCGAGTTCATGGAAGATGTCGAGCGAGAGTTCGCGGCGGAGAAATCGCCTGCGGGCGTCGAGCTCGCGGTAGCGGCGGGCCTTGTCGGCTTGGCCGCGCACGATGCGCAACCGCCGCTCGGTGCTTGCGAGCTGTTCGCGCGTCGCGACGAGGTTCTTCTCTGCGCTCTCGAGCCGACGCGACGCCTCGATCTTCCGCACGCGGAAGCGGGCGACGCCGGCCGCCTCCTCGAGGATCGCGCGCCGCTCGACCGGATTCGCCAGGAGCATGGCATCGACCTTGCCCTGCTCGATGATCGAGTAGGCGTCGTTGCCGATGCCGGTGTCGAGGAAGAGGTCGCGGATGTCCTTGAGCCGGACCTTGCGGCCATTGATCAGGTAATCGCTCTTGCCGTCCGACGTCAGGCGCCGCGTCACCTCGACGAGATCGGCGTCGATGGGAAGCACGCGGTTGCGAACGAGGCGCCGATCGACCACGCGCTCGACCGGTTCGCCGGTCTCCGGATCGATCTCGCCGTCGACAAGCACCGCGTCTTCTTCACGACGCTCGATCGCTGCGGCAAGCTGCGGATTCTCGAAGCAGAGCGTGACCGACGCCATGCCCGCAGGCTTGCGCGCGGCGCTTCCGGCAAAGATGACGTCGAGCATGGCGCCGCCACGAAGGCTCTTCGCACTCCGCTCGCCGAGCACCCACTTGATCGCATCGACGACGTTCGACTTGCCGCAACCGTTCGGCCCGACGATGCCGGTGATCGGCGCGTCGAATCGGAACTCGGTTGGATCCGCGAAACTCTTGAAACCGCTGAGAATCAGCTTGGCAAGCCGCATCGACTTTCGACCTCCGTGTCGCTCATCCGCGCCCGCGGGCGCGCATGCGCCGACGTCGCCTCACCACCGTCAGAAAGAGGGAACCCCGACGCAGCCGCACTGCATGCGGCCTTCGCCAACGCACCATCCTTGCTCGGCGCCGGAGTCCGGCGCACGTCGTGCGCCACGGGCTCCCCTCCTGGGAGAACGCCTCGGCGCACCAGATCCGCGAACACAGCGGATCAGCGCGGCACAGTATCGCGCCCCGGGGTCGGAAGATCAACCGGCGGGGGCGGTTCGAGCGACCCAAGATCGCTCATCCGCGGCGCATTCGGGTCCGTGGTCAGGCGAACCCGGTTCGGGTCGTCCGCCTCGTCGAGCGGCTCGAAATCCGGACGTTCCGCCGCCTCTTGCTCGGTCTGGTTGCGACGGATCGCGGCGAGAATCCGGTCCTGCTCCGCCTTGAAATCGCCCTTGAGATACCCGCGGCGCCACAGCTGGTGTATGGCGCCGATCGTCTCTCCGTAGGACAGCCCGAGACCCGGCATGGGGCGCTCGACGGTGGTCGTGTGGCCTAGGAACGGGATCAGATCGGCCAGCACCGGGCTTGCAAGCTGCAACTCAGGATTTCCACCGGCATTCGACCGGAAGAAGACCTGGAGCTCCTCGTCGCCGGCGTCGGCCTTGATCATGAGCCGGTTGCTCCACGCCGAGATCGTGAGGGGCCGCTCGACCGCCAGTTCCGAACCGAAGACGGCGATGGTGGGGCGGCCGCTCTGAACCACATACACCATGGGCGTCTCGCTTGGCACGACCGCGACATCGAACTTCTCGTCGATCGTCAATCGGCTGATCACCGGGTCGCGACGCTTGTAGAGCGCGTCGTAGGTCGCGAGGCGCACGTCGACCTCAGGGTCGTTGAGCAGCGGGCGAAGGCCGAGGTCGACGTCGGGATTGAAGCCCATGTCGCCGAGCAATTCGACTGCCTTGATCCGGTTCTCGATCGTCCCGGTCCGCGCGATCTCAAGGAGGGGACCAACCGCGAGCGGATCGTTGAGCGCTGCGCCAGCGCGAAGGGCGGCGAGGCGCGGCTCCTCCTCCGAGTAGGTGTAGAGATCCTGGATGATCGGCAGCGCACGCTTGCCGAGCGCCCGGAAGCGCCACGTCGCCGCCTCGGCCGTCCCCGGATTGGCGACGACGGCGCGGCGAACCGCGAGGGCCGTTGCCTCCGAAGCGGTGACGTCGAGCGGGAGATGCCGGACCAGCTGGATGAACTCCTCGGTCTTGCCGCTGAACGACGGCGGTACCGTCAGCTCGATCGAGTCGGCGTTCTCGCCGCGGGCGGTCTCGCTCGACTGGCGGGGCTCGCGGGGGAACGTCGAGTTGATAGCCGACTGGATCGTGCGCGCGCGCGTGTGGCTCGACGTCGCGAGCTTCAGCTTCAGCGGAATGTCTTCGGTTGTGGTGCCGCCATCGAGAATCCGGCCGACGAGTCGGTTCACGGCATCCCCGCGGGTCGAACCTGGCTCGACGAACGGATTGATGAAGATGTTGCCCTTCGCCTCTGCGGTGATGCGCGACTGGCGCGAACCGATGAGAAGCGGTCCCGGCCGGAGGTCGGTGGTGTAGAGGCGACCGCCTTCCAGGCTGGTCACATCGGAGCCTGGGAGCGCGCTGATCCGCACGTCGAACTTGGTGCCGCGGGTCGCGCCCGGCGGGATCACGCCTTCGATGATGACGATCGCCGTCTCATCGCTGTCAAGGAGCCGCTCGGGCGTCCATCCTTCGGGACTCGTGGCCGGATTGCCGATCCCGCGCCGAGCGAGTTCCTGGATCATCATCGCCCGCACTTCGGCAGGCATCAGCCGTCCGCCCGTGTTCTTCAAGCCGACGACAAGGCCGTACCCGCGCACGATCACAGGCTGCAGGCCAGCGACGGCAGTCTCGCTGGCGACCGTGCCGCGCATCATCGGGTCGACGTCCAACACGAAGTTGGTGGTGTCCGCCCTTGCCTGACGCGGCCGCTCGGGAACCTTCTCGATGATCTCGCCGCAACCGGCGATCAATGCCAGCGCGGATACGCCAAGACACCAGATCGCCCGGACGCGGGGCCATCCCGGTCGTCGGGCGGCGGCCGTCGGTCGAAGCGGATCGTCGCGATGTGATTGCAGGTTCATGCGTCTACTCTCGAGGTGAACTGCCACTTGCCACACGCCAGCTCCGACGCCAGCGGCACCACGGGAAGCGGGGATCCCGAGTCATCGATTCAGATGAGCGCTGCAGGACTCGAACCTGCGACACCCGCCGTGTAATGGCGGTGCTCTACCGACTGAGCTAAGCGCCCGGGGTTGCGAAGGATACCACGTCCACCCGCCTGCCTTCTCGGCGGGCCCGACGTCACTTGTGAACCGGGCCCCAGGCGCTCAGGAGGATGCCGAGGTCGCTCGAATCGACCGCGCCACCCCGGTCGAGATCGACGCGCGGGTCCGGCTCGCCCCAGGCGGAGAGCAGGATTCCGAGGTCCGCCGAGCCGACCTCGCCATCGTCGTCAAGATCGGGAGAGAAGGGAACCGGACAGACATCGGGCCACCCGTTGGCGTCGGCGTCGGCGCAGGTCGAGCCGGCGCCCTGCCAGCCGAGCCCGAGCGCCGCGGCGTCGGCGTCGGTCGCCACCAGACACACGCCCGCCGCGCACGTGGCGCCAAGGTCGCGGACGCAGTCGGCCCAATCGGGACGCGCGCAACCGGGGTTGTCGATCCCGAGGCGCGCCGTGAGCTCGCCAACAAACCCTTGGGCGAGCAGTCGCTGCGCGTGCGGGCGCAGGTGCGCGAGGTCCGCGAGGTACGGCATCCACGAGCCCGTCGCAGAAGGACCCCATCGGAACGACTCGAACGCGACTCGCGGCAGGTTCAGCGCAAGCACGTTCGGGTCCATCATGGCGATGTCGTGCGCGACGACTGGCATCCAGTCGAACACCGCGTGCAGGTCCGACGCGTAACCGATGCGAAGGTCGCTCGCGATGATCACGGGAAACGCCGGATCGCCCACCGCGGCGCGGATCCACGCGATGGCCTGCTCGGTGCTCGCGCGCCAGCCCTCACGGGTGACGCCGTTGCCAGCGTCGTTCGCCCCGTACTGCAGCACCGCGACATCCGGCGCCCATGCGGCGACGACCGGTCCGGATGCGCCATGCTCCTCGACGAGGTGCTGGAGCCGCATGCCGCCCTTCGAGAAACCCTGCACGAGTACACCTCGCTGCGCCGCTCGATCTCCGGTCCGGAAGCGAACGCCGACGACTTCTGGCGCTGGCGCCGCGCCGTGGCTCCAGAGCGCGAGTTGCACGTGGCGCCGCTTGCCAGACGAAAGCGGGGGCGTTGCGCACCAGACGAATGAGCCGGGCTGCGCATCGTCAGGCATGACCAGCACCCCCGACGCAGCCACGGCGGCAGCCGGATCCGGAGCATCGGCGTCGGTCGGAGCGTTCGACCATTGGATCCCGATTGCGCCCTGGCGATGGCGAACGAGGACCTCGGCGATCCACGGGCCCGTCGCATCGAACCACGGCCCGCCCGCAAGCACTGGGTCGATCGTCCGGGAGGCGTCGTCGAGCAAGACGACGCGCAGGGGATCTGACGCACTCGCGGGAAGCGTCGCGGCGAAGACGCCCGGCGGATACTCGGACGGACTCCCAGCCGGCGCAGCGGTCGCGCTTGCGCCGACCGAGCAGAGCCACTGCGGTGGAGCGACGTGCGTGGAGTTGCCCACGAAGGTCGACTCGGACGCAGGGCCGTAGATCTTTGCCCACGCTGCGTTCAGGTGCGCGATGTAGTGCCCTCCCCAGCCGTTCGGAGCCGTCTCCTGCGAATCGCCGA
>JBIKXP010000216.1:0-5269 GCA_044355685.1 Phycisphaerales bacterium
TTCTTCGACGTCTGGCCGTTCCGATTTTCGTACGTCGCCGATCACTTTGCATACGCCGCCATGCCGTGTCTTGCGACAGCGCTCGTCGGCTCCATCGCCACGATTCCAGCCGCAGCGCGGGCGGGCCAGCGGGTCGGCGTTTCCCTCGGTCTCTGCACGGTCATCGTGCTGACATTGCTCTCGATCCGTGCAATACCGAAGTATGAGTCGGAGGAGACGCTGTGGCTCGACACGCTCGAGCGCAACCCCGCCGCCTGGATCGCGGCGAACAACCTTTCGACGATCAGATTGTCGCAAGCCGCACAGCGACTGGAGGAAGGCGCGCGCGAAGAGGCGTTGGTGCTTGCCCAGCAAGCGCTCGACTACGCGACGCGAGCAGGGGAGCTGAAGCCGGACGAGTTCACCAACGCGTTCAACCGAAGCGAGGCGCATCGCCTGCTCGGTTCGCGCGAGGCATCGCTCGACGAGATCGAGCGTGCAGCGAGCCTTGCACCAGCGCTGTTCGACGTGCAATGGACGAGAGGCAGGGCGCTCGCTGCAGTCGACAGGCTCGATGAGGCGGGCTCGGCGTTCCGGAACGCGATCGGGCTTGCGCGCACACCCGCGGAGTCGCTGAGCGCGCATCGTGAACTGATGCGGGTTGCCATCAGGCAGGGGAGCCTCGACGAGGCGGTGCATGCATGCGAACAGGTCGTCGCCCTCACCCCTGAGGATGCAGACATGATTGCGAACCTGGGTTCGCTGCTCGGCGCGGTCGGTCGCAAGGAAGAAGGGCGCCGCACGCTGCTTCGCGCCGTCGAGCTCGGGCGGGGAGGCTTCTCCGGCGACGAGGCATGGATTGCGGCGCGCGTCGGGTACATCCGCGCAGCGATCGCGACGCCACCGATCGGCAACGAGACAGCGCGAGCGAAGTCGATCGCCGCCGAGCTCGTACGCGGCTCGCAAGGGGATCCGTTCGCGCAGTATCTCGAGCTTGCGCTCGCACTTGCGCTTGGTGACCAGTCAGCGCGCGGGCGGCTTCTCGAGCTCGGCGAACGCGCGCGCGCGAACGGCAACGCCGCGCTCGCGGACGAAGTTCGCCGCTTTCTCTCGGCAGAGCCGCGCGCCGACGCGCCTCGACAGTAAAATGTGCGCGTCCAGCGTCACTGGACACGCGCACGGTTCCGAAAGCGGTGCAAATCCGCTACGAAGGCGTCACCGTGAACCGCACAGCAGGCCTGTGCGATCAAGTCGGGTCGAGTCCCGTGCGCGTCGAGTTCCTGCCTCCGCTCCTGAGGCATGGTGTGAGCGCGCGCCTGATCGTCGATGATCGGGCCATGCGTTTCTCCATGCAACAGGGGATCCTCCTCGGAGGCGGTGTTTGCACCGTCGCGTCGGAGGCGCGATCGACCGCGGCCGCTCATGCCGCGGGCCAGGAGACTTGCATGAGGTCATTGACGTTGTCGGCTGCGGTATCTTCGCTCGCAGGGTTCCTCGCAACCCCATCCATCGCATCGGCGGAATTCGTCGGAAGTTACACCGTCGGAACCGGGTCAAGCACCAGCCGTCTCCAGTTCGACTTCACGAACGGAAACACCTATCTCTACGACGTCCGCTATGACGGATCGCTCCGAGGCGACGATCTCTTCGCGATCGTTGCGGAGGCACAGCCGGGCTTCTTCTCGTATCAGATCGTCAGCTTCAGCTTCGGAGACGCGCTCTTCGCAGTGACGATCGGAGCCGACTCCGACGCTGGATTCGGAACGCCACCGCTCTACCTCGACTACTGGCACTACTGGACGCGTTCGTCTGACCAGTCCGCGTGGGCGAGCTCGAACGTCGGCTTTGCGGACCGGATCGTCTCCGATGGAAGCTGGGATGGCTGGGTGTTCAACTCGAACTCTGCGCCCGCTGCTATTCCCGCGCCTGCCGCAGGTGTCCTGATCGTCGGCGCGGCCGCTGTCGCCAAACGGCGCCGGCGCTGAACGCCGCACGGCGCGTCCGGCGTGGGCGCGAGCCGCTCGCCCGATTGCGATCACTTCAGCGTCTTGAGATACGCAACCACGTCGCGGATCTCGGCGTCGCTGAGGATGGTTCCCATTGCGGGCATCGCGCTCACGCCGGCGTTCTCGTATCCCTTGGCGATGCTCTCGCTCGGATTGACGAGCGCGTGCAACAGGAATCTGGCATCGCCGCGCGACGCGACCCCGTCGAGCGCGGGAGCCGCATTGCCGCCGCTGCCGCCGACAGCGTGACATTTCATGCAGACCGCGCTCTGGTGGTAGAGCACGATGGACCGTCCACGGGCGGAGTCGCCGCCATCGAGCGCGATCTCCTCATATCGCCGGATCGCATCTCCGCCGAGCGCGGCTTGCCAGCGCGCGACTGCTGCCGCGACTGGACCATCGTCGCGGGCCTCGGCGGCCTTGACGATGTCGAGCCGAAGTGCGGGCTCCAGCGATCCATCCGCGAGCCGCTGCGCGACCGGAGCGAGCGTCGCGTCGGCCGCGGCACCGAGCGACGACAGGTCAGCGATCGCTCGCTGTCGCTCAAGGATATCGCCGTGCTCGACGGCGTCTGCGAGCGACGCGGTCGCACGGTCATCGCCGATCCGGAGCATGATCGAACGCGCTTCCGCACGGAGCGCTGGCTCCGGCGACGCAAGTGCCGCCGCCAGCGCAGAATTCAATCGACCAGCAGCGTCGCCAACGAGCGAACGCAGGCTCGACACCCGCTCCGCGACCGACACGCTTGCATCGGAAACCGCCCGCAGCGAATGCTCAGGATCGAGCGAGACCCCGAACTTCGCCGCGACGTCGCGCGCCGCTGAGCGAATCGTCGCATCCTGGCTCTCCGAGAGCGGCGCAAGCTTCCGTGCAAGCGTCGACTTGAATCCGGCAAGCGCTGTTGCATCAGCCGCGCGCGCGGCACCATCGATGACGCGGTAGGCGCCCGTCACCCGGTTTCGGGGAGCGGGTGCGGTCCACGCGCCAAGAGCATCGAGCGCCTCGATTCGCATCGGAAGTGGATTCGCGGAGTTGACCGCGATGTCGCAGAGCAGTGCGGCCGACTCGGGCGTGCCTTCGGCGAGACATGCCTCGATCGCCCGGTGCAGGTGAGGGAATTCGCTGCGGTCGATCGACGGAGCGCCGATCGGACTCTCGCTCCGGCCGCTTGGAAGCGTCCATGCGATGGAGCAATGATCTGCACCGCCGCCCTCGGCATGGAGCGCCTCGATCGCGTAGAGACGACCCTTCACCAGCGTGATGGGCTTCGAACGCTGGGACTCCTGGCCATCGAAGTCGCCGGGATTCGAGTATCCCTCCACGCGCGCAACCTCGACGAGACTGGACGCGTCCTCCGTCGTCCCGACGCGAAGGATGGAGTCGTCATCGCTCGAGATGGCGAACACGTACTCGCCGGACTCGGGTGCCTCGATCACGCCGGAGATCCGAGCAGCGAACTGGTTCCCCGCATTCCGGGGCGCCTCGCCAAACTCAAGCGGAGCCGATTCGTCCGGCGGCCGATTGAAGACACCGCCCGTACGAAGATCGCCCATTGTTCCGGCTCTGCCGAGCTTCCACACGTCGCGGCGGAAGACATGCGCGGGAGCGGGGGCCTCCGCCGCAAGGCCGACGTCTCCGGTTCCCGCAAACCGAGCCGCGGATGCGGCAAGCTTTGGCCGCAGTGCATGCATCGGGAGGTCATTGATCGCACGGGCAGCCTCGAGCCGCAACGCACGCTGCGGATCGTCGAGGAACCGTGCGATGTGGGGATCACGCAACTTGCGCATCGCAAGCAGGGCCGAGAGGCGAAGGGAGGCCACGGGCTCGGCTGCAAGTTCGCCGAGCTTGCCGCGGTCGCCGATCCATGCAAGGGCCTGAACTCCGGCGTGACGAAGGAACACGTCGCGATCGGCGTTCTCCGCCAGCATCGAGACGATCGCAGGCTGCGCATCGCGCGCCCCGATCTTGCCGAGAGCAAGCGCCGCAAAGGCACGGACCCTCGCGCTCTCATCCGAACAAAGATCGGCGAGCTTCGATTGCGCGGACTCGGCGCGAGACTCGCCGAGCATGCGCGCCGCCTGTGCGCGGATCTCAGCATCGCGATCGTCAAGGAGCGGAAGAACGAGCAGCGCGGGATCAGGCGATGGCCGTCTCGCACGCGCCTCGAGTTCGCCAGACTCGCGAAGTCGCCGGGCTGCCTGCTGCCCCAGCGCCCAGATCGCATGGATTCTCGCAAAGCGCTCCGAGGCGTGCCTGGCGATATCGCCAAGCAACGCCGTCGTCTCAGGACCACGACCTGCGAGCTCGAACTGCGCGCGCTGACGAACCCGGCGGTCCGGATGCGCGAGAAGCGCGCCGAGCTCGTCGGCATCAAGCGACTTGAATCCCTCCCGGAAGAGACGCCCGACTTGCGCCACCCGAGGATCGGCGATGGCCTCGCTGTCCCACACCGCGTAGAGCTCGCCCTTCTCACCCGACTCCCAGCCACCGCCCCAGTCTGTGATGTACATCTTCCCGTCGTAGCCGAAGTCGACGTCGGTCGGCAGCACATTCTCGACGAACACATGCTCGTCCACGACCCGGAAGCCTGCGCCCACCGGCTCGATCGCGAACGAGAGAATGCGCGAGTAACTGTCGCCGCCGAGGAAGTCGCATAGGAAGAAGTGGTCGCGATACCGCTCGGGCAGGCCGAGACCTGGGTAGAAGACGATGCCGGCAGGCCCGCTCCCGACGTGATCAAGCGGCGGAAGCGTCCAGGCCGGCTGAAGCGGCGAGAACTCCTTCACCTTGTGCGGCGCGAGGTCCGGCCGCAGGTGCCAGATGCCCTCTTGGTTCCACGGCCCGCGCTGATTTGCGCCGTCAAGAGTCTGGTAGTCCATAGACCACCCGGTCTCTCCGCCCTCCATGCAGTAGACAAAGCGGGCCTTGTCACCGCCGTCGGAGTTGTTGTCGCCGGTGAACAGATTGCCGTAGTTGTCAAACGCAAGTTCCTGTGGATTGCGAAGCCCAGTGCAGAAGAGCTCCAGCTCGCTTCCATCGGGGTTCATCCGGAAGACGGCGCCGGAGCGCGGATCGTGCAGCCGCTCTCCGGACGACGTCACGACGTCGTAGCCCCGGTCGCCGATCGACCAGTACACCTTGCCGTCATAACCAAGCACGAGCCCGTGCATATCGTGGCCGCGAAGCGCAACACGCACTCCATATCCGGTCGAAGCACTCTCGCGCGACTCCGCCACTCCGTCGCCATCCGAATCACGAAGACGCCAAAGGTTCGGGATGTTCGT
>JBIKXP010000217.1:0-5261 GCA_044355685.1 Phycisphaerales bacterium
GTCGGTAGCGGTCTTGGTCAGAGAGTTGAATGACGACGACCTTCGCCTGCATCGAAGGCGCGGCCCCGACGCGCGCGAACCGGTCGCTCCACTCGCCGACGCGCGCGTCGAGCCATGCGGCGTCGCCCGCCACCGCAGCGTCGGAGCGCTCGGAGAGGATGGCGACGCGGTCGGACTCGTAGAGCGTCGCGCTGCCGCCCGCCCGGGCAAGCAGCGCGCGCGCGTGCTCGATCAGCGCCGCCGACTCCTCCGCGAAGCGTTCGGGCGTCGGGGTTCGCCACGGCGTCGTCGGGAAGGCCGCGAGTTCGGGGGTCGAACCAAGGGCGGCGCGGCTCCGCTCGGCCTCGAGCAGAGCTGCGCGCTCCGTCCGGAGTTCCTCCGCTTTGGTTCGGGCCCGGGTCAGCCCGGCCTCATCGACGCCCTGGCGCTTCGCCCAGTCCTTCCCCGGCCCCGCGAGCCGGGTCGACTGCGGGTGGGCCAGCAGGATGGCCAGCGCGTCGACGGTCGAGTCGGCATCATTTGCCGGGACCACCGCTTTCAGCGCCTGTAGGACAGTTCCCGGGGCCAACTGCTCCCACCGGAACAACCCGCACGACCCCTCCAAACCCACCCCGGACCACGCGGAGATCGCGCACGGGCGCGTCTGGCCATTCGCAAGTCCGAGCGAAAGCGGGACTTCGACCGCGACTTCTCGGCGTCGAACATCTGCGGGGACCGGTGCGGCGGCAGCCAGAACGGCAGTTGAAGCCATGGCGAGGCAGATGATTCTGGCGCGAAACGTCGGCATGATCTTTGGAGAATAGCCCGTGATTCGCGTATCTCGCATCGGGTACGCGCCGAAATAGTCAGAGAGCCGGGCATACGCATTGCCCGGAAGCGTCGATCCGCGAACCGCTCTCTCTGCGGTGCGCACGGAGAGCGTACGATCCTCTCCGCAGGGGCCTCGAAAGGCCCTGAGCGGACCCGGCTGCACGATCCGTCACGCGATGGACACGACGGCCGGTGAGAAGTAGGAAGGAGTTGCCCATGTTCGAGCGATTGACTGACCGAGCCCGCAAGGTGATGGCACTGGCCAACCAAGAGGCGCAGCGCCTAAACCACGAGTACATCGGCACCGAGCACATCCTGCTCGGGCTGGTGAAGGAAGGTTCTGGTGTCGGCGCGAACGTGCTGAAGAATCTCGACATCGACCTGCGCAAGGTCCGTCTCGAGGTCGAGAAGCTCGTCAAGAGCGGCCCCGAGATGGTGACGATGGGCAAGCTTCCGCAGACTCCGCGCGCGAAGAAGGTGATCGAGTACGCGATCGAGGAAGCCCGAAACCTGAACCACAACTACGTCGGCACCGAGCACCTGCTGCTTGGGCTCCTTCGCGAGCACGACGGCGTCGCAGCGCAGGTGCTGATGAACCTCGGGCTTAAGCTCGAGGAAGTCCGCGAGGAGGTCCTCAATCTCCTCGGCGCCGGCGTCGAGAGCGAAGAGACTCCCCCGCCGAGCGAGCCCCAGGAGCCCCCGATGGGGAGCGGCCCACCGCAGGGCGGCGAGACCGGTCGCAGCCGCGCCGGCGCCAAGAGCAAGACCCCCGCGCTCGACAGCTTCGGCCGCGATCTGACCGAACTCGCCCGCAACGGCGAGCTCGACCCGGTCATCGGCCGCGTGAACGAGATCGAGCGCGTCGTGCAGATCCTCTGCCGCCGCACGAAGAACAACCCCGTCCTCCTCGGCGAGGCCGGCGTCGGCAAGACCGCGATCGTCGAGGGCCTCGCACAGCGCATCGTCGACCAGGAGGTCCCCGACATCCTGTTCGACCGGCGTCTCGTGGTCCTTGACCTCGCTGCGATGGTGGCGGGCACCAAGTACCGCGGTCAGTTCGAGGAGCGCATCAAGGCGGTCATGAACGAGGTCCGCCGCGCGAAGAACATCATCCTCTTCATCGACGAGCTCCACACCCTTGTGGGCGCCGGCGGCGCGGAAGGCGCGATCGACGCGTCGAACGTGCTCAAGCCCGCGCTCGCCCGCGGCGAAATCCAGTGCATTGGCGCGACGACCTTCGACGAGTACCGCAAGTACATCGAGAAGGATGCCGCGCTCGAGCGCCGGTTCCAGTCGATCTCGGTCGAGCCTCCGAACGCCGAGCAGACGTTCGAGATCCTGAAGGGCATTCGCCCGAAGTACGAGGCGCACCACCGCGTCAAGATCACCGACGCGGCGCTTCGCGGTGCGATCGAGTTCTCGGGGCGCTACATCCCGGGGCGCGTCCAGCCCGACAAGTCGATCGATGTGATCGATGAGGCCGGCGCCCGCCTGCGCCTCCGCTCGATGGCGAAGCCGCCGAACCTCGCTGAGATCGAGGAGAAGATCGAGCGCCTGGCGATCGAGAAGGACGAAGCCGTCAAGAACGCCGACTACGAGCGCGCCGCGCAGATCCGCGACCAAATGGACAAGCACCGCCGCGAGCGGGAGCGGCTGCAGGCCGAGTGGAAGGAGCGGATGAGCGAGACCGTCGGCACCGTCGACGAGGAAGTGGTCGCGGAAGTCGTCAGCAAGATGACGGGTGTTCCGCTCACGCGGCTCGAGAAGGCCGAAAGCGAGCGCCTCCTCGCGCTCGAGGGCGAGCTGCACAAGACCGTCGTCAGCCAGGACGACGCCGTCAAGGCGGTCGCGCGCTCGATCCGCAAGGCGCGCTCGGGCCTCAAGGACCCGAAGCGTCCGATGGGTTCGTTCATCTTCGTCGGCCCGTCCGGCGTCGGCAAGACGCTGCTTGCGAAGGCGCTGGCCGAGTTCATGTTCGGCGACCCCGATGCGCTCATCTACCTCGACATGTCGGAGTACATGGAGAAGCACAACGTCAGCCGTCTGGTCGGCGCTCCTCCGGGCTACGTCGGATACGAAGAGGGCGGCCAGCTCACCGAGCGCATCCGTCGTCGTCCGTATGCGGTCGTCCTCCTCGACGAAGTCGAGAAGGCGCACCCGGATGTGTTCAACATGCTCCTTCAGATCATGGAGGAAGGTCGACTCACCGACAGCTTCGGCCGTCACGTCGACTTCAAGAACATCATCCTCATCATGACCTCGAACCTCGGCGCCGACATCATCAAGGGCGGCGCGTCGTTCGGCTTCGGCAAGCGTTCCGAGGTGCAGGACTACGAGAAGATGCGCAAGGCGCTGATGGGCGAGGTCGAGAAGTTCTTCCGGCCTGAGTTCATCAACCGTCTCGACGACGTCGTCGTGTTCCGTCCGCTGATGAAGGACGACCTCGTCACCATCATCGAGTACGAACTGTCGAAGGTCCGCAAGCGTCTCACCGAGAAGGGCATGAAGCTCGAGCTCGATGCGGCCGCGAAGGAATTCCTCATCGACAAGGGATACAACCCCGACTTCGGCGCACGTCCGCTGCGTCGCGCGCTTGGCCAGTACATCGAGGATCCGCTTGCGGAGAACCTCCTGATGGGCGAGTTCAAGTCGGGCGACGAGATCCACGTGACGCGCGTCGAGGGCCAGGATCACCTGACCTTCAAGGCGTCGCGCACGGGCGGCGAGGGAGGCGACGACGGCGGGCATGGCCCGACCGAACCG
This sequence comes from Phycisphaerales bacterium, assembly GCA_044355685.1. Classification (GTDB taxonomy): domain Bacteria; phylum Planctomycetota; class Phycisphaerae; order Phycisphaerales; family SM1A02; genus QWPT01. Next base: position 3,574 of record JBIKXP010000217.1, read on the forward strand.
AGCCCGACCCCAACGGCCGGCGCCGGCAAGTCGTAAGACACGCCCACATTTCTGAACCCACAGCGGGCCGCGCATCATGCGCGGCCCGCTTGTTCATTCCGTGTCCACAGCCGCCGCGCCGCGCCTACCGAATGCCCGCGAGCTTCAGCGTGTTTCCGCCCTCGGGCGTGGGGGCGAACGCGATCTCGACGTACTTCAGCTTGAAATCGCCAGACACCTGCGGCGGAAGCGACAGGCGCGTCATGCCGCCATCGAGCCGGCGCATGACGACTCCGTTGGTCGTGAACCCATGGCTCATGCGATTCAGCAGCATCAAGGCGTCCTTCCGCGATTTCGCGCACCACTCGATGAAGCGCTGCCGCGCCACCTCCGGCCCGTACTCGCTCTCGGCGCGCTCGCGCACGCTCTCTGCGACCATCTGGTCCCAGAGATCGCCGTAGCGCTCCTCGCGGAACGCGCGCATCGTGATGAAGATCACATGCACCGGTTCCTCGGCCAGCATCGTGACCGAGCCATCCTCCGCCTCCATCCACGGTTCGGCGGCGGGCGCAGCCTCGCCCGTCGGCGCCGCGGGCCGCTCGAAGGTCCGGCCCTGCGCGCGGGCGCGCTTGCGAGCCGCGAACTCCGCCACGGAGATGTAGCGAACGACCGTGCCGTCGTCGAGGACCACCTCGTCGGGAATGTCGGCCGCCCCGGCGAAATCCGGCCGGACCCGATACTCGATGCGCGGTCCGCACGCCGTCAGTCCGAGGCCAAGCAGCGCGGCGCACGCCGCGAGCAGGCTGGCTGATTTCCGGAGGGCGGTTGGGCGCGCTGGTGCCGGCATCGTCTTCCCTTCCCTACGCACGAACCGGCGTAGGCGCAGCGCGGCCGGTTCCGACGAGTCTGGCCGGGCGACGCACGTCGTAGACGCGGTGGCCCGCCTCGGACGGGCGCGACGCCGGAAAGTCGCTGCGAGAGTGGGTGCCGCGCGACTCCTGCCGCGCCAGCGCCGCGGTCGCGACGAGCGTGGCGCACGACAGCATGTTCTGGATCTCCCAACCCGCCGGATCGTCGAAGATCTTGTCGAGCGAGTAGCGGCACCAGAACTGGATCATGTCGATCGCATCGGCGAGGCGGTTACCCGTGCGGACGATGCCGACGTTGCGCCACATCGCGCTCCGGAGGCTCGAGCGAACGTCGACGAGATCGAGCTCGCCCTTCTCGCTTGGCCGGATGTCGCTGACCACGCGGATGTCGCCGCGCGCAGCACCCTCCGAGCACGCCGCCGCGTGGCCGGCGCGGCGTCCGTACACGAGGCCCTCGAGGAGCGAATTCGACGCCAGCCGGTTCGCGCCGTGGAGTCCGTTGCACGCGGCCTCGCCGCACGCGAAGAGGCCAGGAACGCTGCTGCGGCCGTCGAGGTCGGTCCAGATGCCGCCGATCGTGTAGTGGGCGGCCGGCATGACGGGAATGGGCGTTTCGCCAGGGTCGATCCCGAACCCGGCGAGCAGCTTCGAGAGCCCGGGGAATCGCGCTGCGAATCCGGCGCTGCCAAGCGCACGCGCGTCAAGAAAGACGTTCGGATCCTGCGTGGTCGAGAGGTGTTCGACGATGCCTCGGCTCACGACGTCGCGCGGCGCGAGTTCGCCGAGCGGGTGACGGTCCTGCATGAAGCGTCGACCGGCGCGGTCAACGAGGTGCGCACC
>JBIKXP010000218.1:0-5250 GCA_044355685.1 Phycisphaerales bacterium
CGAGGCAAGCCGCGATGCCGCGTGGCACGTCGCCCGACGAGTCCGGCGGACGGAGCCTTGTCGACCACCGCGAAGGTGTCCATGCCCGCGCGGCGGTACGCCGCCAGCGGGTACCTCGTCCCGTTCGGGGAGTTGGTTGAGTTCGAAGACTCGGGATGATGCGGCCGCAGTCCTGTGGCGAGTCTGGGACCACGACTCAGTCTCGAATCGGCTTGGGCCACTCCGACCCCTGCCTCGCGCCGCACCGCCAATAGACCTCTTCCGCGCGCACCTCGAACGACCCATCGTCGGTTCGAAAGACCTGCACTTGTCGGTGGCCTGTCGCACAGGACTCGAGTGAAAGCGTGAAGCGCCCGCGACTCATTGCACTCGGCTCCGGCAGGACACAGCGCTGAACCCCGATGAAGAGAAGCTCATCGCACACGGGCTCATCCAGCTGCAAGAAACCACCGTAGAAGTGCATGAACGCCACGTACAGATCCATCCGAGCCATCTGGCCGCCGTGGCCGGCAGCATCCAAGGTCACGGTTCGGAGTTCCGCAGAATGAATGATGACTCCCGAGTTGAATCCATCGTAGAGCAGCCAGCGACTCATGTCGTCGTCGATGCGCCGCATGCCTTCGTACCCGCGCGCTCCTGCCCATGCGGAGGCGTTCTCATCGTTCGACATGGCCGCGTCCTCCCTGCTGATGGCCGCTGGCCTGCGGCGCGCGCGCCACGGCGCCGTGATCCACGGGCGGGGCGTCTGATTCGGGCCAAACACTCGCGGGCTGCGCGGGATTCTCGTGGGCGCGAAGGTGAATCGATCTCGCGACCAGTTCGCCACCACCGCTCGAGCGCAGCACGGTCATCGTTGGGCGGACGATCAATTCCTCAGGCACACACGGCTGGTCGCGATCTGCGTCATACAGAACCTGCAAGAAGTCGAAGGAAGCATCGACAAGCCGCAGGCGACGGCGGAGTAGCCTGACCGACCACGTTTCGACACCGACGCACACGAGCTCCAGCCGGACAAGAGCCATGTCCGCCGCGTCCGCGAAGCCGAGCAGCGCATCGGTGCGGATCTGCGCCCTCCCCTCCGCATCAGCCTCAGCGAGGGTCCTGAGTTGGGCGAACCTCAGCCACAACTCACGCGGCAGCCGAGGCGCCGCCGGCACCGATGGCAGGTCGAGGCGCGTGACCCGGCGAAAGCCGGGGAAACTCGGATCGGTGGGCTCGGGAAGGTTCAATTCGCTCTCTACTGCGGGTTGGTGGTGCGCTCCGCGGTTTCCTGAGCACATAACTGGGATTCAAGCGCACCATCCGCTACACCCAATGCACCCCATGACGCGCCGCGCGGTCGCAGGTGTAAATCTGCTCCGGAATCGCTGGACGATACCAACTCGCCGTGCTTCCCGTCACGCCGTCGAGCCCAACCTCAAAGCCACGAGTGGCGGATCACCCGCCCGAATCGGTCGAGGCGCGGGTAGACGCCCGCGGCCTCATCGATCTGTCGCGCGACTTGCTCGGGGAGACGCTCTCGCCAGCGTTCTCGCCTGATTTGTGTCGACGGAATCGAGGCAGGCTCAGCTGACCGCGGCACATTTCATCACGGTTCGGTCTGCGCGGCGGGCGATCCGGGCGGATAGCCGTAGGTCAACTGAAACGGCCATCCTCTGATGTACATGGTCGTACTCCAGCCGTGGGTTTCGCTGCGATAGAGCGCGAGACCATCCCAAACATCAAAGCGCACGTTCGCGAGCGAATTGAGCTTGTCCGAGCGCCAGCGCGGGATGCATGCGCGGCCGAGCGAGCCGATCTTGACTGCGGTTAGTACTCGCCCGCGCCCATCAAAGGTGATCGATGCGACCTGCGATCCGTTCTTTCGCATGTAATCTTGTCGCCACAGTCCCGCGGAACCGTCAAGCGGTGTTTTCCTGACGACGAGGTCCGTCGTGTCGACACCGCGGAGAACTTCGGGAACCTCTTCTGCAGGCCGATCGACTGATTTGCCATCCAAGAACCAAAGCAACTTGGCGACAGAACCATCCTCGGCGACGTGAACGCCTGCGCCGTTGCGGGTGCCACGTCTCGCTTCGAACACGCCGGAAAGCTGCCCTGAACTGGTGAACTCAAAGATGTGTCCGTATCCGCAGTCAAGCCAGTCGGTACGCATGAGCGGCCTTCCGGAAGGAAGGAACCACGTGGTTTCACGAAGGACGCTCCCTTCGAAGCAGGACACGATCAAGATGCCATTAGGGTCGCGCTGCTCATCGCGCCGAATCGGTGCATATGTGCCGAGCGAGACGCTGGCCTGCGCCTCGGTTTGCTTCTCAGCCTCCGTGCCGCATCCAGCGAACCAGACGACGAACATCAGGACGCAAGCGGCGTTGATGCGACCGACAGGAGGAACTCGCGATCTGCGGCGTTCCGACTTGCATGCCAACAAGCCCCCTAGAACAATCGCAATTGCCGCTCGAGGCGCGGGAGACACATGCGCGGCGAATCTCGTCGGATTACGGCTTTTTACAGAATGCATCGCAGATCTCCTTGCATGACTTTGTCCCGGCAGCGACGAGGACGCTGCACGCCTGCCTTGCTTCAGGCGGCTGCGGATCACGCCGTTGTAGTCGTCCTTGTTCACGAAGCCGTCGCCGTTCACGTCCGAGCGCAGCGTGCGCGTGGCCTCGCCGTACGCCGAGTACGCGATCCGGTCGATCACGACGCCGGGCTTGCCGGGGGTGGCGACGGCGGAATTGACGACCTGCCTCATCCTCCGTCATCCCCGATTGAGAGCATCCGTCGCAACGCAGCCGCTCGTTCCGCGGCGACCTCCTTGGCCTTTGCCTCCGCGACATGTTCGAACGCGGTCTTCTCCGCGTTGTCCTTCAGCGTACGGTCGACGGTGTCGCGTACTCACCAATCGCGCCATCGGCGCGTCCATCGGCGAGGAATCACCCGTCCATCCGCGACGGAGTACTCGTAGATGTTGGCAGAACGAGTATCGGCCACCTCCAGCGTGACCCGCGCACCTCCATCTTGCTCGCTTACATCAAACCGAAGCCACTCAATCCGGGGATCGCGATTCTTGCCGACGAGTTCGACGAACGCTTCGAGCGCTGGCTGGACGTCCGCGGGATCCTCCGGCATCACCGCCATGGTCGCGCCGTCGACGTACCGAAGCACGCCCGTGCGCGTGTCACGCGCCGAGATCGCACGCGCATCCTGTTCGGGCAGCTGGTTGAGCAGAACACGCTCCCACTTCGACGGGTTGCGAGTGAGCATCGCGTCGTCATAGGCGATCGCTTCGTTCGTCGGAAAGAGCAAGTAGCGAAACTCCGGCGATGTCGGCAATCCGCTCTGATCAGTCCAAATCTCCCTCTCCATTCGAAAGGCACGCACCAAGAACGGGGCCACGAGAGTGGCCGCAATGGCGATGACCGCAGAGAAGGCCACGAGAGAACCGACAGTCCAACGCAGCCAGCGCTTTCCTCTACCACGTTGCGGAGGAGTCGGCGGAGGCGACATGAGGGGATCGCTCGATTGCGTCATGAGGAGCCTGAATTCGAAACAGGAAGTTCACTGATCTATCGATACCGCCCGTCCTATCGGCGCCACTCGCACAGCCTAGATAGTTGCCTTGGGCGAACTTGAAGTCCTCACCTCCAAACACGATGCCGCCCGAAGCCGCGCCACGCCGTGGGCTGACGGATGCCGATGAACAGGTCGTAGAAGGGAAAGCAACCAGGATATCGTTTGCGAGATCCGAATCACAAAAAGAGAGACTGTGAGCGCGAGCATTTGCAGGAGCCGATCCAACATCGGCGACACGCAATCTATCCGCCGTCTTTCGGAATTGTGAAGACGCCATCCACCCCGAGTCGACCTCTCCTCGGAGCCACGGGTGGCGGAGATGCCCAACCCGGGGTCGGAGTCGCTGCAGGCAGTTCCATCGGCAGTGCAGGCGGACCCACTTTCTGCTCTTCAGGACAAGCGGGACAGCCGGCCATCCTCTCCAGAACTGTGTAAATGTTGACTTCGTTCGCCAGGATCCGATCTGCGAGATCGATGGTGTCAAGCTCCTCTTGCTGCCGATACCGCTTTGCGAAGTCCTCGATGTGTCGATTCGGATCGTTCACGCTATCGATCACGATCCACGCCGCCTTTCCGAGGTGATAGAGAATCCACGGAGAGGCGCCGATGCTGCCGGGGAGACCAACGGCATCAAGGTCATAGCGATGATGTCTGTTCGAGTAAAGAAGCGTCAACAGCCAGTCAATATCGATGTCTTTCCCCTCAAAGTTACCGTGACACTGATAGAAGACACCCTGGTCTTCGCCAAAGGTCGTTGCGTACTTCGCCAGGAACTCGTCGAGAGACAATCCGCGCTTGCGCGCATGTCGAATCGCGCGGCACATGTCGGATCGCTTTCGTTCCATGCTTCGGGGATCTTCTTCCTCTAGCCCCCTCGGATCCACCGCCGTGATCGGCCCACCGCGCACGTACTCGTACAGCCCCATCCCATCCACATACCCCGCCGGATCCCGCTCGAGCCATCTGCCGAGCGTCGGGGAGTAGTTGCGGAACCGCACCGTGTACAGCCCGCTCTCGTCGTTGAAGATGTAGCCGCAGTAGCCGACGCCGTTGCGGACGCCCTTCGCGAAGAGCCCCGCCTCGCCCACGCCGCCTGAGCTCGACTTGCCGTCGTCGGCGACCGCGATGTCGTAGTCGGACTGCGCGACCTTGCCGTCGCGGTCGAGGTCGGCCTCGACGACGTAGCCCGAGCTACCGATCGTCGTGTTCAGGCGGCTGCGGATCACGCCGTTGTAGTCGTCCTTGTTCACGAAGCCGTCGCCGTTCACGTCCGAGCGCAGCGTGCGCGTGGCCTCGCCGTAGGCCGAGTACGCGATCCGGTCGATCACGACGCCGGGCTTGCCGGGGGTGGCGACGGCGATGACGCTGAACTGGGCGTCCGTCAGCTGGAACGCGATCTGGTTGTTTGGGCGCTCGCCGCTGCGGCGGCTCGCTCTGGCGATACGAGCACCAGAGGGAGCGGCCGCAGCCGCGACCGCCTCAATGATGTACCTCGCGCCCCACGCCTGCTGGATGACCGACTCCTCGAGCGGGCCCGCGCCGTTCGTCTGGTCGCGCTGGGTCTCCTGGACCACGCGCCAGGCGGCGTCGTACCAGCTTATCCCATGAGCGCGCGAGCCCTTGCCTGAAGACTCCGTGCGCGCCCCTCGAACTCCTCGGCCCGTCCGTCGTCTCCGA
>JBIKXP010000052.1:0-17041 GCA_044355685.1 Phycisphaerales bacterium
GAATCGCGGCGGGCTGGAGACGCGTTACTTGAGCGCTCGCGACTCGCTTCGCTTTCGCTCGCTCTGGTCAGGCCGGGCGGAGTGAATCCGCCTCGGCCTGGAGACGCGTTACTTGAGCGCTCGCTCTGGTCAGCCTGGCCGCGATCGCTCAAACACGCGAGACAAACGGCAGCTTCGTCACCACAGCCGGCGTCGTGCCCTTTCCGGCGAGATCGACCTCGAATGCCGTTCCCTCTGCGGCCAGCGCCGCCGGCACGAACGCCATCGCGATGCCGCGGTCAAGCGTCGGCGAGATGCATCCGCTCGTCAGCTCACCGACCACCTGTCCGCCGGAGAGGACCTGCATACCCTGCCTCGGCGAACGTCGCCCCTCGACGAAGAGCCCGACCAACTTGCGCGCCGGCCCCTGTTCCTTGATGCGGCGCAGCGCCTCCTGCCCGATGAACGTGCCCGTGCGCTCGTCGTCGGGGCCACCGGTCATTCCCTTGTCGAACTTGATGGCGAACTCGAGGCCGGCCGACACGGGGTCGATCTCCTCGGTGATCTCGTGGCCGTAGAGCGGCATGCCAGCCTCCATGCGCAGCGTGTCGCGCGCGCCGAGGCCGACCGGCTTCACGACGCTCGTCTCGGTGCCCATGTCCTTCAGCACCATGCCGAGCGCAAGCTTCGCCATGGACGAAGGCAGGATCACCTCGACGCCGTCCTCGCCGGTGTAGCCCGTGCGAGACACGAGAAGCTTGATGATGACGAGGTTCTTCACCATGAAGCGGTAGCGCTTCATCGTGGGAATCGTCGAGGAAATCTTCGAGATGAGATCCATCGCCTTCGGGCCCTGAATGGCCACCATCGCCGTCGACTCGGTCTCGTCCTCGAGCTTGAACGCGAACTGACCCCCGCCCTTCTGACTTCGCGCCTCGGCGAAGTGTCCAAGCAGCTTGTGCCGGTTCGCCGCGTTGCAGACCATCAGGTACTCATCCTCGTCCACGCAGTAGACGAGCACGTCGTCGCGGCAGCCACCCTGCGCGTTGCAGACGAGCGAGTAACGCACCATGCCGGGCTGCATGCCGAAGATCTGGCGCGTGCAGACGTGATCGAGGAACTTGCGCGCGTGCCGACCGCTGAAACGCAGGCGACCCATGTGGGAGACGTCGAAGAACGCAGCCGACGTCCGGCACTGCTTGTGCTCCTCGATGATCGAGCCGTACGCGATGGGCATCTCGTAGCCCGCATACTCAACCATCCTCGCCTTGTGCTCGAGGTGGAGGGCGTGGAACGGCGTGCGCTTGAGCGTGGCTTCGGCTGTGGTCATGGGAATGAGAGGGTATCTCGACCGCGCCGCGGCCGCTAGCGTCGGCCCCGGGGGACGGCCGAACCGCTATCCTGCGGGAAATGTCCCCGAGCGGCCGCGACACTCGATTCACCCACGTCCGACGCACCCCCGCGGCCCGGCCGATGATCGTCGCAGCGCTCCGCGCCGCGCTCCTCATGCCGCTCGTCGCGTCAACAGCGTTCGCCCAGTCCGGACGAATCGACGACGAGGCGCTCGCAGACCGGCCGATCTCGAAGGTCACGCTCGTCGGCCTCTCGCGGGTCACCGAGCGCGAGATCCTGAACAACATCCGTGTCACCGCCGGCCAGCCGTTCGAGTCGGCCGCCGTGCGCGCCGATGTCGCCACGCTCTACCGCCTCGGCCAGTTCGACACCGTCGACGCCACGGCGACCGTGCTTCCCGATGGCTCGGTCGAACTCGTCTACGCCATGGTCGAGCAGCCGATCGTGCGCGACCTTCAGGTCGTCGGCAACAAGCTGATCTCCGATCAGGAACTGCGCAAGGCGATCCCGCTCTACGCAGGCGGGCCGCGCGACGACTTCCTCCTCGAGCAGGCGGTCAACCGCATCAAGGAGCTGTACCGCAAGCGGGGCAACTACCTCGCCGAGGTCACCGTCGACGAGACGCGCCTCAAGGACACGGGCATCCTCATCCTGCGCATCGTCGAAGGCCCGCGCGTCAAGGTGAAGGAACTGCTCTTCGTCGGCAACGCGTCGTTCACGGCGGACGAACTCGCCGCGGAGATCGACACGCGCACCTCGGTCCCACTCTTCGTGAAGGGCGAGCTCGACGAAGATCGCCTGATCGACGACGTCGCCAAGCTCGACGCCTACTACAAGGACCGTGGTTTCGTCGACGTACGCGTCGACCGACGCATCGAGATTTCGCCCGATTCGAAGGAGGCGAAGGTCGTCTTCGTGATCGCGGAGGGGCGCCGCTACCGGCTGCGCTCGGTGGTGTTCGAGGGCCGCGGCGCCGAAGGCCCGAGGCCGCTCGCCGTGTTCAACGAAGGACAGCTCGGGTCGCTCCTCGCGATCCACCCCGGCGACATCTACTCGCGGCTCAAGATCGACAAGTCGATCGCAAGCATCCGCGACAGCTACTACCTCCTCGGCCACGTCGACGTCGAGATCACGAACCGCACGGTCCGCGTCGGCGAGGAGCCGGAGGTCGACCTGTTCCTCTCCGTGCGCGAGGGCCCGCGCACGATCGCGGGGCTCGTGAACATCCAGGGCAACTTCCTCACCAAGGACAAGGTCGTCCGACGGCTTGTGCGCATCCAGCCGGGCCGCGTGCTCGACGGTCGCGAGCTCGATCTGTCGAAGGATCGCGTGCGGAACTCCCAGATCTTCAACGATGTCCGCATCACGGTGCAGCGCGCCGAGGCGGACGAGCAGGACGCGCTCGAACTCAGCTCCGGCAAGACTGCGGCCGGCGACGGCGCCGCGGACGCGTCGCCCGACGCAGCGGCGACGGCGGAAGCCCGCGCCGCGCTCGTGCGCACCGAGGTTCGCGACATTCTCGCGGAAGTGAAGGAGCGCAACACCGGCAGCGTGAACTTCGGCGTCGGCCTCGGCACCGACTCGGGCGTCTTCGGCCAGTTCAGCGTGAGCCAGCGCAACTTCGACATCGCCGACAGGCCCGAGACATTCGACGAACTCCTCGCGGGACGCGCGTTCCGCGGCGCGGGCCAGCAGTTCACGATGTCGATCGCACCGGGCAACGAGCAGTCGACCTTCTCGATCGACTTCGTCGACCCGCACCTCTTCGAGACCGACTACTCGTTCCGGGTCTCGCCCTTCTATCGCATCCGCCTCTTCGACGACTACAACGAGAATCGGGCCAGCGCGCCCTTCTCGATCTCGAGACGCCTCGGCGACTTCTGGAGCGTCGGCGTGAACGCAGCCGCGACCTGGGTCGAGCTCGACGACTTCGACCCCGACACGCCGGTGGAGGTCTTCGCCGACCGCGGGCCAACCACCCTGCTCTCCGCCGGGTTCAACGTTCGCCGGACCGACGTCGACCGCCAGTTCCGCCCGAGCCGAGGCTCGAGCGCGGAGTTCTCCGTCACGCAGTTCGCGAGTCTCGACGACGTCGATCCGTTCACGGTGTTCCGCGCTGGCTACACCCAGTTCTTCACAGTGTCGGAAGACTTCCTCGGCCGGCGCTCGACCCTGCGCATCTCGGCCGACGTGGGCTACATCGTGGGTGAGGAGGCGCCCGTCTACGAGCGCTTCTACCTCGGCGGACGAACCTTCCGCGGCTTCGAGTTCCGGTCGGTCAGCCCGAAGTCCGTCGGGAACATCGATCCCACCATTGCCCCGGGCAGCGACCCCATCGGTGGAAACTGGCTGTTTTTCCTCGGCGCGCAGTACGAGCGTCCGATCTTCCAGAACAGTTTCAGCGGCGTACTCTTCATCGACTCGGGCACCGTCACGGCGGACCCGGGCTTCGACCAGTACCGCGCTTCCGCTGGCTTCGGAGTCCGCCTCTACATCCCGCAGTTCGGCCCGGCGCCACTCGCGTTCGACTTCGCGGTGCCGCTCCTCAAGGAAGACAAGGACGAGACGCAGGTCTTCAGCTTCTCGGCTGAGATTCCCTTCTAGGCTCTGTCTGACGGTTCACCGGCCGTCGATCCACGCGGCATCCCGGCTGGCCGCGTCGGGCAGATCTGCCGGGTTTCGGTCTTCAACGCATCTGGCGGGAACATGCGGCGCGGCCCGGGCGTCCTCGCGCGACACGCGCTCGGGGTGAACCGTACAATCCGCGCCGCTTCGGAGCTTCGACTCCGACTCTACTCCGGCCGTCTCGAGAGATCACAGATGAAGACGCATTCCATCGCAACCTTCGGTCTCGGCGCAGCCGTGGCGATCGCCGGATTCCTCGCCGGATCCGCCGACGCGCGCCGCTCCCCCGCCGTTCCTTCAGCGCCGGCCCCGATCGGCGTCGTCAACCTCGCAACGGTGTTCGACAAGCTTGATGCAAGCGCCGAATGGGATCTACGCATCAAGACGCTCGAGGCCCGCGCGAACGAGGAGGCCGCCACGCGGCGCAGCGAACTCGAGGCGATGGGCAAGGCGCTCGAGGCCCTCGGCGAGGGCCCGGAGAAGGAGAGAAAGCTCGACGAGTACCGCCTCCGTCAGATCCAGAACGAGCAGTGGGCCGGCTTCAAGGAGATCGAGGTCGACCGCGAGCTGAGCCTCAAGTGGAAGTCGATCTACGGATCGGTGCGCGACGGCGCCAAGCGTCTGGCGCAGTCGGAGAACCTCGCGCTTGTGATCGTCGACGACTCAGGCGTCGAGATCCGCACGCAGCGCACGCAGAGCGGTCCGAAGCAGGCGGCGCAGGCGCAGGCCCAGATCATGCAGTTGCGCGTGCTCTACGCCGACCGCACCGTCGACGTCACCGAGAAGTTGATCGTTCAACTGAACAACGCGCGCAACCTTGCGCCTTCCACCAATCCAACCGGCTCCGCCACCCCGGCGGGATCGAAGCCCTGAGCGGCACAGCGACCGGAGCAATCACCCATGCGACTCGCCCTTCTCCGCCGACTCAATCCGTTCCATCGCGCCTCGCGCAGTCCAGAAGCCGCTCGCGGCGCCGGCACGCGCAGCCACGGCAACCTCCGCTTCAGCAACCTCCGCTTTGAGGCACTCGCCGTCGTCGCGCTCATGGCCGGCCTCGCCGGCTACGCCATGCGCACGCAGTCCGTCGAGGCGACGCCGACCCGAGTCGGCACCATCAATCTCGACAAGGTCTACTCGTCGATCGACCGCTATGCGGCGCTCCAGGCCACCTTCAAGACCGCAGCCGAGGAACTCGACGGTCGCGTGAAGGCCGCCGAAGCACGCGTGAAGGAACTCGAGGCCGAGCTCGACAGCTTCCAGCCGGGGTCCGATGCACAAGCCGCTGCGGTGCAGAAGCTGCAGGCCGCGGTGGCCGAGTACCGGGCGATCGAGCAGTTCGCCTCCGCGAAGCGCGAGGTCGAGCTCGCGCGCGCCTTCCGCGAAACCTATGTCGCGATCAAGGACGCCTCCCGCCGCCTCGCCGAGCGCGATGGCTACGACTACGTGATGCTCGACGACTCGGTGGTGGAACTCGACCCGACGAACGCCGCGCGCACGGTCCAGCAGATCGCCGCACGCAAGTTCATCTATGCCTCGCCGAAGTCCGACGTCACCGAAGCGCTGATCGCGCTGATGAACGAGGACTGGAAGGCCTCGAAGGGTGGCTGACGCGCGCACCAATGGCAACGGCTCCGGCGACCGCACCGTCGCGGCGCTGGCGGAGCTGATCGGTGCGCGCATCGAGGCGCCGCAGGGCTTCGACCTCTCGACTCCGATCGCAGGCCTCGCCACGGTCGAAGGCGCCCGGCCGGGAGACCTCACCTTCGTCGGAAACGGCAGGTACGCACGTCTCCTCGAGACCAGCCTCGCGACCGTCGCAATCGTCTCCGATTCGATCGAACTCGACGCGGCTGCGACGGCGACGCGCGCAATCCTGCGCGTCAAGAACGCTGATCACGCGATGATTCCCGTGCTCGAGCGCTTCGCCGAGCCCGAGCGGCGCCCGCCGATGGGCGTCGATCGCCTCGCGCGCGTCGACGCAACCGCCCGCCTCGGCCCCGACGTGCGCATCGGCGCGTTCGTCACCATCGAGCGCGGCGCTGTGATCGGTGCGCGCGTCACGCTGTTCGAAGGAGTGCGGATCTACGCCGACGCGAAGGTCGACGACGATTCCGTGCTCCACTCGAACGTGGTGGTGCGCGAGCGCTGCAGCGTTGGCAAGCGCGCGGTGCTCGCCTCCGGCGTCGTGATCGGCACCGATGGCTTCGGCTACCGGCCGAGCCCGGACGGCCGGGGAATCGTGAAGATCCCGCACATCGGCACCGTCGAGATCGAGGACGACGTCGAGATCGGGGCGAACTCCTGCATCGATCGCGGCAAGTTCGGCGCCACCCGAATCGGGCAAGGAACCAAGATCGACAACCTCTGCCAGATCGGCCACAACTGCGTCATCGGCCGCTGCGTGGTGATCAGCGGACAATCGGGCATCGCCGGATCGACCACGATCGGCGACGGAACCCAGATCGGCGGCGGGTCGGGAGTCGCCGACCACATCGTCGTGGGCCGAGGCGTGCGGCTTGCGGCCCGATCCGGCGTCATGCAGGACGTTCCGGACGGGGCGACCTGGGGCGGCGCCCCTGCGGGGGATCTGCGGGCCTTTTTGCGGCAGGTCGCGCTCGTCCGTAAACTCCCCGAGTGGCATCGCCAGCTCCAACACCTCCTCGACCCGCCAGCGCAGACCTGACCGCTCCGACGGCCCGGCCTGGTTCTTCGGATGCAGGCGCCCTCGCGGCCGCCCCCCGTCAACGCACGCTCGCCCGCCCTGTCTCGATTCGAGGCAAGGGCCTGATGCTCGGCGCCGACGCGACGATCGTCATCCAGCCCGCGCCGCCGCACAGCGGGATTAGTTTCCTCCGCACCGACCTCAACCCCCCGGTGCACATTCCCGCCACCGTCGAGCACGTGGCGCCTCGGCCGCGCCGCACCACGCTGAAGTCGGGCGACGTCACCATCGACACGGTCGAGCACTGCCTCTCCGCGATCGCCGGACTCGGCATCGACAACGCCACCATCGAGATCGACGGCCCGGAGCCGCCGTGCGGAGACGGCTCGGCGGCGCTCTTCGCGGAACCGATCCTCGAAGCGGGCATCGTCGAGCAGGATGCGCCACGCAAGGTCTTCAAGATTCGCGAGCCCATCATGATCGAGGAGCCCGAGGGAATGATCGCGGCGATGCCGTTCGATGCTCCGGGCATGCGCGTGGTCTACGACCTCGACTACGGGAAGCAGGGACACCGCATCCGCCATCAGACCTTCAGCTACAACGTGGCCGAGGGCAACTACATCGAGGAAATCGCGCCAGCGCGCACGTACAGCCTGCGCGAGGAGGCCGAGGCGCTGCAGGCCGCGGGCCTCTGCAAGCATCTCACGCCGCGCGACATCCTCGTGATCGGCGACGACGGCAACCCGATCGACAACGCGTACCGATTCGACGACGAGCCGGTGCGTCATAAGACGCTTGACGTGATCGGCGATCTCTCGCTCATCGGCGCGCCGATCCAGGGGCGCATCCTCGCCGTGCGTTCAGGTCACGGACTGAACCGAAAGCTCGCCATGCGCATCCGCGAGCAGATGCTTGCGGCGGACCTCCGCCGCACGGTGGTCGACGGCAAGGTGATGGATATCCGCGCCATCCAGAAGCTGATGCCCCACCGCTACCCGATGCTGCTCGTCGACCGCGTGGTCGAGGTCGACGGCTCGCGCCGCGCGGTCGGCATCAAGAACGTGACCATCAACGAGCCCTTCTTCCAAGGGCATTATCCGGGCACCCCGATCATGCCGGGCGTCCTCCTGGTCGAGGCGATGGCGCAGCTTGGCGGTCTTCTCCTTGCAAATGTGCTCGAGCACACCGGAAAGATCGCCGTGCTCCTCTCGATCGACCGCGTCAAGCTCCGCAAGCCCGTCGTCCCCGGCGACCAGGTGGTGCTCGAAGCCGAGAACATCCGGGCCACGGCCCGAACGGGGCATTTGAAGTGTCGGGCGGTCGTTGGCGACAAGGTCGCAGCCGAGGCCGAACTCCGCTTTATGATGGTAGACCCCGACATCGAGTGACCGAAGCAGCCCATGGCGTCCATCCATCCCACCGCCGTCATCGACCCATCCGCGAGTCTCGCGGACGACGTGGTCGTCGGACCGTGGTGCGTGGTCGGGCCGAAGGTGGTGATCGGAGCCCGCACGGTGCTCCGCAGCCACGTCGTCCTCGAGAGCCACGTCGTCCTCGGCGAGGACAACGTGATCTACCCCTTCACCACGCTCGGCGGGACCCCGCAGGACCGCAAGTACCGCGGCGAGGAAACCTGGTGCGAGGTCGGCAACCGGAACCACTTCCGCGAGCAGGTCACGGTGCACCGAGGTACCGCGAGCGGCGGCGGTCGAACCGTGATCGGCGACGGAAACCTCTTCATGGTGGGCGTCCACGTGGCGCACGATTGCCGGCTTGGCAACGACATCACCATTGCGAACGCGGCGCTCCTCGCCGGCCATGTGCACGTCGGGACGGGCGCGACCATCGGTGGGAACGCAGCGTTCCATCACTTCGTGACGGTCGGCGTCGCGTCGCTCGTCGGCGGTCTCGCGCGCGTGTCGAAGGATGTCCCGCCCTACCTGATCGTCGAGGGTTCGCCCGCGCGCATCCGCGGCCACAACCACATCCAGATGATGCGCCGCGGCTCGGCTGCCGACGCGATCGAGGCGATCCGCTCCGCCTACCGCAAGCTCTTCTGCGAGGCGGGCGCGACGATGTCGGTGCGCATCGCGGAGCTCCGCGCCGAGTTCCCGGGTATCCGCGAGGTGCACGAACTCTGCGACTCGCTCCTCGCGAGCGCGGCGGGCGTGCACGGGCGGGCGCTCGAGTCGCTCCGTACCGACGACAAGCGCTCCGTTCCCGCCATGTGGCATCCCACGGCACGCCCAGAGGGCGCCTCGGCCGAGGCCTGACCCAAGCGCGGCAGGCGGGCGTCTCGGGGCTTGTTGCGTCTCGGGGCTTGTTTCGTCTCGGGGCTCGAACGGCCCGCGGGCGGGCCCTGAAACCGGATAAACCCGACAATTCGATTGATTGGCCCCCGAACTCCGACCGATAGCATGGTTCGGCGCGTTGTCTCGACGACACCCCCGCTCCCTTCCGGAAGGCCCAAGATCATGCGAATCCTCCTCGACGACACCGAGACCAACCTCAACGCCTCGACGATCTCCGACGGACTTCGTCAGGCCGCCACGCTTGCAGAAACACGTGGACGAATGATCGTCGAGGTCGAGGTCGACGGCATCCGATGGTCCGAGGACGACCTCAACACCTCAGAGGGCTCGTCCCGCGCGGCCGCTGAGCTCAAGTTGCTTTCCGCGAACCCCGCCGAACTCGTGCGCGACACCTTCAGCCAGTGCGCGCGCGCCGTCGCGGGACTCGACGAACTCCAGCAAGACTGCGCGAAGTTGCTTCAGGCAAGCCGCACGAAGGAAGGCCTCGACGGTCTTCTCGAGGCGCTTGCCGTGTGGGGCGCGGTGCAGACCGGGCTTTCGCGCGGGCTCGGTCTCGGCGTCCTCTCGGCCGAGTCGGTTGCATCGCGCGGAATCGACCTCGACGGCGCCGTGAAGGCGCTCGATGGACGGCTCCGCTCGCTCCGCGACGCGATGGCCTCGCAAGACATCACCGCGCTCTGCGACTGCCTGAACTACGAGTTCCCGCCGGTCGTCAAGACCTTTGTTGCGCTGCTCGAAGCGCTCGCGAACGAGGCAGCCGCCGAAGCCGCAAACACCGTGCGCGCGTAAGCCATCCGAAAGACTCGCTCCGGGGCCACACCACCATGGGTGCAGCAAAGTCCATGTCCGTGCAAAACCTCATGACCAAGGCGCAGCAGGCGCTGACTCGGAACCATTGGTTCGAATCCGAGCGGCTTGCCGCGAAGGCGCTCGACATGGCGCGCGCGGAGGGCGACTTCGACCTGATGGCGCGCATCACGCTGCCCTTGCAGGAGGCGCGTCGGCAGCGCATGCAGATTGCGTTCGACTCGAAGAAGCTTGTGATCCTCAGCGCGCCCCTCCCGGCTGACTTCGACATCCAGCCCGTGTGCTACCTCGTGCAGCCGCCGCTCGTCGGCGCTGATGCACGCCGGCTGCGGCTCCTTGCGCTCGAGCGCGAGATTCCCGCGATGGTGCTCTGCCGCGAGCCGCGCACGCAGCTCGGTCTCTGCCCGATCGTCGCGATCGGACAGGTCACGATCCGGACGCGCATCGATCCACCGAAGAACTGGGACAAGCCGACGCTCGCGTGGTACGTCGATGCATGCGAACAGCTCGGCGACGCTGCGATCGAAACGCTTGACCGCATGGCCGACACCGCGCGACAGGTCGATGGACTTCTCGAGCGACTCGACGCGTGGCCTGACCACGAGAATCTGCATCAGGCGCTTGCGGAGGCCTGCAAGGAAGCCGCCAGCGCCTACGCCGGGATTCCTGTGCCGCCACGCGCCGCCGTACGCGGACGCAGCGTCGAAGTCGACACGCGCGGTACCGACGGCGAAACAGCCTGACGGCCTTGTCGCCTTGGTCGCGTCAGCGCAAGTCAAGACCCGCGTCAGCGCAAGTCAAGACCCGCGTCAGCGCCAGTCAAGACCTTCCTGGAGCGAGTTGAAGTTCTCGCAGCCGTCCTTCGTGACGGCCACCATGTCCTCGACCCGGATCCCGCCGACCTCGAGCGCGTAGAGCCCTGGCTCGATGGTGAGGACGTCGCCCACCACAAGTTCCGGCCCCTTCGGCGCAAGAAGCGGCGGCTCGTGCACCTCGAGCCCGATCCCGTGGCCGGTGCCATGGCTGATGACGGGTACCCGAGGGAGCGCGGGCTGACCCGGTTCGAAGCCCGCGGAGCGCAGCGATCCGAGCGTCGCCAGGTGCACCCCGTCGCCGGTCGCGCCCGGACGCACGGCCGCCGTCGCAGCGCGCTTCGCAGCGACGACCGCGGCGTGCATCGATGCGACGAGCGGTGGAACGGCGCCATGCACCACCGTGCGCGTCATGTCGCCGTTGTAGAGCGTCTTCCGGTTCCGCGGAAAGATGTCGACGATCACCGGTTCGCCGGTGCGCAGCACGCCGTGCCCGTGCTCGTGGCAGTCGGATCCCTGCGCCCCGCAGGCGACGATCGCCTCGGGGTTCTCGTAGCCCTGCTCGAGCAGATGCACGTCGATCAGCGCACGCAGCCGCTCGGCCGTCAGCGGCTCGCCGGCCAGGCGAAGTGTGCCGTCTGCAGCGGCCGCCGCGCGCGCCACCGTCTCGCAGGCGAGCTTCATGGCGCCTTCGGTCGCGCGCTGCGCCTCGCGCAGCCATGCGAGTTCCTCGGAATCCTTCGAGCGCCGCTCGAGGACGCCGAGGCTCGGATCGCACTCGACGGCAATGCCCGCGGCGCGCAGGAAGTGGGCGTAGATCAGGGGCAGCGAGCGGTCGGCGCAGACGCCTGCGATGCCGCGCCGGCGAATGCACTCCGCGAGCGCCTGCGCGGTCGCTGTCTCGCGATCGCCGGAAAGGCCGCCAACGGGCTCGAAGTCGGCGGGGCAGAACACGCTATCGGCGCGCGCATCGCGCCGGGCGCGGCCCATCTCGATATCGCGGATGATCAGGACGCGCTCCGATGAACCGTCCGGCTTCGGAAACAATACAAGCGCTGCCGGGTCGCCCACCTTGAAGCGAATGGCCCGATAGAGCGCGAGATTTGTGGCGGGAACTCCGGCGCGGACGATCACGTTCGACATGCGTCCACTGTACACGCGGCGTGGCTCTGGCCACTCACGCGCCCTGCGCGAGCGATTCGTTGTCCGGGTGCTCGCCCAGCCAGCGAACGCGCGATGTCCCCGCCTCGAGGAGCGCCGCGACGACGCGGACGTTGCCCGCAGTGACGCCCTTGCGCACCGCCGAGCTCGTGCGCAGGAAGCGCTCGACGAGGTCGAATGCCACGCGCTCCGACTCGGTCCAGGGCGCCGACTGCTGAAGCGCGATGTCGCGCATCGGGGTCAGCAGCACGATGAGCTTGAACTCATGCTCCGCCGCGAAGGCTACCGCAGTATCGAAGGTGTCCACCATCACGACGTCGCGATGCGACCGGCTGAAGATTCGTGGCGTCAGCGGCGGTGAAGCCGGCTCGACGAGCGTCAGGGCAAACGGCCGTCGCGGGAACGTCAGGGATGCGCACGCGTCGTCTTCGATCGCATCAGCCGACGCGAGTCTTGCGAGGTAGCGGTGATTTCCCTCGATCAACGCGGCGAGCGCGGAAGTCGGCTCGGTTGGTCGCGGCGAATCGACGTGCCGCGTCGTCGAACTGTGCTGGGGAACTTCGGTGTGCATGTCGACTCGACCCTGAAGTGACAGAGTGTCTCCAGTTTCGCATTCATGCTGTCGGGCAGATGCCCCAATGGTCGCCGTCGCGCGCAGAAAACGGTTCGGGACGCCCCTGAATGGGTGCGCCCGAACGGGGACGGGCGCGCGAGAGAACCGCATCGATCGCACCAACCCGCGCTCGATCCCAACGGGAGCGGCGCGGCGCGCAACAGACAGGAGTTCCTGCCCTGCGTCGACTTACGAGCGGGTGAGCTTGCGGAACTTGAGCCGATGCGGCTGGAGCGCGTCGTCGCCGAAGCGCTTGCGGCGCTCTTCCTCGTAACTCGCCCAGTTCCCCGTGTGGAAGTGGATCTTTGCATCGCCTTCGAACGCGATGATGTGCGTCGCGAGGCGGTCGAGGAACCAGCGGTCGTGGCTGATGATGACCGCGGTGCCCGCGAAGTTCTCGAGCGCTTCCTCGAGGCCGCGCATCACGTTCACGTCGAGATCGTTCGTCGGCTCGTCGAGGAGGATCACGTTCGCGTGGCTCTTCAAGAGCCGCGCGAGGTGCACGCGGTTGCGCTCGCCGCCCGAGAGGTTGTCGACGTTCTTCTGCTGGTCGGCGCCGGAGAAACCGAAGCGCGCGACGTACGCGCGGCTGTTCACCTTCGCGTTTCCGAGGCGGATCTCTTCGCTCCCATCGGAGATCACTTCCCACACGTTCTTGCCAGCAGGCAGCGAGTCGCGCGTCTGCTCGACGTACGCGAGCTTCACGGTGTCGCCCACCTTGAAGCTGCCGTTGTCGGGATTCTCAAGGCCGCAGATCATCTTGAAGAGCGTGGTCTTGCCGGCGCCGTTCGGGCCGATGATGCCCACGATCGCGCCCGGCGGGATCGAGAAGTCGACCTTGTCGAGGAGCAGCGTGTCGCCGAAGGCCTTCGAGAGTTCCTTCGCCTCGATGACGAGGTTGCCGAGGCGCGGGCCCGGGGGAATGTAGATTTCGATCTCGCGGGCGCGCTTCTCGGTGTCCTCGTTCAGCATCTTCTCGTAGGCGGCAAGACGCGCCTTCGACTTCGCCTGGCGGCCCTTCGGGTTCTGGCGCACCCAGTCGAGCTCGCGCGCGAGCGTCTTCTGACGGACGGATTCCTGCTTCTCCTCGAGGGCGAGGCGCTTGTGCTTCTGCTCGAGCCAGCCGGTGTAGTTCCCCTTGTAGGGAATGCCGACGCCGCGGTCGAGCTCGAGGATCCAGCCGGCGACGTTGTCGAGGAAGTAGCGGTCGTGCGTGACGGCGATGACGGTGCCGGGGTAGCGCGCGAGGTACTGCTCGAGCCAGAAGACGGATTCAGGGTCGAGGTGGTTGGTCGGCTCGTCGAGGAGGAGGACATCGGGCTTCGAGAGAAGCAGTCGGCAGAGCGCGACGCGGCGGCGTTCGCCGCCCGAGAGCTTGTCGCAGGTCGCGTCCTTCGGCGGGCAGCGGAGCGCGTCCATCGCCATGTCGAGCTGGCTGTCGAGCGTCCACGCGTCGATCAGGTCGAGCTTCTCCTGGAGGTCGCCGACGCGCGCGAGCGTCTTCTCCATGTCGTCGGGGGAGATGTCGGGGTCGCAGAGCTTCTCATTGAGACGGTCGTACTCCTCGAGGAGCTTGGTGACCTCGGTGCAGCCCTCGCGGATCACTTCCTCGACGCCGCGCGTCTCGTTCTTGAGCGGCTCCTGCTCGAGGTAGCCGACGCGGAAGCCAGGCGCCATCTCGATCTTGCCCTCGAACTCCTTGTCGACGCCCGCAAGGATCTTGAGGAGCGTGGACTTGCCGGAGCCGTTCAGGCCAAGAACGCCGATCTTCGCGCCGTAGAAGTACGAGAGGTAGATGTCCTTCAGGATCTGCTTGCCGGCGATCGTCTTCGAGACGCCGAGCATCGAGTAGATGACGCGCTGCGTGTCGGTTGCGTTGTTGCCTGTGTTGCCTGCCATTGGTCCACCACCTGTCGTTTGACGCCTGCTGCTCGACGCCTGCCGTTGGACGTCTCTCCCGCGATGCGAGAAGAACGGCAATCGTACGGAGCCACGCTGTGGATTTGCAGCGGCGAATCGCTGCGATTTCGCGCGGTTTCCGCGTCGAACTGACGCGTGGACAAGAGACGCGCCGCGTCCTTGCCTTCTGCGCCGGGTTCTGCTACGATCGCAGTCTGCGGGGTAGAGCAGTTGGTAGCTCGTCGGGCTCATAACCCGGAGGTCGCAGGTTCAAGTCCTGTCCCCGCTATTCGCATAACCCCCGGGTCGCAAGACTCGGGGGTTGTCGGTTGTGAGCGGACGTGCTCCGCGCACCTTCTCGATGTTCACGGCCGCAATGGCCGTGTCAACCGCCCCGGAAGTTCCGCGTGGGCGGCGAACCCGCATCAGATCACCTCGTCGACACGAGAAAACTGCCTCCGCAGCACCACGATCGCCCGGTGCCGCGATCTGGCGAGCGCGACGACGATGATCCCGGCAAGACCCATGGAGAGAATCGCGAGATCGGAGAGCACGTAGCTGTCAATCAGGCCAGCGAGCCGCGGGGCTTGCTTCAACTGCGGGTGCGCCCAGTGCATGTACAGCGTGGAAATCAGCGATAGAGCGATGAGCAAGCGTCCCAGCCAGTCGCCGCTACCTGGGCGAGCGCTCGGCAACAGGAGCAGCAACCCGACGCCGGTGCTCAGTACGAACCCGCCGAGGACGACACTCCAGACGGTGCCGAGTTCGCCGACAGCGATGGCGTAGCAAAGCATGCCGATCACCCATCCGTTGACGCCGAGCATCGCACCCCAGAATGCACCGGCGGAGAAACCCCTGGTGCCGGCGATCGGCCTCCGCTGATCAACCGAGGCCGCGTCCGCCGTTGGCCATTCCTTCGAAACCATACACTGCTCCTTGGCAATGACCACCACTCGCAACGACCCGATTGGCCCGTCGGCGAAACGGTGGACTAGCACTTGAGCGTATTCTCACGCTGGAGGACTGATCATGCAGCAGTTTCTTTGGCCGATCGTCCTGTGCTTGACCCTGTCGGGCACGACGGCTGCACTGAGCGTGATGTGGCTCCGTAAGGGGCGCTCAGCCTCGTCTGGGACACCATCGCGGATGCCCGCCGTCGTCGAGTCGATCGCGCTGTTCTGGTTGTTCGCAGCGGCGTGGTTCGCCATGAACCTCGGCGCGCGGGCGATCAACTTCCTGCAACGCGAAAAGAGCACGAACGGCGCGTCTCGCCGCCGGCTATAGAGGAGATCAAAGGCCATGAACGAGCGAAGTCCGGCCGGGCGTTTCCCTCGCAACGGGATCTTGTCGCTGCTCGATGTGAACCGGCGGTTCAACCTCGCGGAGAGCACCGCGAGCGACCTCACTGTTGGCGAACTCTTGGAACTGGCGGGGGGCGCCGGGGCGGTCGGCGGCCTCAAGATGGGCTATGGCTCCTCGGCGGGCCTGCCCCGGCTGCGCGAGGCGGTCGCCTCGGCGACCGGGGTGCGGGCCGACGAGGTCCTCACGACGCATGGCACCGCCCTCGGGCTGTTCCTGCTCGCGTTCGAGCTTTGCAGCCCTGGCGACGAGGCGGTGATCGTCACCCCCTGCTTCCCTCCCGCTCGGGACGCGCTCATCGCGACCGGTGTCGCCCTGCGCGAGTATCGCCTCGCGTTCGACGACGGCTACCGCGTCGACGTCGACGCGCTGACGACGCGCCTTTCGCCTCGGACGCGGCTGGTGAGCCTTGCCAGTCCGCAGAATCCGAGCGGCGTCCGCACCCCCGCCGCCGAGATCGAGCGCATCCTGGATCGGATGGCCCGCGTGTGCCCGGAGGCATGGCTGTTCGTGGACGAGACGTACCGCGACGCGGCCTACGCCGACGAGCCAACGCCGCCGAGTGCCGCCGCGCTCCACCCGCGAGTGATCACGGGGGCGTCGGTGTCCAAGGCGCACGGCGCGCCTGGGCTGCGCGTCGGCTGGCTCACCGTGCGCGATCGCGAGCTGCGCGAGCGGCTCGTGATGGCAAAGATGAACACCGTGGTCTCAGGCTCGCCGCTCGACGAGACGCTGGCAGCGGCGGTGCTGGAGCACCGCGAGGCAATACTGCGTCCGCGCCGGGCGCTGCTGGCGGCCGGTCGGGCTTTGGTCGAAGCGTGGGTGGCCGCGCAGGACGGGTATGTCGAGTGGGTGCGGCCGGAGGGCGGAGCGCTCTGCTGCCTGCGGCTGGTCCCCTCGCGCTTCGACGCGCCCGCGGTCGATCGCTTCTGGGAGCGGTTGCCCGAGGCTGGCCTGCAACTCGGCGAGGGGACGTGGTTCGGCGAGAGTCGTTCCGTGATGCGCCTCGGGTTCGGCTACTTGCCGATCGCGGTGCTGCCAGACGCCCTGGATGCATTGTCGAACACGCTCTCTGTCGGCGCGGACGCCCCGAACCGAGAGTCATAGCGCCGGCACCTCTTGTCGCCGTGCTTGCTGGGTCTCCAGAGAGGCACGATTGACTGGACGGGGGAAGGGCCGGAACCCGGCGACTCGTGGGACTTTCGAGCTACCGGCCATGTCCCTGCCCCTACTTCAAGAGTGGTTGCGAACAGCAGCCCTCGCCAAACGCACGAGAGACGCGTCCTCCATGAGGGCGCGTCTTTCGCTTTGTACGCAGGGATTTCGAGGGGTGGGCCAAGGCGGGCGGTCGCGGCGAGTCTCGGAGTCTTAACCACGTGGTCGCCCGGACTCCCCCACTGGCCGACCGGATGGGCCGAAAGTCTCTCCGGGTCTCTCCTCGGGAGGGTGCCGGGTTAAG
>JBIKXP010000053.1:0-17014 GCA_044355685.1 Phycisphaerales bacterium
GTCTGCGACGAAGATGATCTGCACTTCGCCGCGGCGAAGTCGCGCGATCACCTCGTCTCGCCGCTCGAGCGAGTCCGATCCATCGAGCGCCTCGGCGCACAGCCCGCGCTGTCCTCGCGCCTCGGCGACGAGGCGTACGCGCTCGAACTCGTTGGCCATGGCTCGCGCATGCTTCACGCCGCTGCAGAAACCAATCGCCCGCATGCTGAGCGGATCCGCGACATATCCGACGATCGCCCGACGCACGTTCTCAATCCACTGCGGGCCTGCTTCGAGGTAGCGAAGCTGGACATCTTCCATTTTGTATCCGCGTGGCGTCCAATCGACGTTGCGGAGATCGATCGTGTCGGTGACGCCGAAGTAGCGGAACGGGACCAGAAGCCGTCGCGCGATCGCGTCAGGGAGCCGGATCTCAGCCGTGATGCGGTCTTCAAAGTGCCTTGTGATGTCAAGGCCGTCGGCGCGCTCGGGTGTTGCAGTGAGCCCGAGCAGCGATCGTGGCCTGATCCACTCGAGCAGCTTGCGCCACGACGGCGCCTCGCCGTGATGAACCTCGTCGACGACGACATAGTCGAAGTGATCTGCGGGAAATGCGCTCGCGCTGAGTTTCGAATTCCACGACTGGATCGACGCGAAGAGCGCATCGCACGGACGATCGTCGTGCCCGCCCACCAACAGGCCGCCGAAGTTCAGATCGCGCACGACCTGTGCAAAGCTGCCACGCGCCTGCTTCAGGATCCGCTCCGAGTGCGCGACGTAGAGCATGCGTGGCGCACGGCCGGCCGATTCGCGGAAATCGCTCGCGAAGCCGCGATAGTCGAACGCGGCGATCATGGTCTTGCCGGTGCCCGTCGCGGCGACGACGAGATGCCGCGTTCGTCCGAGTTCACGGCGCTCAACGGCGATGCGATCGAGAATCGCCTGCTGGAACGGCTTGGGCGTGAGGTCGAAAATGGTGAGCGAGGAAAGCTGGTCGTCCCTGCCCCGCGCATCGACGCCCTTCTGCTGCGCAACCAGCGCCCGGAACTGCGCGTGCGTCTCGTGGTTCTCGGTAAGCCCGTACTCGATGAACTCTGGATCCCCCCACCACTGCTCGAACGTCTCTTCGATCTTCGACCAGAGTCCGGGCGACGCCGCCTGCGACAAGCGCACCGTCCACTCGAGCCCCTCCGTCAGCGCGGGCCGCGAGAGATTCGCCGAGCCGATGTACGCGCTACCAAAGCCGCTGTCGCGATGGTGGATGTAGGCCTTCGCATGAAGGCGCGTCGACTCGACATCGCGGGAGAAGCGAATGCTCAGCCGCGACTCGTACGCACGCGAGATCCGCGCCAACTCCTCGAGCGCGCTCGGTTCGGTCGCGCCCATGTACGCGGTCGTCACGATGCGAAGCCTGCCGCCTCGCTTGAGGAAATCCTCAATGTCGGCCTGCATCATCTTCACCGCACTGTGCTTGATGAACGAGACAAGCCAATCCGCGCGATTGCAGGTGGCAAGGTCGCGCTTCAGCTGGACAAGCAGGCTCTCGGTGCCTTCGCGGCCCGTGAGCAAGCCGTGGTCGGAGAGATCCGCCGGGCCGACGTCCTTCCGCGGACCGACACGCTCAAGGACGAGCGGAAGCACTTCTTCCGCAGCACGCGACTGGTCTAGTTCCGTCTCGCGGAGAACCCGCAGCAGCCGATTGACGACCTCGATGTCCTCCGCCGTCGCCGGCTTGTCCGCGCTGAGCTTCGCTCCAAGCGCCTCGGCCACCGCCTCCGCGAGCTCTCGCGCGAGCAGTCGCCCGTCCCGCCCCTTGAGCTCGCGCGTGCCGATATCGATTCCCGCCTGCCGCGCCGCGTCCAGCACCGCGTTCAGACGCGTGTCGACGACGCTGTCGTACAACCCTTCGACGGGCGCGCCGTCGTTCCGGATCCGTATGCGGCGATAGGGGCCAAAGTCGATTCCCATGGCGGAGAGCTTACAGAGATCGGCGCGGGAATCGACCGTGCGTCGGGTGTCGGTTCCAACTGGTGACGAACACCATGCTGCGATCTTTGGCCGGCGGCGTCTTGGGTGAACCTGAATGCGTTCGGCGATGGATCAGCGGGGCTCATCGCGGGCGTTCGGCGCGTCGGGCTCGGGCAACGCGCCGCCCCCTCACCCCATCGGCCCGCGGTGGCCGCCGTCGATTTCGCCGTCCTCTGCGTCGATCGCCACGACGATCTGCTCGAGCTCTTCTCGGGTGACCACGCCCTTTGTGGCGAGCAGTCGCATCAGCGCGGTGAGATAGAGGCGGAGCTCGTCGTTCTCAGCGCGAAGTTCGGCGATTGTTGTCGCGTTGCCTTCCGACCTTCGCATGCGGCTGAGTTCGTCGCGCAGATCGTCCATCTCGCGCTGCTGGTCGGAGAGGTCGAGTTGCTGTCCGAGGTTTCCGAGTAAGAGGAAGCGGCCCCAGCCCATGTGGATCTCCTTCTGCCGTCGTGCATGCGGCGATTGCGTGCGTAGCCCCGAGCCGCGGGGCGGCGTGGGGTTGGCGGACTGTACGCGCGGGGCGGGCAGAACCGACGCGCGCGCGCTGCGCGGCGCGCGACACGCGTGCGCTCCCGCGCTGCGGGCGTTTGCTAGCTCGCCGAGGTGGTGCCTGGCGCAACGCCCCTGTGTTCGGCCACGTTCGCAGCGGACTCCGCTTCGCGCGCCATCTTCGAGGTCGAGAGGAAGAAATGGACCAGAGGGATGATCTGTGCCACGACGAACGCGACGAGCAAGTTCGGGAGCTCGAAGGTGGAAGTCTCGCCGTACAGCGTCGCGGCGGCGCCTGCTGCGTGGATAAGTCCGAGCGGAATCAGGCTGATGACGGCGACGAGCAGGGTGGTGATCTTCCAGCTTTGCGCGGATTGCTCGAGGCCGGTAGCCGCGCTGAGACGGCGCATCGCCATGCAGAAGACAACAGTGGCGGTCAAGCCGACGACGGGGGCCAGCTGCACCACGCTCGAGACCCACTGTGGCTGGTCGTAGACGAAGTGGTCGTGGACCGCAACGAGAATGGCGAGGAATGCCACCACCAGCACGAAGGCCATGGCGGCGCTGTACCAGCCTCCGACGCGTAGCATCGACAGCCTGAACACCGCCCACGCGATCATGAGGGCGCCGATCGCGTCGCTCACAAGGTCGATCTTCCAGACCTGTCCGTCGATGTTCCAGTTGGAGTACACATCGATCAGGCAGAGCACGCAGCCCCAGAAGATCAGGCGGAGCGGCGTGATGGCTGCCGAAATGTCGCGGGCGGAGATGCTCATGGGCGGTCCTTTCAGGTGGGCAGGCAGAACATTCGCGCCAAACTCTTCGGAAACGGTACCGGCGGTTACAGAAGCGCCGCAGTGGTGTCTTGAACACTTGGAATGGACAGTTGGGCTGCTGGCGGATGCGCGCGGGTTGCAGGACCGCCGCGCGGGTTGCAGGACCGCCGCGCGGGTTGCAGGACCGCCGCTGCACGGCACGCTGTCGACGGTCGAAAGTTCAGCTCGCACTGCGTGCTTCGCAAGACATGTGACACCCGTCGGCGCGGGCAGCCGACGTCCTCGGGGGGTTCGACGGCTTGTGCCGCGCGGTCACGCGTCGTGCTTGCGGCGAGTGGCTCGCGTCGTCCGGATGTGGGTGGACTTGCGCGCGGGCGCGTGATCGAGCCCGGGCGCTCGCAACCTCGGGTCGAACGAGAACGGGCGGTTCTCGACCACCTTCACGCGCTTCGTGTCGGGGTGTCGGGGGTTGAGCAGGAGGTTTCGCTCGGTCTCGATGATGGCCGACGGGACGAGGAGTCCCGCCGATCGCGCGGAGCGGAGCCATGCGGTGCCGCGGGATTGAAGCGCTTCGGGGGCCGGGAGCGCGCGCCAGTCCTTGGGGAGCGACTTGGTGTCGAGCGACTCGATCTTGATGTCGTCGGGGACTTCGATCGCGAGGAGTCGGAGATCACCGGGCGCCGTCAGGGGGTCGGCGTGCACGAGGACCTCGAGCGCTGCGAGCGACGCATGGGTCGAGGTGTAGACGATCGGGTGGCCCATGCGGTGCCAGCGGCCCGAGACATGGACGCCGCCCGTGCCTTCGAGCGCGTCGGCGACGAAACGCCGCTGGCAGATTCTCCAGACCCGCATCAGCTGAAGATTCCGTAGGCGGCTCGAAGCAGCACGGCCTCGACCTGGCGTGCGCCGATGTCGGTGTCGAGGAGTTCGAACGGCACCTCGCCGCCGAGCGCGCGGTTCGGAGCCTTGAGCCAGTTGCGGGCCTTCTCGTCGCTGCCGAGCACATCGAGCGCAAGCTGGACGGTACGCGCGAGGCGGTAGATGCGGTCGGACTCCTCGGGCGTGAACTGCTTGGCCGCCTTGCGCCGCGCGAAGGTGCGCGGCGGAATGCCGAGCACCGCGTTGATCTCGTGGCTTGGGCGCGCGAGGCGCTTCGACACCTCGTCGAGCGCGCGGAACGGGTAGCCCTTGCGGACGGCGCCGCGCGCCTCGGCGTCGGTGGCGTGGCGCATGCCGAGGACGGAGCCCGGATCACCGCGGCCGGCGGCGAGGGCGGGCTTGGAGGATTTGCGCGTGGTTGCCATGTGGCAAGTATAGATATGCCATGTGGCGAGGCAAGGAGACTGGGTGGGGTTCGGGGGGATTTGGGGGCGGGACCGCCGCTGCGCGGCGCGCTGTCGACGGTCGAACTGTTCAGCTCGCATTGCTTGCTTCGCAAGACATGTGGCGCCCGCCGCGGAGCGGCGGCGGCCCGTGACGGTTGGGTGGGAGGGGCGCCGCGGAGCGGCGGCGTCGGCGGGTCGAACGCGTCCGGACTTGCTCAGCGTCGAGACGGGTTCCCCGCGCACCCCGCCGCGCCCCGTGCGCTTCAGACGAACCATGCCTCGATGGGCTTCAGCAGGAACTCGTCGACCCTCACGCCGTCTGCGCCGACGAGCAGCGGACGCGCCTTGGGATAGGCCTTCAGGAACGCGCCGATTCCCGGGAGCCCGTCCCTTCGACGCCCGCTCTTGACCTCGATCGCGAGGAGCTTGCCCTCGCGCTCGACCACGAAGTCGACCTCGAGGCTCCGCTCGCGCCAGTAGAACAGCCTGCATCGGCCCACGGCCGCAGCGTTCGCAAGATGGGCGCCGACCGCGCTCTCGACCAGCCGGCCCTTCTGGTCAGGCGACGCGAGAAGACTTCGTGGATCATCTCCCGCGAGGGCGCTCGTGAGCGCGGTGTTGAGCACCTGCAGCTTCGGACTCGAGGCCCGCTGGCGGATCATGTCGCCCGCGTACTTCTCGATTCCCCGCACCATGCCCGCGGCCTCGAGAAGCCGGAGGTAGTGCGCGAGCGTCACGGTGTTTCCTGCATCCTGAAGCTGCCCGAGCATCTTCTGATAGGACAGCTGCTGCGCCGAGTGCACGCACGCGAACTCGAACAGGCGCCTGAGCAGCGCGGGCTTGTCGACGCGCGACATCTGCAGCACATCGAGGTTGATCGTCGTGTCGATGAGCGACTCGCGCACATACGCGGCCCAGCGCGCCGGGTCGCGCACGAGCCCGGCCGCTCCCGGATAGCCGCCGAACACGAGGTACTTGTCGAGGTCGAACCTGAACGCGCGCCGCATCTCGTCGAACGACCAGTGCGTCACGCGGATCGCCTCGAATCGACCCGCCAGGCTTTCGGTCAGCCCCTTCTGGAGGAGGAGCGCCGACGACCCGAGCAGGACGACGCGGAGCGGCCGTCGAGACGCCGTGTCCTCGTCCCACAGGCGCTTAACCTGCTCGGACCAGTTCGGCAGCTTCTGGATCTCGTCGATCGCAAGCACCGCGCCCTTGCGCCTGCCTTCGGCGGACTTCTGCCGAGCGAGCTCCCACTGCTGTCGGAGCCAGCCTTCCGAAAGGCCGCCCGGGTCGTCGGCGGTGGCGTAGTGCGCGGGCAGCCCGCTCTCGGCAAGCGCCCAGCGAACGAGGGTCGTCTTTCCGACCTGACGCGGACCGACAACCACCTGCATATGGCGGCGCTTCTCGGCGACTCGGTCGCGGACGAGCTCGGCTTGGGCGCGGATGATCTGCGGCATGCCTACAAATTACTCAGGATCGTGAGTAAAATCAATCAGCGTCCTGAGTAAATTGTGAGGTGGCATGGATGTGCGGCGAAGGGCGCGATTTTTGGACGCGGCTGGCGCTCGGCCTGGGGGTTGGGAGGGCCCGCGGGACCGCCGCTGCGGGGCGCGCTGTCGACGCTTCGGACGGTTCAGCTCGCACTGCTTGCTTCGCAAGACATGTGGCACCCGCCGCGGGGCGGCGGCGGCCCGGGACGGTTGGGTGCGGGGGGGTGCCGCGGAGCGGCGTGGGGTTGGGAGACTTGGCGCGCTCACGCCGTCGGTGCGGCGTCTGCGTCGGGCTTCTGCGATCGTCTCTTGCGCCAGAGTCCGCCGATCCATGCGGCGATGGTGATGACGAGGAAGCAGAGGCCTGACTTGAACAGGAGTGCGATTCCGAGCGCGAGGCGGCCTCCGTCATGCCGTGAGACCCACACCCGGTCTGCCTCGGTCAAGGCGGCGGCCTCGAGGTCGAGCCACCAGTAGTCGAAGAGCCCGCCGGCGAGCACCAACGCGATCAGGGGCCCGACGATCGCGGCAAGCGAAGCCACCGACCTCCGTCGCGTCCTGAACGCGAGGACGGCGCATACGCATGCTGCGGCGATGTAGCAGAGGTCCATCTGCCAGAGGAGGCCGACACGCGCGTCGAGCAGTGCGTTGAAATCGGTGGAATGTTGCATGGGTCCTTGTGTGTCGGCCGTGTCGCGACAGCTACCTCGCGGGGAACTCGGGCATCGGAAGGCCAGTGCCTGCGGCCTCGCGCGCCATCCTCGATGTCGAGACAAACAGATGGATGAAGGGGATGAACAGCGCCACGAGGAGGACACGGCGAACGAGGGCGGAAGATCGAACGAGCTCGTCGAGGATCGCCGTGAAATCGGGCGGCTCTTCAATGTGGCGATGGATGCAGGTCACGCGGACGCCGGCGCGAGTCGTCTGATCTCGGCGTTCCTCGCAGGCCGGGGGTACCGAGACGCCGCCTGCAGAGGTCACAGGCCATTCGCCAGTATCGCGAGCGCATGCGGGAACGCCACGCAGACAAGCGCGATGAGGAGCGGCCGGCGTCCCTTCATCGCGCAGTAGCCGATCAGCCCGCCATACACAGGGAACTGCACCAGGCCGAGCACCAATGCTGCGGGTCCAGCGTCGACCTCGATGAGGAGCTCTGGAATCGGGAACAGTTCGGGAGTGCAGCCTCGTCCGCCGTGACATGGGCCGACCGAGATCAGGGCAGCGAATACTGCCACGGGGGTGACGACGATCCCGGCGAGAATCCCCGCGACGACTGCGACGACTGTCGAAGTCGACCCGCCACCGCCCTGGGCGGCAGCCTCGGCCATCGGTGTAGGTTCCATCGGCGGATGTTGCATCGTTTGCTCCTTGCCTGGACCGCCCGCCCGCGACGACGAATCAGGCCATCGCCGGCATGCGGGACTTCTGGGCGGTGGCGATGCCCTGGACGAGAAGCGCCGCCACCACGCAGAGCACGGCGTCGATGACGGTGGTGGTGATCTGGACGTTGGTGACGCCCTTCAGGACCTCGATGGTGTCCGCGTGTCGCCCGAGGCGGAATGCCACTTGGCCGACGATGTTGTCGCCGATCCAGAGCGTCCACCAGATCGGCACGATGGCGCTGGCGCTGACGGACTGCCATGCGGCGGGATCCTGACTGGCGCGCCAGAGATCGGACATGGCCTGGTAGGGCCTGAAGAGGTTCAGGATCGGGACGAAGAAGTAGCCGAGCGCCCAGCCTGGGGTCATGCGCAGGCCCACGGCGCCCAATGCCCGCACATTCTTGTTGGCGCGGACGATCCAGATGCCGAAGACCACGGCCGTGGCGAGACGCAGAAGGATGCTGATGAGACCGAAAGTTCGAGCTGGAGGAACGACGAGACGAGGCCCACGACGGCGAGGACCAGCCCGACTCCGAGCATCACTTGCAGGAACTTGGTCAAGCCGTCGATGTTGCGGTAGGTGTAGATCGAGCCCATCGGGTGTTCCTCTTGGCTGGCAGAACCGCGGCGCAGTCTAGCGGATTCGGCGTGTTCTTCGACGCGTACTGCGCGAAGTGAATGAGCGACGGCCGACGGGCGTGAAAGACAGCGCCCGCGGCGCAAGGCCACGGGCGCTGGGGATCACACAACTGGCGTTCTCTCACGCCAACGCCGCCTGCGCCGCCGCGAGGCGGGCCACCGGCACGCGGAACGGCGAGCAGCTCACATAGTCGAGCCCGCACTTCTGGAAGAACTTGATCGAGGCGGGGTCGCCGCCGTGTTCGCCGCAG
This sequence comes from Phycisphaerales bacterium, assembly GCA_044355685.1. Classification (GTDB taxonomy): domain Bacteria; phylum Planctomycetota; class Phycisphaerae; order Phycisphaerales; family SM1A02; genus QWPT01. Next base: position 8,369 of record JBIKXP010000053.1, read on the forward strand.
ACGCCGAGCTTGAACGCCTTCTTCTCCTGCTTGGCGACCGCCCTGCCCTTCTCGCAGGCCATCTTGACGAGGCCACCGACGCCCGTCGTGTCGATCGACTGGAACGGGTCCTTCTCGAGCATGCCCTTCTCAAGGTACGCCGGCAGGAAGCTGCCGATGTCGTCGCGGCTGAAGCCGAAGGTCATCTGCGTCAGGTCGTTCGTGCCGAAACTGAAGAAGTCGGCGCATTCGGCGATCTCGTCGGCGCTGACGGCCGCGCGCGGGATCTCGATCATGGTGCCGATCGGGATGTCGAGCCCGTTCTTGCCACCGATCTTGACGCCCTTCTCCTTCGCGACCTCCTGCATCGTCTCCTCGGTCCACTTCCTGAGCTGCTCGAGCTCCTTCTTCGTGCCGACCAGCGGGTGCATGATCTCGGGGCGCGCATCGATCTTCTTCGCCTTGCACTCGATCGCGGCCTCGACGATCGCGCGCACCTGCATGCGAAGGATCTCGGGATAGGTGATCGCGAGTCGGCAACCGCGGTGGCCGAGCATCGGGTTCGCCTCGTGCAGCTGCGCCACGCGCCGCTGCACGTCCTCGAGGCTCAGGCCCATCTCGTTCGCAAGCTCTGCCTGCTGCTTCTCATCGTGCGGCACGAACTCGTGGAGCGGCGGATCGAGCAGACGCACCGTGACGGGCAGTCCGTCCATCGCGGTGAAGATGCCGACGAAATCCTCGCGCTGGAACGGCAGGAGCTTCGCAAGCGCCTTCTCGCGGCGCTCGGTCGACTCGCTGAGGATCATCTCGCGGATGGCAGCGATGCGCTCGCCGCCGAAGAACATGTGCTCGGTGCGGCAGAGGCCGATGCCGACCGCGCCGAACTCGCGCGCACGCCGCGCATCCGACGGGCTGTCGGCGTTCGTGCGCACCTTCATCTCGGCGTACTTCTTCGACCAGTCCATGACCTTCGCGAAGTCGCCGGAGATCTTCTCCGGCACCGTCGGACGCACGACGCCCACCATCACCTCGCCGGTCGATCCGTCGATCGAGAGGACATCCTCGCGCGAGAACGAACGACCCTTGACATGGAGCTTGCCCGCCTTCTCGTCGATCGAGAGCTCGCCTGCGCCGACGACGCAGCACTTGCCCCAGCCGACCGCGACGACAGCCGCGTGGCTCGTCTTGCCGCCCGTCGAAGTCAGAATGCCGACGGCGCTATGCATGCCCGCGACGTCCTCGGGGCTCGTCTCCTTGCGGATGAGAAGCACCTTCTCGCCCTTCTGCGCGCGCTCGACGGCTTCGGCCGCGGTGAACGCGAGCTTGCCGGTCGCGGCACCTGGCGACGCGCCGATTCCCTTCGTCACGACCTCGGCCGACTTCTTGTCGGCGGGCGCGAAGTACGGCAAGAGGAGCTGCGTGAGATCGCCCGCGGGAATGCGCTTGATCGCCGTCTTCTCATCGATCAGCTTCTCCTTCACCATCTCGACGGCGATCCTCACGGCGGCCTGCGCGGTGCGCTTGCCTGTGCGGGTCTGCAGCATGAAGAGCTTGCCGTTCTCGACGGTGAACTCGATGTCCTGCATGTCCTTGTAGTGCTTCTCGAGCTTGGCGCGCACCTTCATGAGATGCGCGTAGGCCTTCGGGAAGCGCGTCTCCATCATGGCGATCGGCTCGGGCGTGCGGATGCCCGCGACGACGTCCTCGCCCTGCGCGTTCACGAGGAACTCGCCGTAGAAGACATTCTCGCCCGTGGTGTTGTCGCGCGTGAACGCGACGCCGGTGCCCGACGTGACGCCCATGTTGCCGTAGGCCATTGCCTGCACGTTGACGGCGGTGCCATTGAGGCCGCGGATCTCCTGGATGCGGCGGTACTCGATCGCGCGCGCGCCGTTCCACGAGCTGAACACGGCCTTGATCGAGAGCTCAAGCTGACGGAGCGGATCTTGCGGGAATTCCTCGCCGACCTGCGCTGCGTAGATCTTCTTGTACTCGGCGACGAGCTCCCTGAGGCCCTCGGTCGAGAGCTCGGTGTCTTCCTTCACGCCGTGGCGCGTCTTGATGGCGCTGAACGCATGCTCGAAGCGGTGGTGATCGACGCCCATCACGACATCGCCGAACATGTTGATGAGGCGGCGGTAGGCGTCGTAGGCGAAGCGCGGATTGCCCGTCCCCTTCGCGAGGCCCTCGACCGCCTTGTCGGTGAGGCCGAGGTTGAGGACGGTGTCCATCATGCCCGGCATCGACACAGCGGCGCCCGAGCGCACGCTGACGAGGAGCGGGTTGGTGTCCGAGCCAAACTTCTTGCCGAGCTCCTTCTCGAGCATCTTGATGTTCGCGCGGACATCGTCCATCAAGCCCTTCGGCAGCTTCTCGCCTGCGGTGTAGTAGGCGGCGCAGGTGTCGGTGGTGATCGTGAAGCCGGGGGGAACCGGCAAGCCGATCGAGACCATGTCTGCGAGGTTCGCGCCCTTGCCGCCGAGGAGCATCTTCTGCTCGGCGCGGCCTTCGCACTTCGTCTCGCCGAAGTAGTAGACCATCTTGCCGACCTTGACCTTGCTCGACTTGACCTTGCTCGACTTGACCTTGCCCGACTTGACCTTGCCGGACTTCTTGCCCGACTTCTTGTCCGACTTCTTGTCCGACTTCGACTTGCCTGCGTTCTTTTTCTTGCTCGCCATGGGAGAAAGGCTCTTTCGGTGTGTGTGCGATCGCGGCGTCTTCCCGCCGCGGTGAATCGGTCAGTCTACAAGCCCCCTGCGCGCGCGTCGGGGCGCGAAACACGGCAAATGCGCGGTTTCGCGCCTCCGCTCCCGCGTGGCGTCCCCGCAGACGCCATACGATCCGCGCTCCATGGAGCCGGAGCCGAGCCCCCAGCAACCCCCGCGCGCCGACGCCGTCGATCTCCTCTTGCGCTACCCGGCGCACGAGCCGCTTGCCGCGCTCGTCTCCGGCGGAACCGGCGCGCAGAACGCGTGGACGATTCTCGCGCGTCCGCTCGAAGCGCTGACGATTCAAGCGCTCGCGTCGCCGGAAGAGACGATCGCGGCACTCGGACAAGCGCTCGCGCGCACGCCGCGTCGTGCGCCGCTCCCGCGCGCGGCCGGGTCGCCTCCCTTCGCCGGAGGATGGATCGTGGCGCTCGGCTACGGACTCGGAACGGCGTTCGAACCTGTCGCATGCCACCGGGAACGCGACGGCGAGGATCTGCCGCCGCGCGCAGCGCTCTTCTGGTGCGAGGACGCCTGGTGCCTTGAGCATGCGACGGGCGTGCTGCACGCCGTGGGCAATCCGCCGCCGCTCGAGCCGGACGTGGCGCAAGAAGCGACGCCGGCCGCCGCACCTCGAGAATCGCCGCAAACGTGGCGCCTGCGCGACGTCTGCGCGGTCGAGCCCGACTCGCGGTACGCAGCGAACGTGGCGCGCACGATCGAGTACATCCGCGCGGGCGACGCCTTCCAGGCGAATGTGGCGCGGCGATTCGAGGCGATGCTGCATGGCGACGTGCGCGCGTTCGCACATGCTGCGATCACGCGGAATGCAGCCTGGTTTGGCTCGCTGATCGACCTGCCGAGCGGCGGCGCCCTCGTCTCGATGAGTCCCGAGCTCTTCCTGCGCGTGCACGCCGACGGCGAAGTGGTGACGCGGCCGATCAAGGGCACGCGCCCCGCCGACGTACCCGGCTCGCAGTTGATCGAGAGCGGCAAGGACGCCGCGGAACTCGCGATGATCGTCGACCTCATGCGCAACGACCTCGGGCGCGTCGCCGAGCTCGGCTCGGTGTCGGTCGCGACCGGGCGCGTGCTCGAGACGCACACCACCGTGCACCACGGCGTGGCCGAGGTGCGCGCGACGCTGCGCGACGATGTCGAGTGGATCGACCTTCTCGCCGCGACGTTCCCGCCGGGCTCGGTGACGGGTGCGCCGAAGGTTCGCGCCATGCAGATCATCGATGAACTCGAGCAGCACCCGCGCGGCTTCTACTGCGGCGCGATCGGCTTCATCTCGCGCACCGGCGACGCGGCGCTGAGCGTGGCGATCCGCACGGCGGACATCGGGCCGGACTTGGGCGACGGGGCTCGAAACCTCGCCTACCACGCGGGCTGCGGCATCGTGGCCGACAGCGATCCTTTCTCGGAGGTCGCAGAAACCCACGCGAAGACCCGCGCGCTGGCCGCGCTGGCCTCGGAGACTGCGATTCCCGCGCCGATGTTCGGCTTGGGGGGGACCCCCGCAACCATCGAGAATCGCTGAACTTGCGACAGCAACGCCGCGGCCCCGAGGGGCAGCGGCCCTGCCGCGCGTGCAGAACTTTCAGGAAATCGCGCCGACATGTGACAGGGCGGGCCCGCGGCTTTCGCCTACCCCCGTGAGGACAGTCGGGCCGGATTCCCTGCGGCCCGACGAACCGATCCCTTTCCTGTGCAACAGCCCCGCTGTAGGTCGGCTCCCTCGTCGACTCTGGGGCTTGTTGCTTTTTCGGGCGCGCCGCGCCGTGCCGCGGCATCTGGCAGCCCCGCGCGCGCCCCCGGCGGTCACGCGCTCTTTCGGTGCAGCACGCGCTGGTGCTCGGTGAGCTGCGAGATCGCACGGAGAATCTGCTCGCTCACCACGCGCTGGTACGACGGATTGAAGTCGAACGTGAACGACACGCCCGCATAGACGCGGTGTGCGCTGTCGATGTGGGTGTGCACCACGCGAGCTGCGGCGGCGATCGGCACGGGCGTGATCGTGCCGAGCGAGAAGCGCAGCCAGAACATGCGATGCCGGGCGAATGCTGCGGAGTCGGTGCCATCGACCTGGATGCCAAGGCCGCCGCCACCGAGGTTCGCGAGCGTTCCCTTGAAGCTCGGTCCGACGGTCGGCATGAGATCCTCGCTCGGAGCCTCCGCCGTGCCGCCGGCGAGATACGACTCGAAGGCAAGCTGACTGGCCTTCTGGGCAAGAAGCACCGACTTCGCGTCGAGCAGCGGCCACATCTCGATCTTGGGCAGGCGGATCTCCGCCACGCTGACGCGGGTCATGCGGCGAAGGCAGCGCTCGACATGCTCAGGCAGCGCGAGGCGGACGCCGCGGTGCGTCTTCGGGAACGGCCCTGTGGGCGTCCACGCTCCGATCACGCGCGTCTTGAACATCCAGCGGTTCTGGCCAATCGCAATGGCGCCGACGAGCGTGGTGTCGTCGGGCAGCTCGACCGCGCGGCCGAGCGCAAACGGCAGGTCGACGGAGAAGCATTCGTCGGTGATGTCGAGGACCCGAACGCGCCACACGAGGTCGGCGACGTTGTTGAACGTCTCGCTGAGCTCGTTTCCGGCGAATTCATCGTGGGCGACGGCGACTTCGATCGCTCCGCCGCGGTCGCGGAGTTGCTCGAGCGAACGGCGCCATTCGGTTGTGCGGGATCTCGATGCTGGCATGGTGTCTCTCCGGCGCGAAGCGCGTCTCCCATAGGGCCTGCCACGACAACACGCGACGCCCCATGCGACGCGAGTGACAAGCCCGACAACCATCCACTCGATTCAATCGGCCGATTGAGAGCCCGAGTTTTGCCGAAGGGCGCTGCGCAGGGCAAAGAGGAGCGAATCGGGGTCCGCCGGGCGCGTGGACGCAGCCGAATCGCCGCCGAATCGGATGCGATAAAACTCGCGGGCGATGGCCTCGAAGGCGTCCGCGACGCCGCCATTGGTCTCCCGCAGCGACCTCGCGTGCGCCAATGGCGAACTGGTGTCCGGCTTCGCGAGTCCGGCGCGGGCGAGGTCCGAAAGCGCGACCGCGTAGAACGAGCCCTCCCTGAGCAGCGCCCGCCTGCGGGCCTTCGGCACGCGGCCGACCCGCAGCGCCTGCTGGAGCCTTCGCCGCCGTGCAAGCACGATGGTGAACGCGAGCGCCGCCGTCGAGAGGCCGATTGCGATCACCGTGAACCACGCGCGGCTTGCGCCGCCGAGGCCGAGCGAGCCGGCGAACGAGCGCATGCGCGCGCGGACGTCCTCGAGCCACGCGCCGATCGACTCGCGCCAGCCGCTCTGGACCCGCTCTGCCATCGCCGCCTGCGTGAGGCCGTCGTAGCTGACGACGCGCGAGTTCCAGAAGAACTCGAGCGTGCCATAGATCCAGCGGAAATTGTCCGCAAAGGAGCGGTTCTGCTCCTGGAGCGCGATGAGCGAATCCTCGGGCGTGGCGTCGACGGCGGTCCACGCCGCGCGTCCGGTTCGGACCTCGACCCACGCGTGCGCGTTCGACTCGCGGACGATGTAGTGGCCGGGACCGTCCTCGTACTCGAGCGCGATGTAGCCGGTGACGATGCGCGACTCGATGCCGAGCGCGCGCAGCACCGCGCAGAGGGCGCTCGCGAAGTACTCGCAGTGGCCGGTGCGGTAGCGCGTGAGGAAGCTGATGATCGGATCCTCGCCGGGAACGCGGGCGTTCAGCGAGAGATCCGTGGTGTAGGTGAAGTTGCGCTGCATCCAGTCGGCGATGGCGCGCGCCACTTCCCGGCGGTAGATGTAGATGTCGGCCTCGGTCGCCGACGCGGATGGCTCGGGCGGAAACCCGACGCCGCGCCGCGCCGAATCGAGAATCCCCTGCGCGACGGCCTCGATGCCGGCGACGGAAATCGCCACCTGCCGCGGATCGGGGCCTGCCTCGCCCGCTATGTCAGCGAGAGTCTCAGCGCTCGGCTGCTGCTGCGTGAGCATCGCGTACGACCAGTACCGGCCGCCGCGATCGCTCGAGATGTCGCGGACGAGAAGCGTCGATGGCTCGAACGCAATCGTGCGCGACTCCTTCGTCGCGATCGCAACCGGCGCGTAGATCGTGTACAGGATGCTGGTGGCGAGCGACCGCATCTCGACCTCGGCCCGGTAGGCGGTTCCGCGCGGCGCCGCGTCCGAACGGCCGAGACTGACCATCTCGCCGCCACCCGTGCGGATGGTGCGGACGGCCTCGGAGGTGCGTGTCGAGACCCAGCGTTCGCCGATCGGGTCGTAGCGGTCGAGCACCGCGCCGCGCATGAGCAGCGGCCGCTGCTGTGCGACGGGCTGCCCCGATGAATCGAGCCAGCGCACGGTGAAGAGCTCGCGCCGACTCTCGGTGATGCGGTCGCTGCCGCGCAGCCTGATCTCGTCGGTGAAGCCGCTGACGCTGCGCGCCCCGCGCGGCCCGCGCATCTCGTTGAAGGCGGGAAGGCGCGGGAAGAGGACGAACACGCCGATACTGCTGATGAAGACGAGGACGAGCGCGCCGACCGCGAGTCCGCGGAACTGCGGCGCGGCGCGGCGGCCGAAGGTGAGTTCGAGCGGCGGGGAGAAGCCCGCGGCGGCCGCGCGCGACGCACGCGCCTGCTCGGCGCCGATGTGGAGCCGACGCAGCATGACGGTCCAGATGGCGAGCCCGGCGTAGAGAATGACGAGCGCGCCGAATGCGAACTGCACGCTCTCGAGGCAGCCTGCGAGGACAATCATGGTCGAGAGCGCGAAGCGCTGGCGATCCTCGGTTGGCGTACGCGCGGCGAAGAGCTTGATGAGGAGAAGCCAGAGGAGGAAGCGGCCAAGCGCGCTGGTGGCGCCGGCCAGTTCGCCGCCGGCGACGAACGTGAAGACCGCCCAGGCGAGCGCCACGACGACGAGGATGTTCGACACCCACGTGGGCAGGGTCTTTCCACGCGGCCCTTCGGTGACGTACCAGCTCAGCATCGCGAGGATGGTCGAGACGAAGAGAAGCGGCAGGTCGACCACCGCCACCGAGAACGCAATCAGCGCGACGAGGACGAGCATGAAGCTCGCGAAGCGGTATTGGCGCAGGAGCGTCATCCGGACACCGCTTCCTTCGGCTCGGGCGCGCCGCGGTCGGCGGCAGGCCCGCGCGCGACCACCGATTCATACTGCCGCGCCGTGAAGTGCCACGATGCATCGGGCGCGATCGAGGCATCGGCGCGGTCGGGATGGATGCACACGAGCATCGCGCGCTCGTCGCTCGTCGAGAGTCCGTTGCCCGGGACGCGCGCCGCATCGAGATCGATGGTCGCAAGGAGCGACATGATCTTCTCTCGGTGGAAATGGCCCTTTCGCAGCGGAACCGCCGGAATGGCGACGCCGGCGACCGACAGCGCGTACTCGTAGCCGAGCCTGTCGGCGAGCGAGATGAAGCTCGCGGCGAGCACGATGGCGCGTTCCTCGAGCGCACGCGGATCCTCGCCCTCCGCGACGCGCAGGCGATCGGTGGGCGCGCGAAGATCGAGCAGCACGCGCAGCCGCGGCGGCACCGCGCGGCCGCGCTCGATCGTGGCAAGCTTGCCCGTGCCGGCGAGCCGCTTCCAGGCGATGTGCCGGATGCTGTCGCCGGGGCGATACTCGCGGATTCCGAAAAAGTCGTCGGCGCCGCCGCCGCTGCGCGACATGCGGTCGCCGCCCGCGGCGCGCGCGGTCACGCGCACCAGGAGATCGTCGCGAATCGGCTGGATCTCGGGATGGATCAGGACGTCGCCCTGCTGCGTGAATCGAAGCACCTTCTTCAGAAGGCCGAAGGGAAACGTGCTTGCGAGCTCGAATCCGCCGAGCCGCACCGGTCCGCGACGAAGCGGGCGGAAGACCGCCTCCGCATGCACCACATCGCCAGGGCCGACGTGCAGCACCCACGCGTCGCCGGCGGCCTCGAGCCGCGTCCGATCGA
>JBIKXP010000219.1:0-5216 GCA_044355685.1 Phycisphaerales bacterium
AACGAAGTCGTCCTTCGAGATCGAGCGCATCACGCCAGACGCATCCCGCACGGAACGATTCGTGGCGCTGCTGCACGTGGCGACGCGCGACGATCTCTGCGCGAAGCCTCGCCTGGTCGAGATCCAGAACCAGATCGTCGATCCACGATTCCGCGAGCCCGGCTACCGCACCGACCAGAACTACGTGGGCGAAACGGTCTACGTTGGGAACGAGCGGATCCACTACGTCTGCCCGGGTCCCGAACTCGTCGACGGCCTCATGTCCGGCGTCTTCGCCGCACATCGCCGGATGGAAGCTTCCGGCGTGCATCCCGTGCTCCACGCCGCGCTCGTCGGATACGGCTTCGTGTTCGTGCACCCCTTCGGGGACGGCAACGGCCGAATCCACCGGCTCCTCATCCACAACATCCTCGCGCGCCGCGGCTTCGTGCCGTCGGGCATGGTCTTCCCTGTCTCCGCGGTGATGCTCAAGCGGCCCGCGGAGTACGACGCGTCGCTCGAGGCCTTCTCGAAGCCGATCGTGCAGCTGGCCGACTACGAGCTTGACGACTCCGGGCGCATGAAGGTCAGGAACGGTGGCGTCCTCGCTCCGCTCTACCGCTACCCCGACATGACCGCGCAGGTCGAGGCGCTGTTCGCGTTCATCAGGCAGACGGTCGAGACCGAACTCGCAGAGGAACTTTCTTTCCTCGCCAACTACGACCGCACGAAGCGCGCGATGCAGGAGGTGGTGGACCTGCCCGACCGCGATCTCGACCTCTTCATCCGGCTGTGCCTGCAGAACCACGGCAAGCTGTCGAAGGCGAAGCGCGAGTCGACCTTCCGCGCCCTCCGAGACGACGAGATCGAGCGGCTCGAGCGTTGCGTAGCGGACGGCTACCGGTCGGCCGGAACGGATCGCGCTGCGGACGACTGACTCGCGCCCCGCCCCGAATCGCCACCTCGAAGTGCGCGTCGGTCAGTCTGATCACGGTCTGCAGGTCGTGCTTCGCCGCCACCAGCGGGCTGTGGCAGAGCCACGGTGCAAGATGTGGGGCGGGTTGTCTCGCGGGGCTGTCACCCTTCGCCCAGCCTGCGCTCGATCGAACTCGATGGCAGCCGATCGTCCCGCATCAGGTTGTTCATGCGAAGGTCCTCGGTCGGTCGCACGTTCCAGCCCGCATCCATGGCGCGGTTCAGCGCGCACACGATGCGATGCATGTCCCAGCCCGGGTTGCCGTCGAGGTGATGGAGGCCGCGGGATGGTCGCGCGACGAGGTCCGCGAGCACCCGGGCCGTGTCGTCGAGGAACGAGCAGGCTTGGAACCATGCGGTGCTCACCTCGATGTGGCCCTGTTCGCTTTGGCGACGCATGAAGTGCTCGACCATCTGGTTGCCGTCTGTCCGAAGCGCGATCTGCCAGCCGAGTCGGACGACGCACGCCCCCGGGTTCGCCACCAACACGCGGCGCTCGCACTCGAGCTTGTAGCGGCCGTAGTCGTCGCAGGGCTCGGGCACGGCCCCCACGTCGTGCGGCCCTGTCTGATGAGGTCCGAACACGGAGACCGAACTCGTGAAGAGAAACCCGACTCCCATCCGTCCGCAGCAGTCCGCCAGGTGCTCCGCCCAACGCGGGTCTCCCATGCCGCAATGAACAAGCGCGGTAGGGGCGGTCGCACGGATGTGCCTCTCGACTGCGAGGTCGTCATCCGGGGAGACCGCGGCGCGATCCCACGCCACGACCGTGCTGCCTCGGGCACGCAGCTCGTCGGCGAGCGCCGGCGCGACGGTGCCGTTCATTCCGGTGATGAGGAATCGCGCGGGGACCACGGCGGGAGCCTACGCGATGGTGGCGGTGGTGCGCTGTACAGGTCCACCCCTGAGTTGTGTCGCGCGACGCACCGAAGCGACCCGGCCCCGTTGGCTAATCCTGCGTGACGGCAACTCCAAGCACGAACGCGTTCAGCGCGAGGAGCACGATCGCCGGGAGGGTCCGGGCCAGCGAGTCGCCGATGCGGATGCGCGTGGCGATGGCCATCACCATCGTGAGCGTCAGGCCAGCGGCTGCCAGCACGAGCACGGGGCGATTGAATTGACCGGCCAGCAGCCCGAGTGCCCCAAGACACTCGACCGCACCGATCGGGCGGCGAAACCGCGCGAGGCCGTAGCGCTCGAACTCGGCGTCCATGCGCGGCGTGACCAAGCAAGCGATCCCGTAGAAAAGAAACGCGATTGCCGAGAGCACGCGGGCGATTTCAAAGGCGATCTGGATCGACGTGTTCAAGATGCGAGTGTAGTCCCCGCGAGAGATACCGCCATCGGATATCGTGTCGCGAATGCAACACACGATCGGACTCATTCTCCAGGCAATCGTCGGTTTGGGCCTCTTGAACGTGTGGCTGCTGCGTCGGCAGAGCGCAACCGCCTATCGCGGCGGCGAAGCGAAGAACCTGAAGGACGAGTTCGCCACCTACGGGCTGCCGGCACCGATGTTCTACATCGTCGGCGGCCTGAAGATCGTCTGCGGCGTGCTGCTCTTGGTGGGGATGGCGTATCCGCCCGTCGTGCTGCCGGCGGCGGCGGTGGTCGCGGTGCTGATGTTGGGCGCCGTGGCCATGCACCTGAAGGTCGGCGACCCCGTCTCGAAGTATGTCCCTGCGGCGCTCATGCTGGCCATGAGCGTTGCGATCTGCGTGATTTCCCGCATGTAGCTGCGACTGCGCCGCAGCGGTCAATCGGCGGCAGGCGCCAGCAGCCGACGAAGGTCGCGTGGCTGCATCACCACGCCAACGTTGACGACGAGCATCGCGATTGCGAGCGGGATTCCCCGCGGGAACATCGTGACATTGAACGCGACGATTCCGATGGTGATCGGCAGCTGCATCACGCCGGCCGCGAACCGGGTGCGCGGCACGACGAGCAGAATGCCGAGCAGCAAGTGCCCAACGGCGAGCCAGTCCATCAGGCCTCCGTCACGGATCAGTTCCCACATCTGTGCGCCGCGCGAGCCGTCGCCCATCGGCGGATCGACCCACTTGAAGGCGTGGTTCGCCGCGGACCCGATCAGGGGAACGGAGAGGAGTACGGCGCTGACTTCCTGCAGGGATCGCATGGTGGCGTGCTCCGCTTCGCTCTACGGATTGCGTGCGGCGCTGCGCCTGGCGACATCGTTCGCCGCGGGTGGCTCGACAGGCCCGCGCCTGCGGCACGCATCCGAGCAGTAGCGCACATGAACCCAGTCACGCTCCCACTTTTTGCGCCAGGTGAACGGCCGGTGGCACGAGGCGCATTCCTTCGGCGGCGGGACGGGGCGGCGTTCGATCGGGGGCATTGCGGTTGTCCGGGATCGGGGGAAGCGCTGCGAGGGTGGGCGATTCACGCGTCCGGCTTCGACATCCGCTCAAGTGCGCGGTCCATCGCGCGGCGGTAGATCCACGCGCGCTCGGATGCATCTTGATTCGCGGCGCCTTGCTCGAGGGCCGTCGCGAGGTCCGCATTGGCATCTGGGCTGATTGCATCGTCGCCGAGAAGCACCACCGACGCGATCGCGAGCTCATAGAGCGCCGCGCACGACGACGTGTCGCCCGCGTTGAAGCGGGGGACGCCGCGCTCGATCGCCAGTTCGAGGATTGCGGCCGCGCGTTGCGCGCGCAGCGGCGAAGCGGAAGCCGCCGACGCCGTCGCGGGTGCGGAGCTGTGCGCGGGAAGCACGCGGTCGATGACATGAATGATGCCATTCGCGGCCTCGATGTCGGCGACTTCGATGCGTGCTCCTGCAACCGTGATGGCACCTGCTTCGAGCGCAAACGCAACCGTTCCGTCGCCCAGGAGCGTGCGGGCCGAACCCTGCGCCAGCATCTCGTCGCGTCGGATCGCGGTCGGCAGCACATGTGCCGCAAGCACCGCGGTCAGCGCGGGTCGGTCCTGGAGGAGCGCCTGCAGCGCATCGGCGGGAATGGCCGCAAACGCCTTGTTCGAAGGTGCAAGCAGCGTCCATGGCCCCGGATTCTGCGCGCCAAGCTGAGGGCCCAGGCCCGCTGCATCGATGGCAGCACGCAGCGTGGAGAAGCGCTCATCCTGCGAGACGATTTCCTCGATGCTGCGGAGTTCCGGCAGCATGACGCCGTCGATCACGTGCACCAGTCCGCCATCGAACGCGACATCAGTGGCGACAAGCCGCGCGCCATCGACAGCAAGCGTGGCGGGGTCGATCTCAAGCGACTGCCCAGACAACGCCGTGAGCCGCCGCCGATCGAGGAGCGCCGAACTTTCGAGCGACTGCGCGACCACATGGTGCTTCAGGATCGCCTGCAGCGTCGACTTGCCCTTCGCGCTCGTGAGGAACTCGACCTGCTCGGGCGGGAGCTTCGCGAATGCGTCGTTCGTCGGCGCGAAGATCGTGAGCTTCGCATCCTTCGGAAACTCGATTCCCGCAGCCTTCACAAGGTCAAGCAGCGTGGTGAGGTTCGCCTTCGTCGCGACCGACGCCAGCGAGCCGGCGGACGACCGCTCTGCCGCAGCCGCGCCCATCGGGCGGATCCAGTCCACTTCGATTGCGAACGGGCCTTCCTTCTTGTCCGAAAGCGTGATTCCCACCGACTCGATCGACGCAGGGTCGAGCGGGGGTGCGTTGCGAATGCGCTGGCCGAAACTGTTCGCAACGCACTGGTCGAACGGAATCTCGACCTCGGTCCACTCGCCGGCCTTCGTCTCGAACCGGCTCTGGTAGCCGCCGGCCATGAGGCGCAGGCGAGACGAGCGGATGTCGCACTGGTACGTGCGGCCATCGCCCTTCACGCGAAGGAGGAGCCCTTTCGTTCCCGCAAAGGTCCCCTCGGGGACCGCCGTGCGGATCTGCGAGAAGCCGCCGTTATTCTCAAGCGACAGCTCGCCCGTGAAGCGCAGCGTGCCGCTTTCTCCTGCCGCGATGCGCCCAGTCGAAAGACCGCCCATCACGCCGTCGAGGACGGTCTGCCAGCCCTTGATGCCGCCGTCGAACTCGAGATTTGAGTCGAGATTCGACTGGGCCGCGGCCGGGCTGGCGGTGCAGACGAGAAGGGAGGTGAAAGCGGTGGCGACGAGCGAGGCGAGTGATGTCGTGGTGCGAAGCATGGTTCCCGTGGCTTCGCCCGTTCTGCCTCAATGGATGCCGATTCCGAGCGGGGTCGCCCACTTGTCCCGCGGCGGCAATGCCTTTCCTGCGGTCGCTTCCAAAGGGCGATGGGCGATGTCCATGC
>JBIKXP010000054.1:0-16914 GCA_044355685.1 Phycisphaerales bacterium
CTGACGCGCCGCGGTCAGCGCGTAAACAGGTTGCCGGGGTGGAACAATCCCTTCGACTCGAAGTGCGCGAGCGCCTCGTCGACCGAGCGGAAGATCTTCGTCGCCGTCTCGGTGATGAACGGGCTCGGCGCCTTGCGCGGCTTCCACACGACGTAGACCTCCTTCGTGTGCTCCCACGCGTGCTGGAGCTCGCGCTCGACGCCGCTCGAAAGCCCAGGCGTCCCGTTCGGAAGCTCGGGCACGAGCGACACGATCATGTCGCTCTGGTCGATCAGCTTGAAGTCGCGCATGTAGATCTGGCCGTCGATGTCGCCGGCGATGTCGAGCACCTCGCGCACCGACACGCGCAGGTTGCGCCCGGCGCGGCCGCCGAAACTGTGCGCCTCGGTCTCGATCCAGTCCTTGCCCTCGCGCGCCGCCGCCAGCGCTCGGTCGAGCAGCAGCTTCTCGTCGACGTCGCCTGGGTCGAAGGTGATGAAGTGCTTCGCAAGCTCGGCGCGGAAGTGGTCGATCTCGGCAAGCACGTCGGGCATGTCGACCACATGGCTCATCGGGAAGCTCGGGTAGACCTTGCGCATCTCGGGCTGCGTGATGAGCCGCGTCGCGGTCTCGACGGTGTCCTGGATGCGGCCGCGCGAGAGGATGTAGAAGTTGTTCGAGCAGCCCATCGACTGCGCGAGGAGCTCGGTCGCGAGGATCTCCTCCTCACGCCACACCATGCAGTCCTTCAGCGTCGCGTCGATCTCGTGCTCGGCGTGCAGCCGCTGGTGCACCACCTCCACGTTGTCGACGAGGCAGATGAACATGTTCGGCTCGAACTTCGCGATCTGGTCGAAGTCGAACGCCGCGAAGAGCCCGTGGCGCCAGCGGAAGGTCGCGTGGGTGTTGACGACCACGTTGCGGTGCTCGCGCGCCGGCAGCGTCGCGCCGATCACGTCCTTGAACGCGGCGCGACGGAGGGTCGCAAGCCGTGAAATCGGGAGATCGAGGATCCGTCCCGGGCGCACGTCGGGCGCCTCGCGGTACATCATGTCGCCGAGGTGGAAGAGCTCGATCGGCTCGCCCCGCAGTTCGGCGGCGTCCTTGACCGCCTTGAGATAGGGCTTCTTGTCGACACCGATCTGGCCTGTGACGATCGCTCGCATGGACTCTCCTCAGGAAGACGGCCCGATTCAGCCAGGCCGCTCGAACGCAAGGTATCAGGTGTGACGCCCGGACCCACCCGTCAGGTCGCTCGCGCGAGCAGGCATACGACGTGGACCTCGACCGCACGTCCCTCGCCGACCGCGTCGACTTTCTCGTGCGTCTTGCCCTTCAGGTTCACCCGCGCCTCCTCGATGCCGAGCAGTCGCGCGATGTTCGCCGTCATCTCGGCCTTGCGCGGCGAGAGCTTGGGCCGCTCGCAGATGACGGTGACGTCGAGGTTCACGACGGCAAAGCCGGCCCGCTGGACGCGCGCACGCGCTTCCTGCATGAAGTACGCAGAATCACGGCCTTCCCATTCCGGCGCGGTATCGGGAAATGCCTGTCCGATATCCGGGAGTCCGATCGCTCCCATGAGCGCATCGAACGTCGCGTGATACACCGCATCACCGTCGGAGTGGCCGACCGGCCCGACGGGGTGATCGAACCGGACCCCGGCGAGAACAAACGGGCGTCCCTTGCCGGCCGGCGGCGCGGGCTCGAGACGGTGCAGGTCGTAGCCGTGTCCAACGCGGAGTTCGGGGAGTCCGGGGGTGCGCGTGGAACTCATGCCGTTATTGTCGCGAAAGTCTGGCTCCTGTGGGGTGGCGAGGCCCTGGGTTCTGTCTGACGGATCGCCGAGGGCCAAGACTGAAGGTCGATGGAAGCCGCGCCGGCGCCCGGATGGGAAAGTGGGGAAACGCCGCTGTACCCCCAACCATCCACGGCGAGTCGAAGCCGCCACCGCAAGCCGACACCGCAAGCCGCCACCGCAAGCCGACACCGCAAGCCGCCACCGCAAGCCGACACCGCAAGCCGCCGCCTCGCGCGCTCTCGGGCCGATGGCGAGATTTCAAGCGGAACCTAGGAGCCGCCGCGAGGGGCAGGCTCATTGGCTGGCTCATGGGCAGGCTCATGGGGCTGGCTCATGGGGCAGGCTCATGGGGCTGGCTCATGGGGCTGGCTCATGGGGCTGGCTCATGGGGGCTTCGGACAGGGTGGCCCGAAATCCCGAAGGGCGGCATCCCCGCGGGCCGATATCCCGGATCGGTCCCCGTGTCTTGTCTGCGGGAGCCACCATTGGATCGCCCCATCCTCCGCCTCGAAGGCCGTCTGGCCTCCCCGTACGCGGAACGAAGGAATCGACATGACGCGGACGACAGCACTCTCGAGCGTGATCGCCTTTCTCGCACTGACCGGCTGCTACGGTCCGCGCGGCGCCATCTATCCGTACACCGGCAACGGCTACACCTACGTCTCGAGCGAGATGAACCCGGTCACGATCACGCTGATCGACACCCGCACCGAGGAGCCGTTCTTCAAGATGGAGATTCCCGTCGGGAAGCAGCTGACACTGAACTTCCTCGAGGGGAAGGGCGATGATCCGGTCCTGCGTCCCGACCGCATGGTCTACGCGATCATGGACGCGGGCACCGCGACCGGCCGCCTCACCAACCAGCTCACGTGCCCACCGCAGGGCTCGCGTCGCATCGTCTACGACCTGCGCGAGGCCCCCGAGGCGCGCGAGGCGCCGCCAGCGTACGACGAGCGCATCGACGGCGTGAAGGGTCGCCCGGCGTGGTGGACCCCGCAGGGTGGCGAACTGCCCCGCGAGCGGCGGTTCTACGAGTGAAGCGCCGGAGCTGAGCCTTGCGCGAGGCGGGCGAAGTGCTCGCCGCGTTCTTCATAGTTGGTGAACTGATCCCAGCTCGCGCAACCGGGCGAGAGAAGCACCACGTCGCCCGCGCGCGCCTCGTCCGCGATCCGCCGCATCGCTTCGTCGAGCGTGCCACAGGCACACGCACGGGCACCGCCGAGAATCGTCGGCGCGGTCTTGCCGATCGCGTAGACGCCGGCCACCGTGTCGCCAAGCGCGCGAATGGCTGCGAGATCGGCGCCCTTGTCGTAGCCGCCTGCGATCAGCCGGATGCGCGTCGGATCCTCGAACGCGCGGATCGCGAGAAGCGTTGCCTCGACCGTCGTCGACTTCGAGTCGTTGTAGTAGCGCACGCCCTTCGCCTCGCACACGAAGGCCAGGCGATGGTCGAGTCCGGGGAAGCGCTCGATGCGCGCGCGAAGCATGGCCAGATGCGATGCAGGGTCGAGCCCGGCCACGCGGTAGGCCGCCGCAGCGGCGGCGAGCGCCAGCCGCGCGTTCGTGCGGTTGTGCGCACCTGGCACGCTCGGGCGCAGTTCATCGGCGCTCGGCAGCGGGCACGCGTCGGGTGATGGCGACGCCCACCACGGGCTCGCCCCGAGCGTGACCGCGCGGGCGGCGGCGGGCGAGTTGGCGAAGTCGCTCACGAACCAGGCGTCGCGGGGCGAAAATGCGCGCAGCATGGCCTTTGCATCGGAGTAGGCCGGGAAGTCGCCATGCCAATCGAGATGGTTCTCGAGGAGATTCGTGAACACGGCGATGCGGGGCGACCAGCGGATCGTCTCGCCGATCCACCAGAGCATCGCGCTCGACAGCTCGAGCACCACGAAATCGCTCGGCTCGATCCGGTCGAGCGAAACGAGCAGCGAGCCGCCGATGTTTCCGCCGAGATGCGCTCGTCGGCGGATCGTGCCCGCGAATCCCGGCTCTGCGTCATCGAGCGCAGCCCGCAGCATCGCGCTTGTCGTACTTTTGCCGGCGCTCCCGGTGACGCCCACGAAGTTGCGCACGCCGCGCGCCTCGAGCTCGGTGATCGCCAGCCCAATCTCAGTCAGGATCTCGACATTCGCTCCGCGTGCGGCCTTGAGATACGGGTTGTCCCAAGGTTTCGGTACGGCCGGGTTGGCGACGACGGCGTCCGCCGCGGTGAAGTCACGCTCGGCGTGGCCACCGAGCGCAAGCCGCACGCGCCCAGAGTCGACGAGATCCGCGATGCTCGCGAGTGGCTTTGCGAGCTTCTCCGCAGGTTCGCGGTCGGTGAGCGTCACGGTCGCGCCGCGCTCGACGAGATACCGAGTGACGCCGGCACCGCCACCGAACTGCCCGAGGCCCATCACCGTCACGCGCGCGCCATCGAAGACAGGTGCACCCGCGCGGGCTGTCGACGGATGGAGTTCACGCACGGGGCACCTCCAGGTTCTGACTGAAATCTCGCCGTCGGTCGCCGTCGCGGCCGCTCGACGCCAGGAGGGAGTTCAGACGGAGCCAAAAATCGGCCGATGCGCCCGTGCCCGTTGCGGGGTTGGTTGCCCCGGATTCAGTCACGGGTTCCGTCACGGGTTCCGTCACGGGTTCCGCGGCCGGGGCCGGTCCGGCCGCCGGCGCGGCCTCCAGCGCCGATTCCGGTGTTGATGCAGGCTGGATGGCGCCAACGCCGAATACGCCCTTCGCATGATCGTTGATCGAGAGCGCCTCGAGCAGCACCTGCGGTTCCCACGGGATGCGGCCTGTCGAGATGCGCGCCTGCACGGAACCGGGCACCGTGCCATTCGCGAACTCGAAGTTCACGGCAAGCGACAGACGATGCACGCCCGTGAGGCTTGGAGCGGGAACCTCAGACGCGACGGAGTACGACTGGAAGTCGCCGTAGCGCTCGCGGGCTGCGAGGGCGAATGTCTCGAGATCAGCCGTCGTGACGACGGCGCCCGGCGCTGCGCCCCAGCGATCGAGCGCGGCATCGCCGCCGGCGTCGTCCACCGCGGCGAACGTGATGCGCACTGCGGCATCAAGTTGATCGCGCAATGCGGTCTGCACATTGCCCACGACGAACTGGACGCCGATCGTGACGAGTACCGCACCGAACCCAAGCGCAACGCCCGAGATCGCCGTCGCCTTCCCCCGAAGCGCGCCGCCCGAGGCCTTGATCCTCTCGAGTGCGATGAACCCGAGGATGACCGCGATTGAACCGCCGATGCCTCCGCCGCAGCAGGACACCAGCATCGACACCGAGCCGACGATCGCAGATGTGCGCGCAAGCGCGCTGAATCGCGATCCGGGCTGCGGATTCGCGCGAGGGTTCGGGGCATCCGTGCCAGACTGGTTCACACCCGGTTTATAGCGCCGGACGCGGCGTCGCGCCGGATCCCGCGAACGCGGAGCAACGGATCGTCGCACGAAGCGGCGCCGAAGCCGGTGCGTCGTGCGCGGACGAACTCAGGGGCAGTTGCCCCACGCCGACAGCAGCACGCCGAGGTCATCCGAGTTGGTGGTGCCGTCGCCAGTGACGTCGGCGATCGACGTGCCCCAGCCCGTCAGCAGCACGCCCAGGTCGTCGGAGTTCACCACGCGGTCTTCGGTCAAGTCGGCCGGGCACGGCAGCGGAGTCGTGCACGAGATCGTCAGTGTTCCCGCGCCGCCGGTCGAGTTCGCGCCGATTCGGATGAGGAATCGCTCGTCCACGAACGCGGAGAAGGTGAGGCTTGCCCCGCCGCCGGTGCAGTTCGGATCGTCGTTGTTGCAGCCGAGCAGCGAGCCCACCGTCGGACAGGTGATGCGGTAGATCGCGATGCGGGAGTTGAACGAGGTGGTGCCGCAGGTCGTCACCGTGACGTCGCCCGTGCAGGTCGCGTCGTAGGCGAACCAGACGTCGCGCTGCATGGTCGTTCCAACGCCGCCGTCGCAGCTCGCGGGCAGGTTCACCGCGCTGTTCGTCGCGTTCGTGTTGTTGAAGGCGAAGGTTCCGGAGCCGACCAGCGTCGCCGCCGAGCACTCGTCGTTCGGGGGCAAGATCACGGCACCGACCGAGACGTTGTCGATGTACCAGTTGTCGTCGCTCTGGTCGCCGAGCGTGCGGAAGCGCAGTCGGAACTTGTTGTGGAGCGCGTTCGCCGGAAGCGTGTTGGTGAACTCGGTGAAGACCGTCTCGTTCACGCCATCCGAGGTGATCGTCCGGAGCGACTGCCAGCGGAGCTGGTTGGTGAGATACTCGATCACCAGCTGCTCGCCGCTCTCGACGCCCACGTGCTGGACGAAGAAACTCACGGTTCCGATGGACTGGCCTGCGAGCTGGAAGAAGTTGGACCGAATCTCGTCGTCGGCGTACTCGTTGGCGGTCGGGCTGTTCAGGACGAGCGAACGCGTCGGGCTCGGCTCGTTCTGCGCGGCGGTCGTGATGGCGCCGCCCTTGTTGTAGGTCCAACGGCTCGCATTCACGCTGGCCGCTTCGAAGTTCTCGATGAACGGCACGGTCAGCGGCGCCGGCAGCGCGACGTCGCAGCCGACCGCGTTCCGGAAGTTGATGATCTGGGTCTGCTCGCCGGCTGAGAACTTCAGGTTCGTTCCGGTGGTGCCTTGGCAGCCGTTGAGTCCGGAGCACATGATGTTGCAGGGGGCCGCCGAGTCGCAGTGCTGCGCCTGCCAGTTGTGGCCGAGTTCGTGCGCGGAGAGCGAGGTGCGGAAATCGTTCAGCAGCGAGAAGCGGCTCTCGACGGCCGAGTAGGCGAGGTTTCCGAAGCCGCCGCAATCGTTTCCTTGCTGGTTGCAGAGCACTCCCAGCCAGGCGATGCCGATCACGCTGCCCTGGATCGACTTGCCGGTGAAGATCTGCGCCACATCGCGGACGATCTCCGACTCTGGGAGCGAGTTCCACTTGGTGCGGAACTCGCAGAGCAGGTCGTCCATCACGCTCGAGGTGTAGGGATCGGCAGCCGCGGAGCGGACGACGAAGGCGGTGTACTCGTAGCCGATGTCGACGTCGCGGTCATAGACGAGCGAGACGTTGTTCATCACGTTCTCGATGTCGATCACCGTGTTGGCGACGCTCGAGCCGTTCTTCTGGAAAAACTCAAAGTCGGTGTCGAAGGCGATCTTCGCGATGAACGGAGACGTGCCCGCCACGCCGCCCTCACCACCTCCCTCACCGCCTCCCTCACCACCTCCGTCGCCCGCCGTTCCGGCGTTCGACTCGAGGGGGTCGTTGGGGAGCCCCTGCATCCAGTCGGGCAGCGCGAGGTTCGCGTCATCGAGTCCGCAGCGGTGTTGCTTCACGGTCTCGAGCTCGGACGCTCGGTAGACCACGTGCTCGTTCGGCGATCGGCCGTCGATGAAGTCGGAGATCGGCTGCACCCAGATGATGTCGCCGTCGACGGGAATCATCGCGTGGAGTGCGCCGTCGATGATGGAGGCGGAGACCGTTTCGCCCGACGAGACGAGCGAGCCGCGGTAGGTGCGGTGCGGGGGCAGGGGCTCTTCGCGCAGCACGCCGCCACCGACGTCGACGAGCAGTTTCGCATCGGCGCTCCGCAGCGAGGTGCGGAAGAGGCGGAGGGTCTCGAGCTGGCCATCGATGGGAATCTGGATCTCGACTTCCTCGGGAATCCCATCGGGCACTGCGATGAACGCAGGGAGATACCTGCCGAGCGACTCGATCGCGGGCGTGACGTCGGCGTCTTGGACGTCGGGCGACGGCGCTTTCGACTCCGACGGCTTCGCTGCCTTCTCGGCGGGTGCGGCGGACTTCAGCGCCACGAACTCACGTCCCGGGCCTTGGTCCATTGACTTCTTCGCGCTCGCCTCCGCCGCTGCGTGGGCGGCGCAGCAGGGGGCCTTCGATTCATCTGCCCCCGCGGCGGCTGATGCGGCCGCCAGCGCGGGCGCGCCAGCAAGCAGGATCGCCGCAATCGTGCCGGCGGCGTTGTTCATGCGACGGGAAGACGGGGCGTGTTCCATAGGCTCAGTACCTTTCAGTTCTTTCAGGCGTCCCACCGGAGCGGAACGCGTGCATCACGTGTTGGGCGCCCGCCTCGATGAGAGGCGTGCATCGCATGTCGCGCCGTGCTCGGCGCAGGATCCTTTGGGTTCGCACGAGCGAGCGGAGGGGTTGCGGGCGAGCCGCCGTTCTTTGGCAGACTCGCGGCAACAGCGGTCGGTTTCCCGCCTTCGTGTCCGCGAGCGAAACGAGGCGAGGGCCGGGCGGCCCTCGCCTCGCATGTCTTGTTCAAATCTCGCTCAGGGTGATCTCACCTGAGGATCACGGCGTCCAGTTCGCAAGCAGCACGCCGAGATCTGCGCTGTCGGTCATGCCGTCGCCGTTGAGGTCGCCGACCGCGGTACCCCACGCGCTCAGCAGCACGCCAAGGTCGCTGCTGTTCACGACGCCGTCGCCGTTGAGGTCGCCGGGCACGGTCGGTGCGGATGGAACATAGGCGCCAGCCGCGACAGAGGTCGCGGTGCTCGTCGCCGTCGGATTCTTCCAGAGGCCAAGGGTGGCCTGGCCTTGCGCCGTGGACGGAGCCACGTTCGCGGTGAAGCGGAAGTTGTAGAGCGTCGACCAGCGCAGCGCGTTCGCGTTCGCGTTGGTGTTCGGCTCGCAGGTCCACATGATCTTGCCGTTGGCCACCGTCGAGGTCCAGGGCGCGTTGGTGTAGCCCTCGCCGTTCATGTAGGTGGGCGACTTGAAGCCGATGTTCGTCACCGTGACGCCCGGTGGAATCGGGATGCTGAACGAGCCGCCGTTGCGATCGGAGCTCAGGTTGAACACCGCGTACTCGTAGCGCCACGTGCCGTTGCCGTTGTTGATCGC
The DNA here is from genome assembly GCA_044355685.1 of Phycisphaerales bacterium. Taxonomy (GTDB): domain Bacteria; phylum Planctomycetota; class Phycisphaerae; order Phycisphaerales; family SM1A02; genus QWPT01. The sequence goes on from JBIKXP010000054.1 coordinate 8,640, forward strand.
GCGGGAGCCCACGAAGAAGCGGCCGTCGCCGGCGACGTCGACGGCGTTCAACTGGACGTCCGAGTGCGCCGCCTTCCATGCGGAGATCGCCGGGACCTGCTGCACGGTCGGGCCGGAGAGGGTGAGGGGATAGCCCTGGTTCGTCGACCACGTCGAGCCGACCGTCAGCAGCCGGTACGACGCGTTGTTGTTGTCGTTGTCGGCTGCGGCATCCTGCGGATGGACGTACTGGCACTCAGCGACGTAGATCGCGCCAGCGTTCTGGGCGGGGTCAAGGTCGTTCCGCCGAACCGCAACGCGCTCGCGCACGCTGACCGGCAGCGTGGAGGGCGGCGTGGGGTCGGAGTAGGTGCCGCTGAACACGCCCGTTGCCGCGTTGATTGGCCCGCGGCTCTTGAGATCGTTCTGGGCTCCATTCAGGCTCGCGGTGTACGGGTCAGAGCAGCCGATGCCGAGGATGGTGGGGCAACCGCCGTCAGCGGGAGTGCAGGTTCCGCACAGGTTCTCCTGCAGGGCGCAGAAGCCGTGCTTGACCCACGACATGCCGATCTGCTCGATCGCGCCGTTCCGAATGCGGTACATGTTCTGCGGGATCACCGGGTGGTCGGGATCGGGGTTCGGCTGCCACAGCAACTGCTGGGTTCCGATGTTGCAGCTGGTCGACCCAAAGGCGTAGGACGCGAACTGCTCGCCGTTGAAGGTGCCGGGCGTGTAGCGGGCGACATCCGGAATCGCGCCAACGATGACGTCAGGACTGGCTGCGACGCCGCCCTCGTCTTCGCCGCCCTTGCCGGCAACCGCGTTCGCGCTGAACTGCCCGAGGAAAACCGCGACGCTGCCGAGGAGCAAGCCGCCGAGAGTCAAACTGGTCTTCACATTGATCTCCTGCTCTGGGGAAATGGATCGAACCCTGTCGTTGGCCCCCTATGCACGTAGTGGAAAGATACATCCAACTACATGCGAGACGAGCCGAAAGTCCCGGATTTCGCCGCTGAAATGATCTTGCGATCGCGAACGGCTGCACAGAACGATTGCACAGAACGATTGCACAGAACGGCTGCACAGGCCGAGTCGACGCCGGCGCAAGCCCGAGATGTCGGGATGCGACGGTGGGTGTCGGTTCGCGTCCCGGGCAGGGCGGATGCGAGCGATTCCAGCGATCTCGACAAGAGGTGCGAGCGCGGTCGCCCCATCTGCCGACAAAAAGACACCCGCCGCAGGAGACCTGCGGCGGGTGGATGCAGTCGCAAAGGACTGAGACTTCACTCAGCGGCGACGACGGCCAGCGAGGCCAGCGAGACCGAGGAGAGCGAACGCGCCCGGAGCCGGGATGGCGAGGTTGAACGAGCGGGTTTCGGTCGTCGAGGGACCGCCAGCGCCGTTGTTCCACGACACGCGGATATCCCAACGGCCACCGTTCGAACCAGCCGCGATCGCGAACTGACCGATGCGGACGCGGAAGTTGGTGTTGCCACCGACGCCGACCTGGCCAAGATTGCTGCCACCGCCGAGGAACCAACCCGGACCAGTGGTGCTGGTCGGGATGTCGCCACGGTCGTAGTCGCTGTCCGGCCAGCCGGCGTCCGCGGTGACGTTGTTCGTGCCGCCCGTGGCGGTCGTGCCGATCGTCACGAACGAGTCGAACGGACGCTGCGCAGCGGAGACTGCGAGGGTCGACGGGTTCCAGGTCGCCTCACCGGCGCCGTAGTTGAAGCCACCGACGCCACCAGCGATGTTGTCCTTGTGGTAGAACTGGGTGAGCGATCCGCCCGAACCAGCGACGAGCTTGAAGCCGCCGACGTTCGTGATGCGGTCCGTCCCGCCGTTGAACTCGACGAAGACGGTGTAGACGTCGAGAGCGTTTCCAGCGTCGGTCTGCGAGACGCGAGACACGAACAGATCTCCCGCCACGATGCCCGCGGACGCGGAGCTCGCAACAACGGCGGTCAGGGCCAAAGCCATCAACTTCATGATTCTCTCTCCTAGAAATGGGTTAGACGATCAAACTACGCGCGGAACAGAAGCGGATCGAGCGGCCCTTTACCGCACGAGCGATCCATGCCGCAAAGATAGAACAGGATCAACCCCTGTCAAGCGAACCATTGTCAAGAAGGTGAAAGCCTTTCTGAGCGCCCATCTGTGTACTCGAAATGGGTTACAACTCCGCCTCAAAATGCCGCGGCGGCTGTTTTTACCGGTCGCCCGCGGAGCAGCAGTGGGGCGGAACCCCGAATCTCGACCGAAATCAGGGATCCAGGCTTCAGTGTCATTGCCCAGTCCGGGGTGCCGGTCACGTCGATCGCGACGATCAGATCGCCCTGGGTGCGGCCCACGCACCGCGCGTGCGGTGCTCGACCTGAGGCAACTCCCGACGCTGTCGATCGTCGCGGCTGATTTTGTGCGCCGAACTGCGGGAGGGTAATCGTCGCCCGCGTCGCGCCATGCTCGCCAGCGCCGAGACTGGCATCGGTCTTCGACTCGGATGTCTGCGTGTCGGCGTCGGCGGCTTCGCTGTCATCCTCGCTCGATTCGACGAGGACCTCGACGGTCTTTCCAACCCACGACGCATGCACGCGCGCGCTGACCTCCGACTGCACGTCGAGCAGGATGTTGTTGCGCAGCTTCTTCACGTCGGTGGGAACGTCGTCCTCGAAGCGCGTGATCGCGGTCGTGCCCGGCCGCGGCGAATACTTGAAGATGAAGTTGTTCTTGAAGGGCACCGCGCGGACAAGCGACACGGTTTCCTCGAAATCCGCCTCGGTTTCCGTGGGAAAGCCCACGATGATGTCGCCGGCGATGGTGCAGTCGGGCAGCTTCTCGGTGACACGGGCGATGAACTCGAGGTACTCGCCGCGGGTGTAGCCACGGTTCATCAGCTTGAGGATCCGGTCGGAGCCCGACTGCGCCGGCGCGTGGATGTAGCGGCAGATGCGCGGGCTCGCGGCCATGACGTCGAGGATGTCGTCGCCGAAGTCGCGCGGGTAGCTCGTGACAAAGCGCAGACGGCGGAGCGCAGGCACCTCGTCGTGTATCCGGCGCAGGAGCTCTGCGAAGGTGGTGACGCGCTCGCCGGCGGGGATCGGGCTTCGGAAGGCGGACAGTCCCGGCCCGACCTGCGGGAGTTCCACTCCCTCCACACCGACCGCCTTTCCGTGCGTGTAGCGGTAGTGGTTGACGGTCTGCCCAAGCAGGGTGATCTCGACGACGCCGGCGTCGACGAGGCGCTTGCACTCGTCGACGATCGAGTCTGGCGGTCGGTGCACCTCCGCGCCCCGGGTGTTCGGGACGACGCAGTAGGTGCAGAACTTGTTGCAGCCACGGGTGATACGGACGTACGCCGAGCGATGGTCTGCCCCCGGAGCGGCCGGGTCAAACGCGCGGGAAAGATCGAGAAGCTCGAGTTGATCCTCGGCCGCGGCCAGGGTGGCCGAGCGGCGCGACTTGTTGCCGGCGAGGGCGATCCGCTCCTCGCGGGACGCGCCCTCGGTGCGGCGGACGTTGTCGAGAAGCGCCGGAAGCCGGTCGAGTTCGCCCGGGCCGCAGAGGAGGTCGACCTGCGGGAACCGGCGCAGCATGTCGGCGCCGTCGCGCTCCGCCATGCAGCCGAGCACGCCGAGGATGACGTGCTCGCCCGCCTTCTTGCGCATGCCGATCAGGCCGAGCCGGGAGTAGGCCTTGTTCTCCGCCTGCTCGCGCACCGAGCAGGTGTTGTAGAGCACAACGTCCGCCCGGGCCGGATCGGCCACAAAGCGGTAGCCGAGACTGCGGAGCTGGCCGCGGACGAGTTCGCTGTCGAGCTCGTTCATCTGGCAGCCGAAAGTCTCGAGATAGACGGTCGGTCCTTGCGACATCGGAACGACAGGGTAGCCGAGACGACCGCTGCGGGACTTCTCCATCGCTCGGCGCGAAAATGCCGATAATCGACCCATGCTCCGGATGTCGCATGGCGTCGTTCTCTGCGCACTGACCCTCCTCGTGATCGGGGTCGTGATGGTCAACTCCGCAGGCCTCTCCGTGCCGCCCGATCCGGCGCTTGTACAGAGCGGCGCGATCACCGAGGCGCAGTTCGCGAAGCTCGAGGCTGCCTATCGCCCGATCTCGTTCGAGCAGGTCTTCCTCGGGCGCACGTCGATTCTCGCGGCGCTTTCGCTCCTGGCGATGTTCGTCGCGTCGCGCATCAACGTCGAGTGGCTGTACAAGTTGCGCGGCGCGCTGTCTCCGGTCCCGTGGATCCTGGGCCTTTCCGTCGTGACGTTGATCCTCGTGCACGTGCCGGGCATCGGCCGCGAGGTGAACAACAGCTCGCGCTGGATCGGTCCGCCGAGCTACGGCTTCCAGCCAAGCGAACTGGCGAAGTGGGGCATGCTCATCGTGGCCGCATGGTTCTGCGTCCGGCACGCGGACAGGCTGCGCTCGTTCAAGCGTGGCTTCGTGCCGGCCTTCGGCGTACTTGTTCTGATCTGCGGCCTCATCGGCAAGGAAGACCTCGGCACGGCGGTGCTTGTGTTCGCAAGCTGCACCACCGTGCTTCTGATCGGCGGCCTGCGCTGGACCTACGTCGCCGCGCTCGTGCCCATCGGAGCGCTGCTCGCGGCGGTCGCCATCATCACCAGTCCCTATCGCGTGAACCGCCTCCTCGCATGGCGCGATCCGTGGCAGGACCCCGAGGGGATCGGCTACCACATCATCCAATCGATGAGCGCGATCGCGGGCGGCGGCCTTACTGGGCGCGGACTCGGGAACAGCTTGCAGAAGTTCGGCTATCTCCCCGAGGACACCACCGACTTCATCTACGCGATCATCTGCGAGGAGCAGGGGCTCATGGGCTCGCTTCTCGTCGTATCGCTCTACGCGGGACTCCTCCTCTTCGGACTGGCCATCGTGACGCGCGGTTCTCGCAGTCCGAACGCCGACCGCATCGTGCCGCCCTTCTCGCGTCTTGTGGGAATCGGCGTCCTCACCACGATCGGCCTGCAGGCGCTCATCAATCTGCTCGTCGTCACGGGGCTTGCTCCCACAAAGGGCATCGCGCTTCCGCTTCTCTCGAGCGGCGGCTCGGGATGGGTGATGATCGGCGCGTCGCTCGGCCTCGTTCTCTCGATCGAGCGTTTCGCCATGCGGCGCGAGCGTGAGCTCGGAATCGACGAGTCGCGCGCCGATGCAGGGATCGATGCGAGCAACGGCCCGACCGATGCGACGAAACCACCATCGGGCTCGGGCGATGGCGCGCTGCCGGCCTGAATGCAGCGAGGAGCGGAGCCATGACCTCGCGCGCGACGGAGAGCAATCTCGGCCTCGGAAGCATCGTGTTCGCCGGAGGCGGCACGGGCGGACACATCTCGCCCGGCATCGCCATTGCGGAACAGGTTGCGGAACTCGCGCCGGAGTTCGAGCGGGTCTTCGCCTGCTCGACGCGCGCGGTCGACGCGCGCATGCTTGCCCATGTCGGCGCGGCGTTCGTTCCCATCACGGCCGAGGGCCTCTCGCTGCGGCCGACGCGGCTCATCCGCTTTGCGCGTGCGTTTCTCATGGGACGCGCGCAATCCCGGCGCCTGCTCGTTGAGCGCCGCGCGCGCGTGGTGGTCGCGCTTGGCGGCTATGTGACCGCGCCCGTGGCCACGGCCGCGAACGCGCTCGGCGTTCCGGTCCTTCTCGTGAATCTCGACGCGACGCCCGGCAAGGCGAACCGACTCGTGGCGCGACGCGCCGCGCGCATTCTCACGGCGCTGCCGACGCCGTCGATGCCATCTTTCGCGGAGCGCGTCGTCGGAATGCCGATCCGCCGCGCCGCGATCGGCGACGGCACCCAGGCGGAGGCGCGCGAGCGACTCGGGCTCGCGCCAGGCTTCCGCACGCTTCTGGTGACGGGCGCCTCGCAAGGCGCTGCGAGCCTCAACGATCTTCTGGCGCTTCTCCTGCAGGAGGAGCGGCCCGCATTCAGCGGTTGGCAGGTGCTCCACCTCGTCGGCAACGCCGATCGGGCGCCGGTCGAGGCGGCGTATCGCGCAGCGGGCGTGCGCGCGAGCGTCGTTCCGTTCGTCCATGAGATGGGCCTCGCATGGCGCGCGGCCGATCTCTCGCTGAGCCGCGCTGGCGCGAACTCGGTGGCGGAAGCGGTGCACAACGCCGTGCCGACGGTGTTCGCGCCGTATCCGTACCACGCCGATCTGCACCAGCGCTGGAACGCCGAGCCCTACGCGCAGGAGGGCCTCGCCGTGCTTGCCGATGATCTCATCGATGCGCAGCGGAACCGCGCGACGCTCGGCAAGGAACTCGTGGGCCTCATGACCGACGATGCGCGTCGCGAGCAGATGCGCGCGCAACTCGACGCGCGTCCGCGCGAGGACGCCGCGCGGGAGATCGCCCGCGTTGCGATCGACATGGCCCGCGCGTCGCTCGTGTCGCGCCGCCCGTCCTGACGGGCCTTTCCGGTCGAGTTCATCGAGCGTGGATCAGTTCACGAGAGTGACGCGAGCCATTCCGCGAGAAGCTCGATCGTCGCCTCGAGATCGGCCTTGTCGACCATTTCGGTCGTCGTGTGGATGTAGCGGGTTCCCGTCACGATCGCGATGCAGCGGGCGCCCTCGCCGGCGCGCTGGATCGCGGCGCCATCCTGGCCGCCGCGCGGGAGAATCGACTTCTGGTACGCGATCTTGTTCTTCTTCGCCACGGCGACCACGTCGGCGACGAGTCCCGCATCGGAGATCATCGAGCTGTCCTGGATGAGGATTCCCGCGCCAAGGCCCTGCTTGGTGACGCGCTGGTTGTCCGGGACACCCGGCGTGTCGCAGGCGAGCGTCACGTCGAGACCGACGCCGATGTCGGCCTTGACCGAGTAGGCCGCGGTCTGCGCGCCGCGCAGGCCCACTTCCTCCTGCGTGGTGAAGGCGCAGATGATCTCGCAGGCGTGGCCGCCCTTGCGCTTGGCGAGTTTCCGCACGGCCTCGATCGCGATGAAGCACGCGAGTCGGTTGTCGATCGCCTTCGAAACGAGCTTCTTCGGAGTCTCGAGGAACGGCTGGTCGAGGACGACGAAGTCGCCGATCTCGACCGACTTCCTCACGTCTTCGGCGTCGCGGCCAAGGTCGATGAAGAACTCCTCGACGCCGGGCACCTTGGTGCGCTCGGCTTCGCTCGAGATGTGAATCGGCTTGCCGCCCGGGTTCATGACGCCCTTGAAGTCGCCCTTCGGCGTGCACACGAGAACGCGCGACGCGAACAGGTTGCGCGCGTCGAAGCCGCCGGCCGGATTCACCCAGATGCAGCCCTGCTCGTCGATGTGGCGCACGAAGAAGCCGATCTCGTCCATGTGCGCCGCGAGCATCACGCGAACGGGCTTCGCGCCCTTCGCGAGTTTCGCCGTCGGCTTGCGCGTCGAGATCAGCGAGCCCATCGCGTCGGTCTTCGAGGCATCGAAGAGACCCTTCGTCTCCTTCGCGATCAGCGCGCGCACGCGCTCCTCGCGGCCGGGAATTCCAGGGGTTTCGCAGAGCCGACGGAAGAGATCGATGTCCATGGTGTTGCCTCGTGTTGCGTGCGCGTCGCGGGGGCTCGTTGCCGGGCCTCGCGGCGCCGGAAGGGGAATCGGCAATGGTATAGGATCCTGCCATGCAATTCGACACCCCGCTGAGAGCCTCCCACCGCGCCTTCGTGGCGCAAGACGCCGCGCGGCGCGCCGAGCGCGCCCGCGAGGCCCGCGGAGCGGTCGCAACACGGCGGGAAGTCGAGATCGAGTACCTGCCGTTCGGTCCCGCCGACGCAGAGGGCGCGCCCACCTGCGAGGTCGTCGCCGCGTACGCGGAGGTGGAGCTCGAATACGCGGCCATCCGCAGCGGCTGCGCGCTTGTCGACGCCTGCGAGCGGGGGTCGCTCGTCGTGCGCGGCAAGGACCGCGTCGACTTCGTGAATCGGCTGGTCACGCAGGACCTCAAGCGGCTGCCGGAGGGCGGCGTCGCCCGCGCGTTCCTCACCAACCGCAAGGGGCGCATCGATGCCGATCTCGTGATCGCCGCGCTTCCCGATGCACTCGTCATCGACACGCTCGTGCATGACGTCGCGTCGGTGCGCGACGCGCTCGAGAAGATGGTGTTCGCGGAGGATGTCGCCGTCGAGTCGCGCACGTCGACGCACGCGCGGCTGACGATCGCTGGTCCCCGCGCCGCCGCCGCGCTGAAGGCGCTGGGGCTCGCCGCGCCGGCCACCACGACCGAGGCGTGGAGCGTCGCGTTTGGCGGCGGACGCGCCGAGATCATGCGGTTCGACGAGTACGGCGTCG
>JBIKXP010000055.1:0-16908 GCA_044355685.1 Phycisphaerales bacterium
GCGAGCGACCTCATCAAGCAGGTGATGGGACTGCTCCTTCTCGCGGCGGCCGCCTACTTCGTGGGCGCCGGACTTGCGGGACTCATGGTCACGCCGCCCGAGCCGCCGAACAGCGCCTACTGGTGGGTGGTCGCGGTGCTTGGCGCGTCGGCGGGCGGCTGGCTCCTGTGGCGCACCATCGCGCTGTCGAAGAGGCCGTTCAACCGCGTGGTCTTCTGTGGACTCGGCGCGTTCATCCTCGCGGTCAGCGTGCTGATCGGACTGTCGCAGACCGCGAAGGGCCCGATCGACTGGACCTACTACACGCCGGAGCGACTCGCGACCGCGCAGAAGGAAGGCAAGGTCGTCGTCATCGACTTCACGGCCGAGTGGTGCGCGAACTGCAAGACCCTCGAGGTGCTCGTCCTCAACCAGCCGGGCGTCTCGAAGGAGCTCAACGCCGAGGACGTCGCGGCGATCAAGGTCGATCTCACCGGCAACAACGAGGCCGGCAATGCGCTGCTCAAGGCCTCGAACCGCGTGACGATCCCGCTGCTCCTCGTGTACGGTCGCGACGGCAGCGTGGTGCTGAACGCAAGCGACTACACGCCGCAGCAGGTGATCGACGCGATCAACGCCGCGCGGGAAACGGAGCCGGCGCGTGGCGAGTGAAGCGCAGTTCCTCTACTCGGTGCGCTCGCGCTTCACGAATGCAGCGACGCGGGCCGAATTCATCGGCTGGCTTGCCGGCGGCCACCTTGCCGACGTGGTGAAGGCGGGCGCGCTCGACGCAGAGCTCGTCGAGCTTGAGCCCGAACGTGACGGATCGGGCGATGCGCCGGGCGACGTACCGGGCGATGTCGAGAGCCGCTACCACTTCGCCTCACGCGAGGCCTACGAGGCGTACGCCGCGGGGCCCGCCGTGGCGTTGCGCGCGGAAGGCATGGCGAAGTTCCCGCCTGAACGCGGCATCACGATGACGCGTGGGTTCGCACGATCGGTCGTCCGGGTCCGCTGAGGCCGCACGCTGCGACGCGGTCAGGGAGCCGGATTCGGCGACGGCGGTGTCGGCGGAGGAGGAGACGGGGCTTCGGCCTTGATCCGATTGCGCTCGAGCGCCTCACGCACGCGGTTCCGTTCGCGCGTCGAGAACTGCATGAGCGGATCGAGCGCGAGACGGTCGTCTTGCGCCAGCGCGGCCTCGTAGGCGTCGACCGCATCCCGACTTCGACCAAGTGCCGAAAGCGCATCGCCGTAGTCGACCAGCCGGCGCGTGCTCCGCGGCTGCGCCTCGAGCGCGCGCTCCGCCCACATGACCGCATCCTCCGCGGCGCGCCGCACCGCGACATCGTCGCCGGAGCGGATCGCGTCGATCTTCGCGTCGATCGTCGCGTCGATCGTCGCGTCAATCGTCGCGTCAATCAGGGACTCGACCGCGAGATCTGACGCAAGCGAGAACGGCCTCTGTCCGGGCTCGGAGGCGGCCCACTCGGCGGCGAGCCGCATGGCTTCGGTGTGCGCGGCGGAGTCGACGATGCGGGTCGCGCGCGATCCGGTCGTGCGGCGACCGCTCGCGGCCAACTGCTTGATGGCGGCCTCGCGGGGAACTCGGCTCTCGGGATGCGCGGCCGCCGCGCGACTGAGGATCTCTGACGCAGCGCGGCGGAGACGGCCGTCGAGTGCGACAAGCGCCCGCTTCACAGCCTCGGCGTCGTCCGCGCGCAGCGCTGCGGCGACGGCTTGGGCAGCCTCGCCATCGCCGGTCGCCTCGACGGCATCGACGAGGCGCGCGCCGTCGTCTGCCTCGCCGCGGCCACGCGCGGAAGCGAGCTCGATGAACGCAGCGCGCACCTCGACCAGCGGCCGCACATCGGAGGCAGCGCGCTCGAGCTCGGTGTGCAGGCTCCGTTCGCGCAGCACGGAGATGGCGGGAAGCGCGGCGGCGGCGAGCGGAAGCACCGCGAGCGCCATCGCGACGCGGCCCCCGGCGCCACCGGGGCGAAGCGACGACCCGAGCGCGATCACTGCAAGAACAATCGCCACCGAGCCCGCGAGCCACGCCGACATCTCGATCTGCGCGTGGACGAGCGCGAGAACCGCGACGCCGATCGCAATCGCGGCGAACTCGCGCTCGGAGAGTTCCTCGGCGATGCGAGCCGCGCACGCGGCCACCACCACGAAGGCCGCGAGGCCGATCGCGCGGAGGACGAGCGCCTGCTGATCGAGCGCCGGAGCCTCGATCTGCGACTGGAGCACGAGCGCCGCGACCGCGATGGCGCCGGCGACGCGGAGCGCAAGCGGCGACGCGCCCGCTTCGAAGAGCGCGCCGGTAAGCGCAGGCTGGGCGCGGTCGTCGCCGACCGGAATGCGCAGGACTCCGCGCATCATGCAGGCGAGCGCCAGCGCCCACGAGGCGCCGAACAGGCCGTATGCGACGAGCCAGTCTGCGAAGATCGAATGGAGGCTCACGACGTCCTCCGGGCAGTTCGCGGCCTTCGCCACCATGAAGGCCGGCTGCAGCGCGTCGGGACCGATGCCGAGGAGCGGATTCGCCGCGAGGATGCGCGCGCCCGCTTCGAGATAGAAGGCGCGGAAGAGGACGCTGAGTTCACCGATCGACGGACCAATCAGACCGCGGGCGATGACGAGCAGGATCGCCACCGCGGAGAAGGCGAGCGGAAGCCCCGCGCGGGGCGCGAGTGTGCCGCGCGCGATCAGCACCACGCACGTCGCGCCGAGGCCGGTCGCTGCGATCGCGCCCTTGCCCCCGTTCACGAGAAGGAGCGCTCCCGCACCAAGCGCGGCGAGTCCGACGAGGCTCGCCGGCGCGGCAAGTCCGCGACGCCAGCCGACGATCGCAAGTGCGCCGAGCCCGACGAAGCCGATTCCCATGAGCGACGAGAACGGGTTCGACAGCGCGAACCAACCCGTCGCCTCCGGCTGACGCAGACGCCGTTCGTAGCTGCGCGCCGCGCTCGAGTCGGGTTCCCAGCCGCGTTCGGCGAGGAACACCTCGCGCGAGGCGTCGTACTGCGCCACCGTCGCGGCATGTTCGCGCGTCACCTGTACCGCGCCGCGCGCGACGAGCGGCACGGTTGCGGCAAAGAGCACCGCCGCGGCCACCACGCGAAGGCGTCGCTCGCGGAAGAGGTGCGCGAGCGCCACCACTGCGAACATCGCCGCCATCCACGTCCCGCCGCGGAAGGCATCGACCGAGTTTCCAAGCCCGTGGATGAAGACGGCGACCGAGCCGAGCGCCGCAAGCGCGAGCGGCAGCGCACGCACGCCGTGGCCGGCGCGCCACTCGCCGACGAGGGCGAGCGCCGCCGACGCGAGCAGGATGAGGTCGAGGATGCCGGAACCGACTGGGCCGATCGCGAGCATCGGAAGCGCGTCGCGCGCGGGATCGACGTCGAAGATGACCTGCGGCTGCACGCTGATCATCGCGCGCAGGCTCGATGCAGCCAGGATTCCCGCGAGGCCGGAGACGCGCAGGGCCGTCGAGCTCATGGCGCCGCCCCTCCGCCGCCTCCGCCAGATCCGTCTTGCGTGCCGCTCGGAGGGTCCTCGATGCGCGCGACGCTCGTCTCGAGAATCAGCATCACGAGATAGATGCCGAGGAGCTGCGCCCCGACGAGCGCAGCCTGCCACGGCTTCATCAGCCCGAGGCCGATGCCGCTCATCGCCGTCACCGCGGTCAGGAGCCAGAGCACGAAGACCGCGCGGCGCTTCGAGAGCCCGAGCTGCACGAGCCTGTGCGAGATGTGCTCATGTCCGCCGACAAACGGGCTCTTGCCGCGGCGCACGCGCCAGACCGTGACGTAGACGCCGTCGTAGAGCGGGATCGCGAGGACGAGAAGCGGCATGAAGACGCCGTACCACGCCGTGCCAAGCGCGTAGTCGGCGTGGGCTGCGTCGACGAAGGTCGTGCGCGCGGACAGGCATGCGAGGATGTAGCCGATGAAGAGCGACCCGCCGTCGCCCATGAAGATGCGCGCCGGCGGCACGTTCCACACGAGGAACCCTGCGAGCGAACCCGCGAGGAGCGCCAGCGCCGAGGCGATGAACCACTGCCCGTTGAGGATGGTCGCCGCCATGAAGCAGAGCGCCGCGATCATGCCGATCCCGGCGGCAAGGCCATCCATGTTGTCGATGAAGTTGACCGCGTTCACGATGACGACGATCCACGCAACCGTCAGCACGATGCTCAGGAACTCCCCGCCCGGCAGCGGCGAGAGGAAGTTGTCGAGGAGCCGAACGTCGCTCAGGACCGTGGTGAGGAGCGCGATCGACAGCTGGATGAGGAGTTTCGGCCACGCCGACAGCGCGCGGCGGTCGTCGTAGAGGCCCATCAGGTGGAGCGCGAGCGCGCCGACCACGATGACGGCCCAGTCGTTCCGCGTGGCCAGCGCGCGCTCGAAGTAGGGCCCCATCGTCGGCGCCCACTCGAGCACGACGTCGGGCGCCACGTAGAGAAGCCCCAGCGCGGCCGCGAGGGGCGCGATGGTCGACCAGAAGATCGCGATCCCGCCGATGTTCGGCACCTTGCGGAGTTCCTTCACGTGCCCCTTCGCACCCGGCGTATCGAGCGCGCCGACGCGCATGCCGAGCCGGGCGAGCAGGCCGGTGAAGGGCGCGGACAGGGCGAATCCGAGGAGGAGGAGACCGAGGACGATGCCGAGCATGGGGCTCGGGTAAGGTACACGCGATGAAGGCGCTTCGATCCGTCACGCTCTACTGCTCGAGTTCCTCGAGCCTCGACCCGCACTTCGCGGTCGCCGCGCGCGCGGCCGGCGAACTCCTGGCGAAACGAGGCATCACGCTCGTCTACGGCGGCGGCGGCATCGGACTGATGGGCGAAGCCGCGCGGGCATGCAAGGCGGCGGGCGGACGGGTCGAAGGCATCATCACGCGCAAGTTCCTCGACCTCGAGCAAGGCTGGACCGGCTGCGACGAACTGGTGGTCGTCGAGACCATGCGCGAGCGCAAGCGCCTGCTGGTGGAGCGGGCCGATGCGTTCCTCGTCCTTCCCGGCGGGCTCGGGACCTACGAGGAGTTCTTCGAGACGCTCGTCGGCCGACAGATCGGCGACCACGGGAAGCCGATCGCCGTCCTCGACGACCACAGCTACTACCTCCCCCTGAAGGCGCTGATCGAGCACGCGGTCACGGAGCGCTTCGTGCGCGAGGCGGTCTGGGAGATCCTGCACTTCAGCACCGACCTCGAGAGCTCGCTCGATTGGCTCGAGTCGCACGCCCGCACGCCGGTGCACGCCGACCCGGACCGGTTCCTTCCGATGGGGCCGAAGACCAACCGATGACTGCGAGCGCGCCGAGGATTCCGAGCGCAGCGTCCCCGCCGATCGGCCTGATCGCGGGACAAGGGCAGCTTCCCGTGATCGTGGCGCAAGGCATGCGCGCGGCAGGTCGGCGCGTCGCCTGCATCGGGCTGCGCGACCAATTCACACCTGAACTTCCGGGCCTCTGCGACGACTTCGCGGAAGCGGGCATCGTGCAGCTGGGCCGTTGGCTGCGCCTCGCGCGGCGCTTTGGCGTCACCGAGGCCGTCATGGTCGGCCGCGTCGCGAAGGCGCGCATGCACGACCCCTTCCGGATGCTGCGCCAGCTGCCCGACTGGCGCGCGATCAACCTCTGGTACCGCAAGCTCCGGCACGACCGCCGCAGCGCCACGCTTCTCACCGTCCTCGCGGACGATCTCGCGAAGGAGGGCCTCGTCTTGATCGACTCGACCACCTACATCCCAGACCACATGGCCAGCGAGGGCGTCTTGACGCGGCGCGCCCCGACCGACGAGCAGCGCACCGACGTCGCGTTCGGCTGGCCGCTGCTGAAGCAGGTGGGCGCGCTCGACATCGGGCAGGCGATCGCCGTGCGCGAGAAGGACGTCATCGCCGTCGAGGCCGTCGAAGGAACCGACCGCATGATCGAGCGCGCCGGCGAACTCTGCCGCCGGAAGGGATGGACGCTCCTCAAGACGGCGCGCCCCGGCCACGACATGCGCGCAGACGTACCAACGATCGGCGTGTCGACGGTCGAGAAGATGCACGCCGCGGGCGGCGGCTGCATTGCCGTCGGGGTGGGCCGCGTGATCCTCGTCGACAAGCCCGCCGTGCTCGCGGCCGCCGACCGGCTCGGGGTGGCGATCGTCGGCGTGCACGATGCGTAGAACTGCCTAGAAAACAGGGGCTTCCGCACAGTCGCCCGGCGGCGGCCGAGGGTGATTTCGGCTATACTTTCGGCTCTCCTCCGAGGAGGTCTGAAAGGACCGTTTTTCCGATGGCAGAAGGCGCGAACTCTCCACCGACCGCGGGCGACGGACCTGCTCCGCAGCACGACAGCATCATCGATCTCGACATCGACCGCGAGCTGCACGAGAGCTACCTCACCTACGCGATGAGCACGATCATGGATCGTGCGCTTCCCGACGTGCGCGACGGCCTCAAGCCCTCGCAGCGGCGCGTCTTGGTGGCGATGAACGATCTCAAGCTCTCGCCCGGCCGGAAGCAGATCAAGTGCGCGAAGATCTGCGGCGACACCAGCGGCAACTACCACCCGCACGGCGAGGCCGTCATCTATCCGACGCTCGTGAACCTCGGGCAGGACTGGAAGACGCGCTACATGCTCGTCGACAAGCAGGGCAACTTCGGCTCGATCGAAGGCGACCCGCCTGCCGCGATGCGCTACACCGAGGCGCGCATGACCGCCGCGGCGATGGCGTTGATGGAGGATCTCGACAAGGAGACCGTCGACTTCAAGCCGAACTACGACGAGCGGCTGATGGAGCCGTGCGTCCTCCCGGCGAAGTTCCCGAACCTCCTCGTGAACGGCTCCTCCGGCATCGCGGTCGGAATGTCGAGCACGATGCCGCCGCACAATCTTCGGGAGATCTGCGCGGCGATCGTCGCGACCATCGACGAGCCGCTGATCGGCGTCGAGCGGCTCATGGAACTTGTCCCGGGCCCCGACTTCCCCACCGGCGGCATCATCATGGGGCGCCGCGGCATCATGGAGGCGTACGCCACCGGCCGCGGGCGACTCGTCGTGCGCGGACGCGTGCATCACGAAAAGGTGAACCAGCGCGACGCGATCGTGATCGACGAGATCCCGTATCAGGTGTCGCAGGCGGCGCTGATCGAGAAGATCGTCGAGACCGCGAAGGAAGACCGCATCCAGGACATCGCAGACGTCCGCAACCACTCCGGTCGCGATGCGCGCACGCGCATCCAGATCGTCCTGAAGAAGGGCGCCGATCCGGCGACGGTCGAGAAGCAGCTCTACGAGTTCACGCCGCTTCAGTCGAGCTACTCGATCCAGAACATCGCGCTCATCAACCATCAGCCGCGCACGCTGTCGCTGCGTCAGCTGATCCAGTGCTACATCGATCACCGCGTCGACGTGATCCGCCGGCGCTGCGAGTTCGAGCTGCGCCAGGCGCGCCAGGCGGCCCACAAGCTCGAGGGACTCATCTACGCGGTCTGCGACATCGACGAGGTCATCCGCCTCATCCGAACGAGCCGCACGCGCGAGGAGGCGATCGAGCGCCTCATGCAGCGCGCGTTCCGGATCTCGCCGGACTACGCGCGCATCGACATCGTCCCGTCGCGCCTCGTCCAGCGCGCCGAGGCTGCGTTCGCCGCCGGCAAGGGCGGTGTGGCGCTCACGCGCGTCCAGGCCGATGCGATCGGCGCGCTGCGCCTGATCCAGCTCGTCGGGCTCGAGATCGAGAAGCTCGCGAAGGAACTCGGCGAGCTGCTTGCGACCATCGATGAACTTGAGGCGATCCTCGCCGACCCGCGCCGCATCCTCGCCATCGTGCGCGCCGACACCGTCGCGCTGGCCGAGCGATTCGGCGACGAACGCAAGACCGCGATCGAGGGAAGCGAGGCCGAGGACTTCGAACTCGGCGAGCTCGTGCCCGAGCACACCGCGGTGCTCACCGTCAGCCACGCGGGCTATGTCAAGCGCCTGCCTCTCGACACGTACCGGACCCAGAGTCGTGGCGGGACGGGGATCAAGGGCTCCGACGCTCGCGACGACGACTACGTCGAGCAGGTGCTCGTCTGCGGCTCGCACGACGATCTCCTCTGCTTCACGAACACCGGCCGGGTGTTCCGCATCAAGGTCTGGCAGATCCCCGAGATGGCGCGCACCGCGAAGGGCCGCGCCATCGTGAACCTGCTCGACCTCCGCGAGGGCGAGACGATCCGCACCTTCCTTCCGATCGAGGACTTCGAGAAGAAGGAGGACTATCTCGTCTTCGCGACCTCGAAGGGCCGCGTGAAGCGCACGAGCCTGAAGGACTACCGCAACGTGAACCGCGCCGGCATCATCGCCGTCGCGCTGAACGAGGGCGACAACCTGATCGGCGTGATCTCGACGTCGGGCGTGGACCACGTGCTCCTCGCGACGCGCGAGGGCATGGCGATCCGCTTCGAGGAGGACGACGCCCGCGTGATGGGCCGCGACGCCGCGGGCGTGAAGGGCATTGAGCTCGCCGACACCGACGAGGTCGTCGGGATCGTGCGCTGCGACGATTCCCGCGCGCTGCTCACCGTCACCACGAAGGGCTTCGGCAAGCGGACCGCGTTCAGCGAGTACCTCGTCCAGAGCGAGGATGGCTCGACGCGCGCCCAATCGCGCGGCGGCAAGGGACGCATCGACATCCAGACCACCGACAAGAACGGTCTCGTCGTCGCCGTGCTTCCGATCGCGCCGGACGACTCCGTCGTCGTCGTGAGCGAAGGCGGCATGCTGGTGCGCGTCCCGGCCGCGTCGATCCGCGAGGTCGGCCGCAACACGCAGGGCGTCCGCGTCGTTCGCCTGAAGGAAGGCGACGCGGTCGTCGGCGTCGCCAGCGCCCCGATGGAGGACGTCGACGCCGAGTCCGGCGCGATCCCAGCCGAGTCGCAGCCCGCGCCGGAAGCCTGACGCGGGGCCGCCCGCCGAGATCGCGCCATGTTCAAGGTCCGACGCATTCCGCATGAACCGCGCATCGAACTTGCGCCGCTGATCGACGTGATGCTGTTTCTGCTCACGTTCTTCATCTACAGCGTCATGGTCATGGAGCGCGTTGATCTGATCCCGATGTCGCTGCGGACATACCAGTCGGGGCAGGCGGCGAAGCCCGTGCCGGCTGCGACGATCTCCATCGACCTCGACGGCGCGCTCTATCTCGACCGCGTGCCGGTCGGCCTCGACGAACTCGGCCCGAAGCTCGAGGAGGCGCGCACGAATTCGCCGGATCTCGTCGTGTATCTCGCGCTTGCCGATGGCGAGTCGCCGGTCGATCGCTCGGCGATCCTGCTGGACGTCTGGGATCGTCTGCAGCCCTGGCAGTTCAATGTGAACATCGTGGGACGCCAGCGCCGCGGACCGGAGACGCGCGACGTGGAGACTCCGCCGGCGACAAATCCTGCGACCGGGCCTACCGTTCCGTCCGTGACGCCCCAGCCCCCGGCATCCGCGCCTTCCCCGGCCCCTTCCACGGCGCCTTCCACGGCGCCTTCCACGGCGCCTTCCACGGCGCCCGTCGAACCCACGGCGGCCGGGCCGACGAACCCCTGAGCAACGTCCGCGCGGGCGAAATCGCAACGCCTGACGCGACCCCCCGCCCCACCCCCGTCCAATCGATGCAGTGGATCAGAGCCAACCTCCCGATCACGCTCGCTCTGGCGCTGTCGGTCGCCCTGCATCTCTTCCTCATGTTTCCGGCGCTCGGCGTGTTCGGTGGCCATTGGGGCGGGCTCGAGTTTGAGGGGACGTCCGACGTCACGGAACTCGATTCGGCACGCGCGGATGGCTCTGACGAGCGCGATCCGCGCGATCTGTCGGCCGACAAGGCGCGTGCAGCGCAGCGTTCGGCGGAGAACGCGCGGCGCACACTTCAGGAACGCCGCGACCTTGAGCGCAGGGCTCCTGAGGAACTGAAGGAACGTGAGGAACTTGTCCGCCTCGGCATCGACGACGGCAAGGCCGTGACGATGAACTGGATCGGCTACGCGGAGTACGAGCGGCACCTCGCGGAACTCGCGGAAGTCGAGCAAGCCGCGTTCCGACTGCAGGCGGCGAGCGGCTCACGCGGCACGGCTTCGCCATTGGTCCCGCCGGCCCCGCCCACGACGGTCGCGATGTCGCCGATCCCTTCGTCGACCGATTCGCCGGCGGCTGCGGCCGGCAGCGATTCGACTCCGCCGGCGAACCTCGTTTCCCAGCCGATGCCGCAGCCCGCATCGACGCAGCCAGGTGCGCCTCCGCTCGAAACCGCAGCGCGCACCGGCGCGGATGCGGAACTCGCACGACCGCTCCCTCCGCCTGAGGCGAACGAGCAACTGCGCCCGAACCAAAGCCCGCCGACGCCGGAGGCGCCCGTGCCGCAGACGGCGACTTCCACGCCGACGAGCGACGAACGCGCGGGCCCACAGGAGAGCCCGATCGGAGCCTCGCCTGCCGAAGAGACGCGGCCAGACACCAGTGCCGTTCCCGACCCGACGCCGCAGCCAACCCAGCCAGACAACAGCGCGCGGCCTGCGCCGCCTGTCGAGAACCCGGTTCGCACCGACCCCAGCTCCGAACCCCGCGACGACCAGACCACCGCGCCCCCGGCCGCGATCGATCCGTCGCGCTCGCGCGATCCGGCGCCGTCTGGGATTGCGTCAAACGCCGAACCCCGCGCCGAGAGCGACCCAAACGCCACCACTGCGAAGCCACCGATCGACGCGCCGCGCTCGCCCGACCAGACGAGCGCCGTCAGCGAGAGCGCGCGCGAGCAATCGACGTCGAATCCCGCGGGCGACCAGAACGTGAGCCCCGCATCGGGGCAGCGACCGGCGGGCGCACCCGGCGCACAGCAGTCGGACGGCGCGCAGACGACGCCGACGCCGCCGTCGCCTGCCGGCGAGCCGGGCGACTCGCAGTCGAAGGCGGGTGAACTCTCGGATCGCGAGAGCGACCCGACGTCGACGATCGACGTGCCGGCAGCGCTGTGGCGCACGGGCCGTCCGCTCGCCGCGCGAGGAATCGAGCTGCGCCCGGTCCGGCCGCAGTTCCTCACCCTGAGCAGGATCTCCGGCATCGCGCGCAACCCGATCGGCGAGATCGTGATCGGACGCGATGGAGTCCCGCAGGTCGCGCGCATCGTCCGTTCGAGCGGCAACCCCGGCGTGGATGAGGCAATTCGGAGCGCGCTGTTCAAGTGGCGCGCGAGCGGCGCGCCGCTGGCGAAGCTGAAGCCTGGGCAGACGGTGACGATCCGTCTGAAACTGGTGATGCTGGAGGACTAGGTTTGAGCGCTCGCAACTGGCGGCGCGCTGAGGCTTCGCCTCAGGAGCGCCGCCTTTGCTCGCTCTGGTCAGCCTCGCCGCGAGTGAATCGCGGCGGGCTGGGGACGTCGGAGTCGACGGCTGACATCATCCGTTCCGCATGCTGAAGCATGCGGGCACCCGTGGTTTGAGCGGTCGCGGCTGCGGCCGCTCCCTATGGTGCTGATCACGCCAAAGGCGGCTGCCGCAAGCAGCCGCGAGAGATTGAGCGGTCGCGGCTGCGGCCGCTCCCTATGGTGCTGATCACGCCAAAGGCGGCTGCCGCAAGCAGCCGCCGCAAGAGATTGAGCGGTCGCGGCTGCGGCCGCTCCCTCTGGTGCTGATCACGCCAAAGGCGGCTGCCGCAAGCAGCCGCCGCGAGAGATTGAGCGGTCGCGGCTGCGGCCGCTCCCTCTGGTGCTGATCACGCCAAAGGCGGCTGCCGCAAGCAGCCGCCGCGAGAGTTTGAGCGGTCGCGGCTGCGGCCGCTCCCTCTGGTGACGACAACAGTCGTCGTCAACGCACGCCGCCAGAACATCCCGCGCTCAGCCATGCAGCCGACTTCGCCACTCGCTCATGCGGTGGTGATCGGTCAGGTCGTACTGCAGCGGAGTCACCGCGATGAAGCGATCCATCAGCGCCTCGACGTCGGTGCCTTCCTTCGTGTGGAAGAACTTCATGCCGTCGCCGTTCGGCCAGTAGTACGCCTGTCCGCTCGGCGACGTCCGCCGCTCGTAGTTGTCGATCCCAGCGGCCGTGTTCATCTGCACCACCCGCATCGCCGGCATCGGATCGTCGGCGTGATGGGTGCGGGGCACGTTGATGTTGATGACCGTGTGCGGATCGATCCGGTGCTCGAGCACGCGGTTGATCGCGTGGCGCGCGATCTCGGCGGCACGGCGCCAGTGCGGCGCCCCGCCTCCCATGTGGAGACTCACGGCGATGGCCGGCACCCCGAGAAACGCCGCCTCGACCGCCGCTCCGACCGTGCCGGAGTAGATCACGTTGATGCCGACATTCGCGCCCGAGTTCATGCCGGAGATCACGATGTCGGGAAGCGACCCGGCGCCGAACGCATCCGGCCACAGCCGACGAAGGCCGAGCTTCACGCAGTCGGCGGGCCGGCCATCGACGGCGAAGCCGCGCATGTGCGGCGCCGGCGAGCACTCTTCGACCATGAGCGGCGTGTGAAAGGTGATGCCGTGGCTGGTGGCGCTCTGACCCTCGCTCGGCGCGACGACGACCACTTCGCCGAGATCGCGGATCGCCGCGTGCAGCGCCGCGATCCCGGGTGCGTGAATGCCGTCGTCATTGGTCAGCATGATCTTCATGGGCCGCGCAGTGTACGAACTAGAAACGACGTCGCGGCCCATGCGTCCACCCTCCGTCGCGCGCCGACACCCAGCACCCGCGGGCCGTACCATGCGCCCCGTGGAGGTCCTCGCCGTCATCCTCGCCCTGCTTTCGCTCGCCCTCGCGGGGATTGGCGGCGTGCTGATCTATCGCATCGTGCGCGCGGATCGCCACGTGCCGCGCGTGCGCGACGGCGACAGGCTTCCGCCCGCCGCGGGGCTTCTCACGATCGTGATCCCAGCGCACAACGAGGAGCGCGTGATTGCGGAAAGCGTGCGCGGACTTCGCAGGCAGACGCGGCGTGCCTTTGAGGCGATCTACGTGCTCGACCGCTGCACCGACCGGACGAAGGAACTCTTGCTGGCGGCGGCTGAGGGCGACCCGCGGTTCCGCGTGATCGACAACGCATCGTGCCCCGACGATTGGGCCGGCAAGTGCAACGCCTGTCGCGTCGGGGCCGTGCACGCAACCGGCGAATGGCTGCTCTTCACCGACGCCGATTGCCGGCTCGAACCGGAGATGCTCGATGCGATGCTCGCGATCGCGGCCGACCGCCGCACCGATCTCCTCTCGGCGGTGGGACGGCTCACCTACCAGCACAACTTCGAGCGACTTCTGCAGCCGGTCGCCGGCGCCATGCTCTTCCGCATGTTCCCGCTCGACAAGGCGAACCGCGAGGACCGCCGCTGGCCGTTTGCGAACGGCCAGTTCCTGCTCTTCCGGCGCGAGGCCTACGAATCGGTCGGCGGCCACTCACTTGTGAAGGACGCGCTTCTCGAGGATCTCGCCTTCGCACGCCGGATGCACGACCGCAGCGGGCGGCTCGCCGTCGTCGACGCCTCGCGCCGCATGGAAGTCGCCATGTACGACTCAGCCCGCTCGATGCGATCGGGCTGGACCCGCATCTACATCGAGAGTTGCGGACGCATTCCCCGGCGCCTCGTCTTCGCTGCGGTTGAACTGCTGATCGTCTCCGTCGTGCTTCCTCTGGCCGCGGTCGCGGCCCTCGCGCTTGGCATCGCCGGCGCGCTCAAGGGGATCGATGGCAGCGTGGTGCTCGCCGCAATCGGCGCGCTTGGACTTGCGACTGGCTTCGCCGTCGTCCTACTGCTGCATCAGCGGCAGCGCGCTCCGCTCGTCGGCGCGTTCCTTCACCCGCTTGCGGCGGCGATCGTGGCGCACTGGCTTTTCGATGGCGCGCGCATGCTTCGGCGCCGCGTGCCGGTCCGCTGGGGCGGCCGCTCGTACGTCCTCGAGCCGCGGTAGGTTCCGGGCCACCGAGCTCGGAAGAGCCTCGTTCGCGAACCAAGCGGCTACACTTCGGCCCCGATGTACGCACCCCTGCTCGCGAATCGCTACCTGACGTCGCGGATCATTCCACTGATCGCGGTGGCCTCCGTCGCGCTGTGCGTGGCGCTCGTCATCATCGTCGTCAGCGTGATGTCCGGCTTTCTCGCGATGGTGCGCGACTCCGGCAAGACGATGACCGGCGACGTCGTCATCAGCTACCCGATCGTCGGTATTCCCTACTACGAGGAGTTGATCGCGGACCTCGAGGCGCTCCCAGAGGCCGCAGCGGCGAGCCCCATCGTCGAGACGCTCGGGCTCCTCCGTATGCCCTACGGCATGATGGAGACCGAGCAGGTCATCTCACCCGACGGACGCGCGGTCGGCGCCTCGCAGCGCGTCAGCGGCAGCGTCGAGTTCGTCGAGGTGTGGGGCATCGACCCCGCGTCGCTCGACCGGGTGGCTGGCTACTACGGCAAGCTCTTCTGGAAGGCGCCGACCGAGGACGAACTTGCCGAACTCGGGCCAGACGACCCGCGCCGCGACCCCTTCTACCACCGTGACGAGCCGGGCCGGACGCTTCGGTCCGGCGATCGCGACGGCATCGTGCTGGGTATCGAGATCTCGACCTACAACCAGCGCCTTGCGGACGGCAGCTACCGCACGCGTCCCCCGGGCATGCCCTCGGTCGAGCAGGATCGCGAGTACCTGATGCCCGGAAAGGACGTGACGCTGACGCTCGTTCCGGTGTCGTCGAATGCGAAACTCGGCGAGGACCAGAGCCGCGAGCTCGAGATCGTGAACGAGTTCCAGAGCGGCCTCTTCGTGATCGACTCGAAGCGCGTGCTGGTGCCGCTTTCGGTCGCGCAGGAGATGCTGAAGCTGAACGAGGCCCCCTACGCCGATCCGCGCCAGCGCGATGAGAACGGACGCCCAAAGATCGTCGGCACCTACCCCGCGCGCGCGACCACGATCGTGGTGCGCGCAGAGGAAGGCGTGAGCGCGACAGAACTCCGCGACGCCGTGCGCGGCGCGTACGAGCTCTTCTCGAGCCGCATGCGCGCCGACCCGACCAGGCTCCTGCTTCCGCCCGATTCGGGCCGAACCAGCATCAGCACGTGGGAGGAGCGTCTCGCGGCCTTCATCGGCCCGGTCGAGAAGGAGCGCGAGCTGATGCGCACGCTCTTCTCCATCATCTACGTCGTATGCGCGGCGCTGATCCTCGCCATCTTCTGGGCGATCGTGCAGGAGAAGACGCGCGACATCGGCATCCTGCGCGCCGTCGGCGCATCGCGCACGGGAATTCTCTGGATCTTCCTCCGATACGGACTTCTCATCGGCATCGTCGGCTCGATCCTCGGCATGGCGCTCGCAGCGCTCATCGTCGCGCGCCTGAACGACATCCACGACCTGCTCGGCACGCCGGCCTCGCTGCCGGTGAAGGTCATCGCATGGGTGCTGGTGGGCATCGCGCTTCTTGGCACGGTGCGCGGCGTGCTGCGGACGTCCGCGCTGAGCGTGGTCTGCTGGCTCTTCCTGACGCTCGCGTTCGCCGGCATCGCGGTGCTGCTGCTCGACTACCCCGGCTACAAGATCTGGGATCCGGCGGTCTACTACTTCACGCGCATTCCGAGCGAGGTCGACTGGGACGCCGCGCGGCGCACGATGGTCGGCGGCATCATCTTCAGCGTGATCGGCGCAGCTGTGCCGGCCGCGCGCGCGGCCGACACCGATCCGGTCAAGAGCCTGAGGTACGAATGAAGCCCCCGCTGCCACTGCTCGAGGCGACCAATGTCCGCAAGACGTATCTCATGGGACGCGCCAGCGTTCCCGTGCTTCGCGACGCGTCGCTGTCGGTCCAAGTCGGCGAGTGGGTGTCGATCGTCGGCAGTTCCGGCAGCGGCAAGAGCACCCTGCTGCATCTGCTCGGCGGCCTTGACCGACCCGACAAGGACTCGGGTCCCATCCGATTCGACGGCGCGGAACTGCGCGGCTTCGGAGCGCGGCGCGAGAACCTCTACAGAAACCACGACGTCGGCTTCGTGTTCCAGTTCTACCACCTGCTTCCCGAGCTCACGGTGCTTGAGAACGCGATGCTGCCCTCGCTGGTCGGCCTTTCGCGGCTTGCGTGGCTTTCTGGCAAGCGTTCGGAACTGCGCGACCGGGCCGCGGCACTGCTGACGACCTGCGGCCTCGGGCATCGACTCAAGCACAGGCCTACGGAACTCTCCGGCGGCGAGCGCCAGCGTGTGGCGATCGCCCGCGCGCTGATGAATTCGCCGCGGATCCTGTTGGCGGATGAGCCGACTGGAAACCTCGACGTCAAAACCGGCGAGGGGATCCTCGACCTTCTCGCGGAGCGTCAGCAGGCGGGTCTGACCATGGTGATGGTGACCCACGATCACGGCGTGGCAGCGCGCGCGCACCGGCAGGTGCACATGGTTGATGGCTGCGTGGTGGATGGCCGCGTGGTTGATGGCCGCGTGCGGGATACGAACGCCTGAGCGCTTGCCGCGTGGGTTCGGTCCGCAGTCGCGCGCGCCGCGTCATTCTCGCGGCGGCTGCTTGCGGCAGCCGCCTTGGACTCCGACACGTGTCGTTCCGGGGACTTCGTCCCCGGGCACCCGTGACTTCAGACTCCGGCGTTTCCAGCCCGCGGCGATTCACTCGCCGTAGGTTCGGTCCGCCAGAGCGAGCGAAAGCGAAGCGAGTCGCGAGCGCTGAAACGCGCCCCCCAGGCCGAGGCGGATTCACTCCGCCCGGCCTGACCAGAGCGAGCGAAAGCGAAGCGAGTCGCGAGCGCTCAAATTACGGAACGGATGATGTCAGCCGTCGACTCCACGTCTCCAGCCCGCGGCGATTCACTCGCCGTAGGTTCGGTCCGCCAGACCGCCGGACGTCGATCCGCGCGGCATCCCGGCTGGCGGCGTCGTCATCGGCTCGCTGTATCGCTGCGGATACAGCCTCGCCTC
>JBIKXP010000220.1:0-5197 GCA_044355685.1 Phycisphaerales bacterium
GGCGTCGGCTACTGCGGCTACATCTTCAACGACGAGAGCGGGCTGTACACGGTGCGGTTCCGCAGCTACTCCCCGACGCTCGGCAGATGGCTCGAGCGGGATCCCGCGGGGTATGTGGATGGGATGGGGTTGTACGAGTATGTCCGCGGCCAGCCCATACTCATGTTGGATCCGGAAGGACTGAGTCCGCTGTCATGGCTCCTCAAGAGAGGCTGCATGGCAGTCGCGAAGAGCTCGATCAAGTCCGCTATCAGGGATATGGTTGAGAACAGGCTGAAGAAGATTCTGAAGGGGAGGATTCGAGACAGCGCCAAGGAGAAGGAGATCAAAGAACTCCTTGAACTGGCTGAGGAAATTGAGGAGGCAGTCGAGACGAGCGGTGGCTCATTGCTTTGGAATCTCTGGACCATGGTGCCGATTGCGGGCGATGCTTGTGATCTGATCGATACCTGCAGGACAATCGCCAAGGTCCGTGACAAGCTTGAGGAGCTCGACAGGCGCTATGACAGAGTAGTGAAGCGACTGCGTGACAAGGGTGTGCGCGACGCGTGGGCACGTGAAAGGGAGAGACTCGCTGCGGGGCGAAAGGGGTCCCGTGATTGGACGGATGCGCAGCGAAAGGACATCATCGAAGGGCGGAGGCCAAAGGGTAGAGACGGCCGAACGATCGAAGGCCACCACAGGCGTCCAGTAGAGGAGCATCCCGATTTGGCTGATGATCCGGACAACATCGACTTCTTGGACTGGACGGATCATCTCGATGTGCATGGCAGAAGCCCTCGGAGCTAGCCGATGCAGACACTCGACGAGCTCTTTCGGCACTTTGAACCGCTCGCCACGGTGCTTCATCCCGATGCGGCGGTACCCGCTTCGGCAGACATCACCCGCGCCTCCGAGTCGCTTGGGCTGAACATCCCCGATGACTTCGCCAAGTTCCTTCAACGGTTCTTCGACCGGCAACCCGCATTCTGGGAGACGCTCCGGGTGCCCGCTTCGTCGGGCGCTGCGTGCGGGGTCGACATCGTCGCGGAGAATCTGCTCATGCGTAGTCGGTACCCTGCGACTCTTCACCGCTGCTTACTCTTCAACAACAGCGGCGACGGAGATTATGACTGTTTCGTGTATTCAGAGGACGGACGACTGATGGGCGTCGGGGTCTGGCGGCAGTACGACGACCCGAACAGTTTGCCTTGCGTTCTTTGGCCGAGTTTCAGCGCTTGGCTCACAGATGAGATTTCCAACCTGAGCGATTAGGGGCCTCGTAGCGGGCGCCGCGGACCCCGCCGCGCGCAGCGTGTCGTACGCGTACGCGACGGTGCTTCCGTCGACGGCGGCGACGCCGCCCGCCGCCGGCGACAACTTCTCGCGCCTGACGGGCACGACCGCCCGCGTGAGGAGGGACGGGTGCTCGTCAGTCGCGGGGATGGTGGTCTGGTGACGAACGGTCTTGTGGCCGCGGCTCTTGTCGTCCGGATCGACGTTGACGTCGTGGATGGCGCTCTCGAAGAGCCCCGCCGGCGTTGTCACGCGCCTCAGGGCTCACGCCACTGGTCGCAAGCTCACGCGACGCGTGACCTCGCGGCGGTCGTTGCAGTCGACCCTGCTCGGAAGGTCCTCTGGGGCGCCAGGAAGATCTCGGCGCGGACCTTGAAGCGAGCCGCGAGGGCCCTGATGTGATCGACGGTGAGCGCGCGCTCTCCCCTGAGGATCTTCGAGCCCATGCTCTCGTGCACGCCGAGGACTCTGGCCAGCGCCGACGCGTTGAGGCCGTGCTCGGCCATCAGGTGCCTGAGGGCGTCCATGCCGCTCGGGAGCGCGATCGCGTGGTGCGCGGACTCGTAAGCCTGCACCAGCTGCACGAGCGTCTCCATGTAGAGCTCCTGGCCCTTCGTCAGCCTCTCGACCGCCATCAGGCGGTCGATCATCGAGGTCGCGTCGGCGTAGCGGGCGTCGTCCTTGATGGCCTGGGGCGGCATGATCCGAACGAGTTCCTCGAACTTGCCGGGAAGCTTGGTGTTGTTGGCGCGCTTTGCTGCAGGCATCGGTCTATTCCTTCCACCGACCTTCGTCGTACTCGGCGTGCGTCAGGACGAAGCGGACGTTCACAAGCCGGTAGTCGTAGCGTATCCGCGCGACAAGGCGGTACTTGTTTCCGCCGATGTTGAACACGGTCAGCGTTCCTCCGCCTCCCGACTCGACGGCGTCGGCGTGCGGGAAGGTTCTCCGCACGTCGCGGATGCTCTTCCATTCGGCGCCGAGCGCGATTCCGTACCACGAGCGGAGTGGCCGCTCGGCGTCCTTGTGCCGCTCCCAGAACTCGCGCAGAGGCTTGAGGCTGATGACGCGCACCGAGACATATTGTCTCATCTCGGCACGCGAGTCAAGGCGTATGAGACAAAAAGTCTCGGCGATGGAAGGCGTTTGCCCGGAGTGCCGCCCACCCAGCGGCAATGCACGCGGTCGAGCCGAACTGCGCCACGTCGCGCGTGCTGATGGTGCCGTCGCGGTCCCTGTCGGCGTCGGGGTTGTAGCCGGGCTGCCCGAGCGTCTTGCCGACGGCGCCCTGGGCGAGGGTGGTGTCGGTCTTGTCGACCCCGCCGTCGCCGTTGATGTCCTTGGCGGGGAGGTGGCGGGCCTCGCCGTAGTCTCAGTGGGCGTCGTATGCGACGCGGAAGGCGAGGGCGCCCGTCCTGCCGACGGCCGCGACGACGCTGAACTGGTGATCCGTGAGGTACGAGGGTTGGACGAAGTTCCGCCGTCGGCCCAAGTCGCGCGTGACGACGCCAGGCGGAGCTTCGGACAGCCCTCATCCCAGTCGATGTCGCCCGAGGTGTGGGGCGATATGATCGTCCGCTGCACGCTAGACCGACGGTCGTGAAGGAAGACGACGACATGCAAGAACGGGTGATAGCGACAGACTTGAGTTGGTACCGGTTCATGACGAACCCCTACCCGCGGCGGCCCGCCGAATGGGAGGGCGAGGAGGATCACGAGGCCGCGTTGGCCGCGCTGGCCGCGCTTGCCACGATGCTCAGCCGCGTGCCGAAGCGGCCAAGGTGCCGCATAGACTCAGCGACGAAGAGTCGGAGGATTTCTTGTTCGTGCTGGTCACCACGCCGCCCAGTCACGGCGACCGTGTTGTCGTCGAGGAGGCACCATGAATCCGCTCATGATCGGCCCCGGTGAGGCCGAGGACTTCGGGAACGGCCTGGTGCGCCGCGTATCGACCGCGAGCACCGACGGCGCGTGGTGCGCATTCGAGGTCACGCTCGGACCCGGCCAGGGCGTACCCCTGCATGTGCACGCGCGGGACGACGAGATGCACTATGTGCTCGAGGGAGAGATCGAACTCCAGTGCGGCGAACGCGTCTTCACGGCCGAGGCCGGCGCGATGGCGAGTCTTCCGCGCGGCATTCCGCATGCGATCCGCAATCGCTCCGCGGCGCCGGCACGGTTCCTGAACTTGTTCTTTCCGGGCGGATTCGATGACTTTGTCGTCGAGCTCAACCGCCTGAGGCTTGCCGACGCGGCGGATGAAGCCAAGCGAAACGAGATCCGTGCGAAGTACGGCATCCGCTTCCTTCATCCTCAAAGCCCGTGACGCTGCCGTCCCGCGCGAGCCAACCTCGCACAATGAGTCATGCGACATGAACGCCGAAGCGTTTTCTGTTCGTGCCTTCGTTGGGCCCGGCCTCGCGGGCGGAAGCACGAGTGGGCGATGTTCCGGATCTCGTGGGACGACAACGAGGGGAGCTACGAGTGGCACACCGGGGTCGTCGAGTCAGGCTTCGCCAGTCCGCGGGCGTCTACCCGGGGCTCGACCGCTTCGGACGCGTGATTCGCCAGATGTGGCTTTGAGGTTGGGCTCGACGGCGCGACGGGAAGCACGGTCGTTGGGTATCGTCCAGCGATCGTGGACCAGATCCACAACTACGACCTCGCGAGCAACCGCCTGTCGAAGCGCGACGGGCGCGCGGGGGCGGGACGAGCAGTGCTCAAGGCGTTTGATTCAGAATGTGGCCACGAGCAGTGAAGCGGCTGGTCCGAAGAAGCACCAGCGCTGGCGGTGCCGGCGGGTGTCGCATTGGGTCTGGCGGGGGCGACGAGAGATGTCGACAGGGCTGCGAAACGGGGTCCGACCCTCGCCATTTGCCTTTCCGTTGTGCGCACAAAGCCGCACAAAACCGTGTCTCGAAGGGTCGCTTTCGGGCCTTCTCGGTCCTTCGGTGTCCTCTGCTGTCTCGGTGCGGGAGGTGGCGGCGCGCGGGGTCGGCCCTGTGCGCTTTCAGCGGAAAACAAGCCAATTGCGCGCAAAAACACAACCGGAAGGCGCTGGGCCTTCCGGTTGGTCGTTGAAGCGGGTGAAGGGGATCGTGCCTTCGCGAAGCGAACGCCCGCAGACCCTGGCCACTGCGCAGCAGGGGCGGCGCGGAGGAGCATCGCGACGAAGCGCACAGCCGCGAAAAACGCGAACGGGCGGGAGGCTGTGCCTCCCGCCCGAGCGCTTTGAAGCGGGTGAAGGGGATCGAACCCTCGACATTTACCTTGGCAAGGTAACGCTCTACCGCTGAGCTACACCCGCGCTCAGTCCGGGGGCCGCAGGAGCGGTTCCGGGTCGGAAAGAATAGCAGATGTCGCGGTTTCGGCAAGTGATCTTCGGCCCCGTGCACGGGAAGCGGGCAGCGTGTGCGGCCTAGGGGGGCTGGGGCGGTGCGGATGGGTAAAAACCGCGCCTTTCGGCGGCGTTGCCGCCATTTCGCGTGAGTCGCAGCCCAGCGCATGGACTTGTCGGAGTGCCGGCGCCTGGCGTCGCTCAACCTCTCGGACTCGGGTGGCCGGCTGCGGGGGGGCGCCTACGCCCTGGGACCGGCGGCCTACGGCGCAGCGGGGGGCTGCTGCGCTGTCGTCGCCGTCTGCGCTCTGGCCGCCCGTGCGTAGACGGCGCTTGTCGCCACCAACAGGAGTCCGGTCACGAATAGTGCCGCCACACGCCAGATGGTCTCTGCGTTCGCCATGTCAAGGACAAGCACCTTCAGGGCGACGACGCCGAGGAGGGCAAGACCCGTCCATCGCGGCGCGCGCGACTTGCGCCGGAAGCCGTAGGCGATGAACAGCACCGCGAGAATCGCAAGCCACACGCTGAGCGCCGACTGCTGGATCGTGGTCGAGGTCGGAAAGGGTGCCCCGACGCGTGGAT
>JBIKXP010000221.1:0-5181 GCA_044355685.1 Phycisphaerales bacterium
AGGCGTGGGGCGCGACGGCGTTCCGATCTGGTCCGTTCGACACCGAAGCCCTCGTGACGACGGGCTCCGCCGCCGCGGGCGTGTTCAACACGCTGACGCTCCTCCTGTGCTTCCTCATCCTCTTCTACACCGTCGAGAGCCTCGTCCGCGAGGAGCGCTGCGGCCTCAGCGGCATCTTCCGCGCCTCGCCCGTGCCGACCGCGGCCGTGCTCGCAGGCAAGGTGCTCGCGAACGCGGCGATGGCGCTCGTCATCATCGGTTGCGCGTCGCTTGCGATCGCAATGGTGCTTGGCAAGCAGTACTTCGACACGGGCATCGAGATCGACTTCGAGGTGCCCGTCCTCTTCCTCATCCTCGGTGTCCTGCTTGCGCCGACGTTGATCCTCTGGGGCGCCTTCGTCTCGTTCCTCTACGCGCTTCTTCGCAACCGCTTCGTCGTCTACGGCGTCGCGCTCGGCGCGCTGATCGGCACGGGCTTCGCCACGCAGTTCGGCTACCTGAACTGGGTCACCAAGTGGCACATGTGGAGCAGCATCCAGTGGAGCGAGCTCGACCGTCTCGCCTTCATGTGGCCTGCGATCGCGACGAACCGAGTGCTCATGCTGTCGCTGGCGGCGTTCTTCATCGTGGCGACGCTCTCGCTCTGGCCGCGGCGATTGCCCGACCTGCGCGCCGTCGCCGACCGTGCGAAGCCGGCGGCGCTCCTCCGCGCGGCGATCGTGCCCGTCCTCGCGGCGATTCCTGTCCTTGCGATCGGCATCTACGCGGGCCTTTCGGTGCGCTCGGGCTACGAGGGTGCACCGCAGCGCGAGGCGCAGAAGGCATACTGGAAGCGCAACTCCGCGACCTGGGAAGACAAGCCCGTGCCCGCGCTCGACAAGGTCGACGGCGAGGTCAAGCTCTATCCCGAGACGCGTTCGCTCGAGGTTGCGGCGACCTATGTGCTGCGCAACCCGCACATGGAGGCGATGGCCGAGGTCCCGATCACGGTCGGATCGCATTTCGAGACGAGCGACTGGACCGTCGACGGTGTCGCCACCGATCCGACGAAGCGCGACCAGCCGTTTCCTGCGATTGAGAACCGCAGCGGGCTCTATGTGATTTCTCCGGCGAAGCCGCTTGCGCGCAACGAAACCGTCACCATCACCTTCAAGCTGAAGGGCGAGTTCCCCAAGGGTTGGTCGCGCACGGGCGCCGGTGCGGGCGAGTTCCTGCTTCCGTCTGGCGTCGTGCTCACCAGCTTCAGCCCGAGCTTCCTCCCGATCGTCGGATTTGCAGAGGGCGTCGGCGTCGACGACGAGAACCAGCGCGATGCGCGCGACTACCCGCTCGACCACTGGACGTCGCGCGTCGATCCCGCGTTCGGCCCCGCATGGGCGACCGATGTGCGCCTCGCCGTCGAAGGCCCGTCCGACTGGGTCATCAATGTCGTCGGCGTCGAGAAGGAGTCGACCGAGACCAACGGCCGCACGCGCACCGTGTGGGAGACCGAGCACCCCGTGCGGTTCTTCAACATCGTCGGCGGACCGCTTGACGCGAAGTCGGGCGATGGCGCCCGCGTCTACTTCTCGCGGCGCACGCCGCACAATGTCGACACGATGGTGAAGGCGCTCGCCGCAGCGCGCAAGAGCTACGGCGCGTGGTTCGGCGAGTATCCGTGGACGAACCTGCGCGTGACGCAGTTCCCCGGTCTCGCGGGCTACGCGCAGGGCTTCCCCGGAAACATCTCGTTCTCCGAGGGGATTGGCTACCTCGCGAAGCCGCTCGGTGGCGACGAAGGTGAGAACGGCGAGGACGCCGACACGCTCGATGTCGCGTTCTACATCGTGGCGCATGAGTCGGGGCACCAGTGGTGGGGCAACATCGTCATGCCCGGCAAGGGCCCCGGCGGCAACATCATCAGCGAGGGTCTCGCCGAGTTCAGCTCGCTCATGCTCGTGCATCACGAGCTCGGAGCAGAGCAAGGCGAGGCGCTGCGCCGCCGCTGGGAGCGCGCGTACGCCTTCGGCCGCAGCCCCGACGACGAGCGCTCGATCAACCGCATCGACGGCACGCGCCCCGGCGACCAGGTCGTCACCTACAACCGCGCCGGTTTCGTCTTCTGGATGCTGCGCGATCTGATGGGCGAGGACGCGATGGTCGCAGGCCTGCGGGCCTTCGTCGAGAAGTGGAAGAATGGCGTCGAGACGCCGGAAGGCCTCGATTTCCCGCTGATCGAGGACATGGTCGTGAGCTTGCGCGAGCATGCACCCGACACCGCGAAGTTCGACGCGTTCGCGGCCGACTGGATCCTTGGCACGAAGTTCCCCGAGCTCGAGCTTGCCGACCAGCGCGTCGCCGAAGGAAGCACCGAAGGCGCATACGCGGTCGAAGGATCGCTGCGCAACATCGCGAGCGGCCGCGCCGCGTCCGCCACGCCCACCGAAGTCGTGGTGCGCGTCGTCGGCGAGAAGCCGAAGGGAGAGGGCGCAAACGCGCCGGAAGAGGGCGCAAACGCGCCGGAAGAGGGCGCGAAGGCGCCGTTCCAGGATGTCGTCGTGCGCCTCGAGGGCGGCGACGCCTCGAGTTTCCGCATCGAGACGTCGTTCAAGCCCGTGAAGGTCGTGGTCGACCCCGAGGTCCGTCTCCTCTTCGCAGGCCGCCAGCGCTGCGAGAAGTCGCTCTGATCGCGATCAACGCCGTTTCGCGCGCGTGCGTGTCTTGAACACGCACGCGCGCGTTCGCATTGCTCGGACCCCTGCGCGCATCCCCGCAGAGCCGTCTGGGCGGCGTGCGTCGAACCCATAGGCCGATCGGTGTATGCGCGGGTCGAAGCCCGAGGAACCACGGTGCGCGTCCTTGCGGCATCCCGCAGGCTGCGCATGATGCTTCAGGCGCGCAGCGCTTGCGCGCCGAGATCCAGGTCGCCGTGACGGCCCTCAGCCGCCACGACCGTCTCAAGGTTCGCTTCCGTCCACCTACCCCCAGTCGCTTCGGAGTGCCGTTCTCATGCTCGAATTCACAACGTCGTCCCGCATCATTCCGCTTCGCCTCACTCTCGCCGCAGCTTCGGCCTTCGCACTCCTTGGCATCGCTCCGAGTGCGGCCGCGCAGTGCCCGGCAGACATCAACGCAGACCGTCGCGTCGACAACGCCGACCTCGGGTCTCTGCTCTCCGCGTGGGGGTCGGGAGGTGGCCCTGCGGACATCGATGCGGATGGCGACGTCGGATCTGCGGACCTCGGCATCCTGCTCTCGGGGTGGGGCGATTGCCCGGCGGTGACGCCCGATTGGGCGACGCTCATCGAGGCTGCACCGAATCCCGCGGTGGTCACGGACCCCGCCGTCCGTCTCGCCATCGAGGCCACGGGCTTGGCGTGGCGTGTGCGCGACACCGCAACCCAGATCGAGATGATTCTGGTTCCGGGCGGCACCTTCAACATGGGCTGCAGCGCTTCGGCGCAGTACGGATGCAACCCCGACGAGTTCCCCGTCCGGCCTGTGACGCTGACGAATGCCTTCTACATCGGTCGCTTCGAGGTGACCCAGGCGCAATGGACCGCGCGCATGGGTTCGAACCCGAGCTTCTTCAGGTTCACGAGCGCCAACGTGCCGGCGAAACAGGTTCCCAATCGCCCGGTCGAGCAGGTGAGCTGGAACATGATCGCGGGGCCCGGCGGATTCCTCGAGGGGACGGGCCTGCGTCTGCCGACCGAGGCGGAGTGGGAGTATGCATGCCGAGGCGGCACCACGACGGCCTTCCACGGCTGGTCGACCAACCCGGGCGGCACCAACACAGACTTCGCGCTCGGCGAGATCGGCTGGTATTGGGGGCCCAACAGCAGCCAGGGGTTCAACCACACCTGGCCAGTTGGGCGGAAGCGGGGGAACGGCTTTGGCCTCCACGACATGCACGGCAATGTGTACGAGTGGGTCAACGACTTCTACTCGAGCACCTACTACGCATCGGGCGCGACGGTCGATCCCACCGGTCCTGCGACCGGCACCCAGCGCGTGTGTCGGGGCGGAGGCTGGGATGGCTTCTCGAACTACGCCCGATCCTCGTTCCGCAACTTCATCATCCCGGAATTCAGCGCACAGCAGCTGGGATTCCGCGTCGCGCGCAATCCGTGAGTCTGGCTGCGATCGGGAGGGTCGCGGGGAGCCGCGCGCCACGTGCGCGCGGCTCCCGTGCGCCCGCGACTTCTCCAGAGCCACGCATCGGCCCGTTGCGCACTCGACCCTGTTGCGAGCTTGCGCTGCACGCATCGCCCGCGCGGAGCGTACCCGTCACTTCCGCTTGAAAGGACCCAACCTGAACATGTCCTCGCTCAACCAATCATCCGCCCAACGCGCCGGTCTCCCCTCGACACGTCTTCTGTTGGTGGCCGCAGCATTCGGAGCAACGGTCACATTGAACGCCGCCGGCGCCATCATCTACTCGGGTGTCCAGAACCTGAGCGTCCCCCAGAGTCCGGAGGTCT
Organism: Phycisphaerales bacterium; assembly: GCA_044355685.1. Lineage (GTDB taxonomy): Bacteria > Planctomycetota > Phycisphaerae > Phycisphaerales > SM1A02 > QWPT01. The sequence continues at coordinate 4,464 of JBIKXP010000221.1, forward strand.
TCTGGGTGGACCTGCACTCGGCGTCGCTGGTCGGCGGCGGGATGTCTGGCCACCTTGCCTTGGTGAACGAGGTGCAGGAAGGCGTGAATCAGCAGTACGCGCTTACACCGGTCCCAGGCAGCTTCGTCTCGTTCTCGGCGAACCAAGGTGTCTATCTCGCCGCGCTTTCCGCCGGCTTCCACATCGACGCATCCTCGGTCGGCCCCCTCGGACACTTCTACGGAACCATGGCCGCTGGTCCGGGCGACCCGAACGCACAGTTCAACGAGGTGACGGATAGGTACATCGGTCTCTCTTTCGTGCGCGATGAAGCCCTCTACTACGCGTGGGTCCGCGTCAGCGTGAATAACGCGGCGGGCAGCCTGATTGTCCACGACTGGGCGTACGAGAGCTCTGGCGCTGGCATTCAGGCAGGGGCGATTCCGACTCCGAGTGCGCTCGCACTGTTGGCGGCGGCTGGTGTCGCGGGACTTTGGGTCGATCGAGGCCGCCGGCGATAGCGACGGGACGCGGTACACTTCAGTGCGGTGCTCGAAACCGCGGGACCTCATCGTTTCAGCAGGAAGCTCAGATGACAAAGGTCGTGCCCGAACTGCCCTTTATGACGCCCGGGCTCCTGGAAGCACTGCAGGATGATGATTCGCTGAAGATCATCCTGCAGCTCCAGATCCGGAAGTCCGCGGCCACGCTCAAGGTGCTGGTGAAGCTGACGGCGCTG
>JBIKXP010000222.1:0-5171 GCA_044355685.1 Phycisphaerales bacterium
AACGGGCGTCGTTCGAGTCGACAGCCAAAATGGGTGCCACCACTTCCAGTGGTGGTTTCGCGGCCGCATCGGCACGACGCCCGTTCCCGGCCACGTCGACTCCGCACGGCCGCGGGCTGGTGACGCCGGAGTCCGAAACCACGGGTGCCCGGGGACGTGAGTCCCCGGAACCTTGGATCACCGGAACCTTGGATCACCGGAACCTTGGATCACCGGAACCTTGGTTCTTCGATCCGGACGGTCGTCCGTCCGGTCACTCGCGCCCGCACATGCCTGTCTGCGACATCACGAACGACCACTGGTCGACCTCGTCGCGGATGCGCAGCGCCAGCGGCTTGCCCTGTCCATGACCCGCGTCGCGGTCGACCCAGAGCAGGATCGGATCCTGCGCGTGGTCGTTCGCACCCTGTGCCTGCAGGCGCGCCACGAACTTGCGCGCATGCAGCGGGTGGACGCGCGAGTCATTCTCGCCGGCGGTCACGAGAAGCGCGGGATACTTCGTGCCCTTCCTGATGTTGTGGTAGGGCGAGTACGCGCGGAGGGTCTCAAACTGCGTCTTGTCCTCGGCCGAGCCGTACTCGGGCACCCAGTAGCGCGCGATCAGGAAGTCCTGGTAGCGCAGCATGTCGAGAAGCGGCACGCCGACGATCGCCGCAGCGAAGAGGTCGGGCCGCTGCGTGCTCGCGACGCCAGTCAGGAGGCCGCCGTTCGAGCCGCCCTCGATCGCGAGGTGCTTCGGCGAGGTGTACTTGCGCGCAATCAGCCACTCGGCGCACGCGTAGAAGTCATCGAACACGTTCTGCTTGTTCGACTGCATGCCGGCGCGGTGCCATTCCTCGCCGTACTCGCCGCCGCCGCGCAGGTTGGCGACCACGTACACGCCGCCCCGCTCGAGCCACGGCACAATTGTCGGATTGAACGCAGGGGTCAGCGACACGTTGAAGCCGCCGTAGCCGTAGAGAAGCGTCGGGTTCGTGCCGTCGAGGCTGATGTCCTTCCTGCGCACGACGAACATCGGGATCTTCGTGCCGTCCTTCGAGGTCGCGCGGACCTGCTCGACCGTGAACTTCGAGAGGTCGCCCGGGACCTTCGTCGCGACCCACACCGAGAGATCGCTTGCCGCGAGCGTGCGCTTCGCGAGGTCGGTCGAGTAGATCGTGCGCGGGGAGTCGAAGCTCGTGTACGAGATGAACGCCTCGGTGCGGTTCCAGTCCGTCGAGATTCCTGCGGTACCGAGGCCCGGAAGCGGGATCGTGCCGAGCTTCGCGCCGTCGAGCGCGACGATCTCGAATTGCGTGCAGACGTCCTTCGACCAGGTGAGCACGAACGCGCCCTTCGTGCGCGACACGCCCTCGAGCACCATGTCGGCGCGCTCGGCAACGATCGTCTTCCAGTGCTCGCGCGCGGGCTTCGCGAGATCGACCGCAACCAGCGAGCCCTTCGGCGTTCCGAAGGTCGTCGTGAGGTAGAGCGTGCCGTCGATCACATCGATGGGATCGAAGCGACCGTCGAGGCCTTCCGCGATCGGGGTTCGCTGGATCTCGCCCTTCTCGCCCCACGCGCTCATCGGGGCGACCCACAGGTTGTTCGCGGCCCAGCCCTTGAAGAGCGACCCGATGAGCCACTGGCCGTCCGTCGAGGGGCCGGCGCTTGGAATCTCGCTCGGATTCGTCTGCTTCACGACGATCGGATCCTGCGCCGAGAGTCGGCCGATCACATGGTGGCGCGTCTCGCGCGAGTACGGATCCTTGACGTCGCGCAGGCCCGAGTAGAAGAACGACCTGCCGTCGGGCATCCAGCCGCTCAGGCTCACCTTGCCGGGGATCTTGGTGTCGAGCCACGTCCCGGTGGCCACGTCGAGCACGTGCAGCTCGCTCATCTCGCTGCCCTTCTGCGAGAGGCCGAACGCCATGAGCGTGCCCTGCTCGTTCGGCGCCCACCAGTCGAGGCTGGTGAGGCCCTCCTTGTCGAGTTCGTTCACGTCGAGGAGGACGCGCGGTTCGGCGGCGAGCGTGGCGCGGAACTTCACGACCGCCTGGTTCTGCGTGCCGGTGCGCTCGGAGTAGAAGTAGCCGCTGTCGGCCATGCGCGGCGCGCCGACCGCGCCAAGCGTCATCCACGGCTCAAGCGCCTTCGAAAGATCCTCGCGGCAGGGGAGGGCTTCGAGCACCGAGCGCGTGTAGTCGTTCTGCGCGGTGGTCCACTCCGTCACCTCGCTCGACTCCTTCTCGAGCGGCTCAAGCCAGCGGTACTCGTCGACGATCTCGACGCCGTGCAGGGTGTCGGTGACCGGCGCGGTCTTGGTGGCGGGCGGAAGGCCGTTCGAGGGAGTGGCGGCGGGCATCGAGGAGGCCGAAGCGAACGTGGCGAACGCAGTGGCGAGCAGGGTGATGGGAGCGGGCTGCATGTTCATATGGGAAATCCGCGGGGGCGAGGATGGTAGCCGAGTGTCGGAGGACACCTGCGGCGCGCAAGCCGTGGCAGGGGACGGACTCAGCCGACGATCTCAGGCAGCGCGAACAGGCCTTCTGTGAGGTTCACAGGTCCTGCTGCCGTGACCAGCACGTCCGCCTCGTAATGGACGCTCATGCTGCCATCGGCCGTGAAGACCGGCCACTCCCTGCCGTTCGAGCGGGTTTCCGACGACGACACTGCGATCATGGGCTCGACCGCCACGAGAAGTCCGGGCTTGATCTGCTTCCATGCCTCGGGCCATTCGCCTGGATAGCTCGGGACGACGTTCGAGACGAAGGGCGGTCCGTGCAGCTCGCGGCCGTAGCCATGGCCACCGAGGCCGCGCACGAGGCAGAACTTGCACTCACCCTCGACGTAGCCCTGCACGGCCTTCGCGAAATCGACGAGCGGACGTCCGGGCCGAAGCGCGGCGACGCCGCGGCGGAGCGACTCGACGCCGCACTTCATGAGCGCCTCGCCGATCGGATCGCGCTCCTTGATCGCGTAGGTCCACGCCGCATCGCCGATCCAGCCGCGGTGGCGCACGCCGATATCGACCGAAATCAAGTCGCCGCGGCGAAGCGGTGAGGCCCGCATGTCGTGTGTGCCGTGGACGACGCACTGGTTGACCGACAGACACGCGTGCGAGGGAAACGGCGGATGCCCCCGGATCCGGTATCCCACGAAGCAACTTGGTGCCTCGAGCTCGGCGAGCGTGCGGCCGATGAAGGCGTCCACCTCGGCCAGCGTCAGCCCCTCTCGCAAGAACCCGACGAGGCGCTCGTGCGCCTTCACCACGCATGCCGCAGCGCGCGTCGCTCCTTCGATGTCCGCTGGGCTCGTCACCAACATGCGCGAACTGTAGCGAAACCAAAAAGTGACGCGCGCCGGGATCCTCCGGCGCTGCGTCGCGTGGATTGACGTTGTGGTCGGCGCTGGGAGCGGTGGTCGTGCACAGCCCCTTGCGAAGGTTCGGCGGGTGAGTTCAGGCGGCCGGCCGAGCCCGCCCGCCCTGCTGCGGGGCTTCCCCGGTCGCGTCCGGCAGTCGGTGCGGCGCAGGATCCGTGTTGGTGGGAGTCGTCGCCGGCAAATGGGTCTTGTCATCCCATCCAAATGGGTTTGCCTGCGGCTGCCAGTGTTGGTCGGTTGCACTCGGAGGCGTGGTCGCGTGATCCCCCGCTGCGTGCGTGGTCGGATGCGACGCTGCGTGCGTGGTCGCGTGTGCCGCGGTGTGCGCGGGCGTGAAGGTCGAGTAGAGATGCGTGTGGTGCGGACCAGCGCCAATGCCGGTCGGGGCGTGGCCATGGTGCTGCGGTGCGTGTCCGCCCGCGACGGACGCGGAGTGGGTGGCGCCATGATGCTGCGACCCATGATGCTGCGATCCATGAAGCGGAGATCCATGATGCTGCGATCCATGATGCTGTGAGCCATGCGGCTGTGAACCATGCGGCTGTGAACCATGTGCGGTCGTGGCCGCGTGCCATGCTGCATTCCACGCGCTGTTCCACGCTGTGGTCCATGCTGTGGTCCAAGCTGTGGTCCATGCCGCCATCCATGCGTTCGTCGCCGGAGTGTTCCAGCCCGGCAGGTTCGTCGGCACGCCCGGATGCGCGCCTGTGTCAGGCGCCGGGTGCTCGGCGAGCGCTCCCGCCGTCAGGTGCGTGTGCGTCTGATGTGGTCCGGCATGCGGCGCATGGCCGGCTCCATGCGTGTGAGCCGATTCGTGTGCGCTGAACCCGTGTGCGTTCTGATGCGGCTGCATGTTCGACCATCCGTTTCGCAACGTGCTGAGTACTCGTGGTTCCCCTCGGACTCGTGCGCCCCGCTTGGCGTTCAGCCCTCGGCGCGTCGAGGGCATCGGGATTCCGGACGGATCACTTTGGGGGATTGGCCGCACGCAGGGAATATGCATCCCCGGCGGCCCGCATCGCGCAGAAACTGCGCGGCGCTCAGAGGTAGCCGTGGCCGGCGTACACCTCGGATGGCTCAGCGGTCGCCCACTCGTACGCCAGCGCACGTTCGTCATGGGTCGGCAGCACCAGAAGGTGCGCGCGCTTTCCGACCTCGATCGAGCCGGTCTCCCGCTCAAGTCCAAGCACACACGCCGCGTTGTAGGTGGCGGCCGTGATCGCCTCCGCGTAGGTCAGGCCGCAGAACCGGGCTGCCAGCGCGATGACGAGCGGCATCGAGACGATCGGGCTCGAGCCGGGGTTGCAGTTGGTCGCGATCGCGACCGCGGCACCCTCGTCGACGAGGAACCGGCCGTTCGCATAGCGCCCGTCGAGCGTCAGGCCACATCCCGGCAGGAGCACCGCCGTCGACTGCGAGCGCGCCACGCGCTTGAGCCCGTCGCGCGAGGTCGCCTCGAGGTGGTCGACGCTGCGTGCACCCATTTCGAGCGCCGTTTCGAGGAACCCCAGCTCATTGAACTGGTCGACGTGCACGCGCAACGGACACCCAAGCGATGCCGCGCGCTCGAAGAGCCGCTTCGTCCACGCGGGACTCCACGCACCCTTCTCGCAGTACGCATCGCACGCGATGGGTCCGAACTCCTCGACGACTTCGGGGAGCAGTTCCTCGATCATCCGCGTGCAGTACGCCGTCTCGTCGCCATCGATCGCGTGTGCGCCGAGGAAGGTCGGCACGAAGAATCCGTCGCCGTCGCGTTCGGCGGTGTTTCCATGCGCGCGAATCGCCCTGAGCATCTCGAGCTCGGT
>JBIKXP010000056.1:0-16769 GCA_044355685.1 Phycisphaerales bacterium
GTCACCGCGCCGGGGAGTCGCGCCCGCTCCTCCTTTCGGGGCTCGTCGCGATCCTCGTCGGCGCAGCGACGCTGCTCGCCGGGCGGCTGGTGACATCGCCTGGTGAAGAAGCGGCCGGGGTCGCGAGGGAACTCGTGGCGCGCGCGGAGGCGGCCGACATCGATGGCGCCATCGCGCTCTTCTCGGAGAACGCCGTGCTGAACTACGGCCGCCGCGAGAATCCCGGCGAGTCGATCGCGGAGATCAGGGCCGCCCTCCGGACGCTCGAAACGCGGCATCGGATCACGTCGAACCGCATCCGGAGACTCGAGGCTCGCACGCTCGATCGCGACACGGGCGAGGTCGAGCTCTCCTGCTCGACCAGCACGGGCAGCTTCGAGGGAGCGATTCCGACGGACTGGATCATCCGCGTCCGGCGCGACGGCGACGTCTGGCGCATCGACCGCCTCACGTTCGAGACGCTCTTCGCGAAGCCACCTCCGCCGGCCGTGTGGCGATAGGTTCTGTCTGACGGCGCCGGGCGCGACGCTCACTCGGAGAAGTCGTCGGAGTCTTCGACCGATCCGAGCGTGGCGTCGACGGAGTTCACGACCGCCCCTCCGGGTGGCAGGATCGGTGGAATCGGCACCCGGATCAGATGGCGAATGTCGGCGTCGGTATCGTGGACACCGACGCGGATATCACGGCCCGAAAGCCGTCTTGCTCCAGATGCGAAGTGGAACACCCGCACCGACGACGCTCCCGGGCTAAGCGCCGGCATCGGCTTGCGACTCTGCGTGTAGCCGTCCGCCACCGCGAAGGCGTCGACGTCGACGGGCTTGTCGCTGATGTTCGTCACGCGGAGTGTGAGCACGAGATCGATGCTGCCGCTCTCGATGCTGCGCGCGAGTCGCCAGGCCGGCTCGAGCCGGACCGCTGGATTTCCAAGCTCGAGCGGCGCGTTGATCGTGGCGCGGAACGGCTCCGTCGCCGTGCCGCTGATCGCGACCGCCACCGAGGTGATTCCAGCTGACATGCTGCGCGGTACGCTGAAGGCGATCGGAAGCCGCGTCTCGCCGCCTGGGGGCATCGTGAATCCGTGCGTCCTCGGCGAGATCTGCAGCGCATCCGGCCCGAGTACCGCCAGCGTGCCGCTCACGGTGACAGGCCACGGATTGCTGAGAACGATCGCCGCTTCCTGCAGCGCGCGCTTGCCGAGGGCGAATCCCGGCTCGATCCGCACGCTCTTGCGCAGCTTGCAGAGCGCCGCGTCCACGCCTTCGACGAACACCGGTTCGCGCCCGACGCGGAACACGTGGCCGCGCTGCGTCAGGCCGACGCGCGACGTGCGACCCCAGAGGTCTGTCAGCGAGATCGCCCCGCTCGAGAGATCGCATGCGACCTCGATCGAACCGTCGATAGAGTCGCTCCACATCACGAGCACCGGACCGCGCGGGCCGTCGGCCAGCACGCAGCGGATGCCGGGCGCCACGTCGATCTCATCGACGAACCGACGTGCGGAGAGCTTCAACGAGAGCTGTCGCCATGCGGCGAGCTCGATCGGCGGACCCGGCACGCTCTGCGCCGTGTTCTGAGGCACGTCGATCGCGATGCTGTTGTAGCCGGCGCGCCACGCGTCGATACCGCGGATCGCGAGGTCGATCGCGCGCGACCGGTCCTCGACAGCGCCGGGCGGCAGCGGCACCACACGGGCAATGCCGCGCGCACCCGACGGGAGATCCGAATAGATCTCGCCGCTTCCCTCGCGCCACTCTGGTTCCGCGACCACCTCGACGAGGTGCCGACCGCGCTCGATCAACGAGCGCAGGTCGTTCGGCAGCTGCTCTGCCGGCGACCACGGCAGCCCCACGCTTGGGCCCGCGATCGCAGAGCGCATGGCCGTGGCGAGCGCCTCCACGCGCGCAGCGAGGTCGCCGCGGGCGCCGTCGACGGGCGAGGTTCCGATGATCCAGTGATCGACCTGCTGCCCGAACGACAGGAGCCACGGCTCAAGCGCGCCGCGCCAGTGCGATTCATCGAGCGCGAACAGCGCGAGCGCGTCGTTGGTATCGACGCGGCTCTGGCGCGCGATCTGCATGGGAACCTGCGCGATGCGGAACACCGGGTCGACGCGCCGATCGAGCAGCTCCGCAAGCAGCGACCTCATCGAGTCGATTTCGTCCTTCGTCTCGCGCACATCGGTCGAGACCGTCCAGACCGGAATGACGGCGAATGCGCTCTTCGAGAGTTCAAGCGCGGCCAGCATCCGCTCGTCGCGCACGGCGAACGTCGCACCGAAGCGAGGCGCCTCGTCCGGCTCGAAGAGATCGTCCGGCAGCACCGTGAAGCGCGCCATGCGGTGCGCGATCTCGTTCGGCCCCTGCTGGTAGCTCACCGACGCCTCGTACCAGCCTGTCGCGAGCGCGGGAACCTCGAGTTTCGTGCTGCGATCGCCGGGTACCTCGATCGTGCCCTGGTAGACGAGCGACTCCGTCGCGTCCCGAATCGCGATGACGGCCGTGGTGCGGGTGACGGACGGATCGCTGCAGCGGAGGTTCAGCCGCGGCCGCACGCCGGTGCGGACGACGCCGCCACCCTCGGCCTCGAAGACCACGGTCGGGATCTGCCACACCTCGATGTCGTCGAAGAATGCGAGGCCGCGGACGTCGTCTGCCGCGACCTGATACGGCTCTTCGATGTCGCGCACCACGCTCGGTTGCACGAGCTCAAGCCAGAGCGAAAGCCCCGCTGCCTCGGGTGGCGCCGGCGGCGGCTCGACGACGAGCAGGCGCCACGTGCCTTCGCTGCGGAACATCGCGCTTGAGAACACGCCCGGCATGCCCTTGCCATCGCGGTCGTAGAAGCGGGCCGCGATGCGCACGCCGGACGTCTGAAGGCCTTCGGTCTTCGCCCACGCCCGCACGACGATCTGTGCGCTCGGCACGACGGGAATGCGTGACGGGTTGCTCGCAAGCATCATCGAGGCGCCGTCGACCGTGAAGCGCACCGCCCAGCCTGGCTCGCCCTTCGGTGCAGCGCGGCCCGCGCCGCGGACGGTCTCGATGCGACCGAAGTTGCGGAGGCCTGGAAGTCCCTCTTCCGCGCCGTTGGGAATCTCGCTGCCCGGATCGTCGGAGGCCCGCGTGAGCGCCCGGTAGAAGCCCACGGGAATCTCGCGCGGAAAGACCGCGTTGTCCTCGAAGTCGAACTTCGCGAGGAGGCGCCTCGGCACCCCGTCGTCGCGCGTCTGCACGCTCTCGCGTGTCTTGGTGACTCCGCCTGCAGGGCCGCGGCCATCTGACGGGGGTGCGTCCTGCGCACGCGCCGACATCGCGGTGCAGAACGACAACGCCGCAGCGACGAATGCGCCGACGAGCGGACGGAATCGGGGTCGAGCGACAGGCCCGGTCACGGGCGGTACATCGGCATTCTCGGACACCGACTAGAGCGAGGGCCGTCAGGTCCCGCAGATCCGCGATTCCCACGCCCCGTGCGCCGTCCGGCCGGGGCCGTACCATCGGCGCTCCATGCCGAGTCCAAGCTTGAGTCCTATCTCTGGTACCCCAACGATTCCCGCCCGGGACCCCGCCGCCGACCCCGCGAAGGCGGTCATCGACCTCCGAAGCGACACCGTCACCCGGCCAACCCCCGCCATGCGCGACGCGATGATGGCGGCGCCCCTCGGCGACGACGTGCTCGGCGACGAGCCGACCGTGCAGGCGCTCGAGGCGAAGATCGCGGCGCTCCTTGGGAAGGACGCCGCGCTCTACGTTCCGTCCGGGACGATGGCAAACCAGCTTGCGATCCGCACCGTGTGCGAGCCTGGCGACGAGATCATCGCCCACAAGGACAGCCACATCATCCACTACGAGACGGGCGCTCCCGCCGCGCTCGCTGGCTGCATGATCGCGCCGCTCGACGGTCCGGGCGGACTGTTCGAGCCCGCGCAGGTACACGCGGCGATCAAGCCGAAGGATCAGCATGCGCCCTTCTCGCGGATGCTCGTCCTCGAGAACACCCACAATCGCGGCGGCGGCACGGTGTGGCCGCTGGCGCAGTTCGCGGCGTGCGCGGCGGCGGGTCGTGAGCGCGGGCTCCACGTGCACATCGACGGCGCGCGGCTGATGAATGCATGCGTCGCGTCGGGCCACGCGCCGCGCGACTTCGCGCAGCACGCAGACAGCGCGTCGATCTGCTTCTCGAAGGGCCTCGGCGCACCGGTCGGCAGCGCGCTCGTCGGAAGCGCTGCGTTCATCGCACGCGCGCGGCGGTTCCGCAAGATGTTCGGCGGCGCGATGCGGCAGTCGGGGCTTCTCGCCGCGGCGTGCATCCACGCGCTCGACCACCATGTCGCGCGGCTTGCAGACGACCACGCGAATGCGAAGCGGCTCGCGCGCGCGGTCGCAGCGATGCCCGGGCTTTCGCTCGAGGGTCCACCAGAGTCGATCCCCACGAACATGGTGTTCTTCACGCTCGACGCGCGGCTTGGCAACGCGCAGGAGTTCTGCGCGCGGCTCGCGCGGCACGGCGTCGCCGCGATCGGCATGGGTCACAACCGCGTGCGTCTCGTGACGCATCTCGATGTGAGCGCCGCGGACATCGATCGTGCGGCTGAGATCCTGGGCAACGCCGCGAGGAGCGCCTGACATGCACGCAGCGATCCACGCCGCAATCTTCGATCTCGACGGCACGCTCATCGACAGCTACGACGCCCACTACGAGGCCTGGCGCTCGATCAGCGCCACGCACGGCGTCGCCGTCACCGTCGACGACTACTACAGCCACTTCGGCCGGCGCAATGAGGATCTCCTGCGCGAATGCTGGCTGCGCGCCGGCAAGGGCGAGCTGACGCACGACCAGATCGCCGCACTCGACCACGAGAAGGAGGCCGCGTACCGCAGCATCGTCGCTGGCCGCCTTCCGGTGATGGATGGCGCGCGCGAGCTCGTCGCGTCGCTGCGCGCCGACGGCTTCCGCACTGCGGTCGGCTCGTCGGGACCGCCGGCGAACGTGGCGCTTGCGATCGAAGGGCTCGCGCTCGAGAACGCGTTCGACGCCGTGGTCACGGGCCGCGACGTGAAGCGCTCGAAGCCGGATCCCGAGTGCTTCCTTCTCGCGGCCGAGCGACTGGCGGTGCCGCCGTCGCGCTGCGTCGTGTTCGAGGACGCGCCTGCGGGCATCGCCGCGGCGAAGGCGGCGGGCATGCGCTGCATCGCGATCACGTCGAAGGGCCACACGGTCGAGCGGCAACATGAGGCCGATATTGTTTTTCCATCGGTAAAGACAGTAACCGTGACCGCGGTGCGCGCGCTGCTCAAGTAGGATTGCCGCCGCGCCAGATGCCGTGAAACCCAAGGAGTTCCGATGGATCCCCGCTACCAGAAGCTCGCCGATATCCTCGTCCACCACTCGACCAAGCTCGAGAAGGGCGAGCATGTCCTCATCGAGGCGTTCGACATTCCCGTCGAGATGACGATCGCGCTTATCCGCGCCGCGCGCGCGGTGGGTGCCCATCCGCACGTCGCCGAGCGCTCGAACCGCATCGTCGCAGAGCTCTACCGAAGCGACGAGGCTGGCCTCGCGATGTGGGGCGAGAACGATCTCCACCGCATGAAGTCGATGCAGGCGTACATCGGGATCCGCGGCGGCCACAATGTCAGCGAGCAGACGATCGTGCCGGGCGACCAGATGAAGCGCGCGGCGCGGCTCTACCAGAAGCCGGTCCACTTCGAGCAGCGCGTCAACCACACCAAGTGGTGCGTCCTGCGCTGGCCGACGCCGTCGATGGCGCAGCTTGCCGGCAAGAGCACCGAGGAGTTCGAGGACTTCTACTTCCGCGTCTGCTGCGTCGACTACGCGAAGATGGCCGCCGCGTGCGAGCCGCTCGCCGTGCGCATGCGCAAGGCCGACAAGGTCCACATCAAGGGCCCGGGCGACACCGACCTCGCCTTCTCGATCAAGGGCGTCGGCGTCGTCCCGTGCTGCGGCGACAAGAACATCCCGGACGGCGAGTGCTTCACCGCGCCCGTCCGCGACAGCGTCAACGGTGTCCTTCAGTACAACACGCCCACCGTCTACAACGGCCAGAGCTTCGAGAACATCCGCTTCGTCTTCAAGAACGGAAAGATCGTCGAGGCCTCGTGCCAGGGCGATTCGAAGAAGCTCAACGAGATCCTCGACACCGACGAAGGCGCGCGCTACATCGGCGAGTTCGCGATCGGCTTCAACCCGCACATCACGCACGCGATGAAGGACATCCTGTTCGACGAGAAGATCGCGGGCAGCTTCCACTTCACGCCGGGCCGCTGCTACGAGGAAACCGAGAACCACAACCGAAGCGAGATCCACTGGGACCTCGTCTCTATCCAGCGCGCAGACCACGGCGGCGGCACCATCAGCTTCGACGGCGAGGTGATCCGCAAGGACGGCCTGTTCGTGCCGGCGGATCTGCAGGGGTTGAACGGCTAGTTTGAGCGGTCGCGGCTGCGGCCGCTCCCTCTGGTGCTCGTACGCTCAGGGTCGACCGACGCTGCGCGCGCCGGTCGCGATTGCGCGGCGGCGGCTTTGGCGCCCTGAGGCGCAATCCACGCCATCGCCGCGCCGAACGCAGGCGTCGCGAGCGGTGTCGTCATGGTCTCGACGCACCAATCACTCCCATCCGCGAAGCTTGGGCGGCTTCGGGGAAGAAATCACGGGGACTCCATCTGGCGACAGCATGACCGAGAGGCTCGAAGTGCCGTCCGCGGACATCATCGAGATGGAGGGCGTGCCGTTCGCACTCACGTCAATCGTGACCATTCCTTTGCCGCCGGGACCTTCAATGACCAAGCCCGTCGTCCCCAGTGGATCCATGCTCGAGAGCACGGCCCGTCCGGACGCGCCTTCGAGTTCGATGAGATCCGAGGAGAGATATCCGAATCGCGTGGGAATCGGCAGCAGTTGCCACAGGGCGAAGAGCGCGACCGTGGTGATCGCCGAGATCGCCGCTTGCTGAAGGATCTGGGAGGTCTTCATGAGTTCGTTCATCCACGAAAGAGGCTAGGTTCTGTCTGACGGATCGGCCGGGCTTCAATCCGCGCGGCATCCCGACTGGCGCCGATGCGGATTTCGGGCCATCGGCAATCCGTCAGACAGAACCTAAAGCCGAAGCCGCCCTTTCCTCCATTGCCGCCGGGACGCCCGTCGTTTCGTCCGGCGATCGCAACGCCGTCCCCGCCCCTTGCTCCGGGCGCGCCGTTCGCCCCGGGCCAAGAAACTCCATTCGGTCCATTCGAGCCGCTCGCGCAGCACCCGACCACCGGTGTAACTCCCCCGGGTACGTCGCCTTGATCGCCACCCGACTGTACGACGTCAATCAAAAGATCCCCCGCATCGCCGCCATTTCCTGCGTCGATAAAGCGACCGCCGGCCTTAGGGCTGATCGCCATGCCTGCGGCTCCTCCATCGCCTGCACGCACCCGCGACTTCGGGTCGGCGTTCAGCAAGTTCGCGGTGATGAACACCGAGCCGCCTTTGCCGCCGCTCCCTCCTGCCGAGGCACTGCCTCCGCGCCCCGCGTAAACCTGACCGCCGCGAATGGCAACCGAGTTCGCCTCAAGGCGAACATCACCGCCCTTTCTTCCTCCGCCCCGAGTCCCAACACCAGGGCCGCCCTCGCCCGCCTGAATGTGGCCGGTGATCTCGATCGACTGAGCGGCAACAATCTCGATGGTGACGTTGGGATGCGAAGTAATGACGCCCGCGACCGTAGCACTGCCAGCGCAGACAATCTTGAGGTCACCCGTCGCAATCACCTCCCGACCCTCCTCAACCACGAAGGTCGCGAAATGAACAGTGCCTGCCAGTTCGGTCGGCTCCGGCACAGCTGCCGCGGGCGATGTCACTGAGTGTTCAGACTGCGACAGACCATCAGCCGCGATGAATATCGGGAGCGACAGCACACCCGCGCAGAGCGCGGAAAGCAAAGCGCGGCGTCGAATCTGGCGCACGAGGATGACCCGCGACCGATCGTGGCAGTCGTGATCGCGGGTAACTTCTGCGGTTGATGGTGCCGCTTGATGTTCGTGGCTGTCCGTCGATGCATCGCTTGTTCGGTTCACTTTGCCATCTCCTTGGCCTTGAAATGCCGGACGATTGGACGTCCCGCGACAGCAAGCGACACGCTCGGCCGTGGGGACTGGTCGAACCTACCGCCCCCCCCATCATGTCAATGGCAAGCGTGACAGTTTCTGTGAAATATCACGATAGAGGCACGTGAATGAGTGAGTCGCAGCCAAGCGAGCGTCGAGGGCCATCCCCGCCGTGCACGGCGAACTGACCTCGCGGCCATAGCCGCGGCCGCTCGTGATTGCATGCGCAGGGTGAATCGCCGCTTCGCGGCCCGCAGGGCCGGTCAGCCCTCACCCGCGTCGCGCCATGTCGCGCGCCATGTCGCGCACCAGCTGCACCGCCTGCATGCCGCGCGACTCGTCGGCTGCGTACACGCCACGGCGGGCGAAGGTCGTCATCCGCGCGTCGTGCGAGCGGACGCCGCGGCTCTTCATGCACATGTGCTCGCCATCGACCAGCACCACGACGCCGGTCGCGTCGAGATGTTCGACGAGCGCATCCGCGATCTGGTCGGTGAACCGCTCCTGCAGCTGCGGCCTCCGCGCGAACACCTCGACGGTGCGCGCGAGCTTCGACAAACCGACCACGCGGCCGTGGTTCGGGATGTACGCCACGTGCGCCTGGCCGTGGAACGGCAGCAGGTGATGCTCGCACACCGAGAAGAAGTTGATGTTGGTGACGGTGATGAGTTCGTCGGAACGCTGCTCGAACACGCGCGCGAGGTGCGTCGACGCGTTCTCCGACAGCCCGCGGAACATCTCGGCGTACGCCTTCGCCACGCGCTTCGGCGTGTCGAGCAGGCCGTCGCGGTCGGGGTCCTCGCCGATCGCGAAGAGAATCTCGCGCACGGCGCGGGCGATGCGCGGCTGGTCGACACCCGCATCCGCAGACGCGCGCGGATGCGCGCCCTCGCTGCAACTTCCGACCGCCACACCCTCGTCGTCGAAGAGATCATCGGCGTTGCAATGGGTGCAGTTGTGCGCGTGCTGCGGGGCGATCATGGGGCGGCTCCTTTGTCGAATGCCGTGGGTCGAGACGAACAACCGCGGCCTCTCGGCCGCGGAAAGACGTATCGCTCGGCGATGGGCCGCAGATTCACTGCGAACGCCAAATCACCGCCGTCGCCTCGGCATTTCGACCAGAGAACCTCGATCAACCGGACCGCAGGCGGCCCGTGGCCGTGGAACGCATCAGGGCGGTCTCCTTACGGAGTCTTGCCCTCAGCCGCTTCCTCGATCTTCTTGTTGTACTCGGCGACTTCCTCGTTCACGAGGCGCTCCGCGCGCTGCTTCGCCTTGCCGAGCGCGCTTCGAGCCTGCGAGGACTGACCAGGGATCTCCGCGGAGGGCTCCGGCGTGGACGGTGGCTCGACGTACCCACCGCCACGGACGTCGTCGGCCGGCTGCTGCTCGCAGCCCACAGCGGCCGCAATCACGGCGACCGCAAGCGCGAACGCTCCCACTCTCGAGGCGGACATGGCAAGCGATGCGGAGCGGTTGTGCGGCATAACTGTGCTCATATTGCGGTGAAGTCGATCCGGCTCGGCCGATGAACGAGGGGTCCCGGGCACTGCAGCCCGCACTCCCCGCCGGGGTTCCTGCGGCGGTCCGATGCTAGCATCCGGCAGCGTACAGACCAACGACCGAACCTGGAAACAATCATGAACCGACTCGGATTCCTCGCCCTCATCCTCGCCGTGGGTGGACTCGCCATGACCCAACCGCCCTCTCCACCCGACTACACCTCCGTTCCACTCGACCCAGCTGAGGTCGAGCAATCGCTCGCAGCGGCGAAGGTCCCGCTCAGCAAGGCGATCGAACTCGCTGAGGCGGCCGCGAACGGCTCCTCGGTCGATGCTCGCGCGATCATGTCCGGCGACCTCCGCTACGAGGTCATGGTGGTGTCGGGCGGGATGACCAAGAAGGTCATCGTCGATGCGACCACCGCCGAGGTCAGCGCGCCCACGATCACGATCCCTTCGGCCATCAAGGCCGCGAAGGAGAAGCGCGATGGGTTCATCCGCAGCGCCACGATCGACTTCTCTGCAGAGCCTCCTGTCGCCAAGGTGCTCGTCTATACGGGCGGCAAGGCGCATGAGATCGTGCTCAGCGCGAAGGACGGATCCGTCATCAGCGACACCGAGAAGCCGCGCTTCCCGGGCGCGTCGTTCACCGGAGAGTTGACGACGACTCCGAGCGGCCTCCAGTACGTCGATCTCGTCGAAGGCACCGGCGCCCAGCCAGCCGGACGCAACACGAACGTCACCGTCCACTACACCGGCTGGCTCACCAACGGAGACAAGTTCGACTCGAGCGTTGAGCGCGGACAGCCCGCGCAGTTCATGCTCGGCGGCGTGATCCCGGGCTGGACCGAGGGCGTCGGCGACATGAAGGTCGGTGGCAAGCGCAAGCTCGTCATTCCCTACGCGCTCGCGTACGGCGAACGTGGCCGCGGCCCGATTCCTCCGAAGGCCACGCTGATCTTCGACGTCGAACTGATCGAGGTCCAGGAGCCAGGCGCACCGGCGGCTCCGACCGCGCCCGGCGGCGAGTGAGCCGCGCACGAGCGGCACCCGGCGCAGGAAAACCACACGCAATGCAAGCGGCCCCGCCGAAGCGGGGCCGCTTGTCGTTCACATGGCGACTCTTGCGCGCGATCAGAGCGCTTCGGTCACTTGCATGGCCCCCAGTTCGTGAGGATGACCGCGAGATCAGCGCTGTTCACCTCTCCGTCACGAACGATGTCGGCCACGCTGCCACGCCCTGCGCTCCCCCATGCGCTGAGCACTGCGCCCAGATCGGCTCCGTCCACGATGCCATCGGGCACGATGTCGCTCGGACACTCGCACTGGTCGAGAACGCCATTGCCGTTGAAGTCGGTCGCGGTTCCCGCCGAGATGTCGCACGAATCGGGAATCGTGTTGCCGTTGCAGTCGGCGGCGCCGGAGATCAGTTCCTCGAGATCGGGGAGTCCGTCGTTGTCGCAGTCGAGACACGAGTTCCAGTTGTTGCCGCCGCCGTTCACGAAGCCGGCGCCGCCGACGGTCGTGATCAGGCATCCGCGGTTGTTCGTGAAGGTGACCGTCGCCGAACCGCTGCACAGCACGTTGGCGTTGCGGATCGTGCAGTTCGTCACCGTGATGGGTGCGTTGCTGTAGGTGCGGAACAGCCCCCCGCTCGAGTTCGCGTGGTCGCGGAAGCTGCACTCGATGAACTCGACGGGGCAGTTGTCATACGAGAGGATCACCCCTCCGTTGACCGAGCGGTTGTCGATGAACGCGCAGCGGCGGAACTGCGCGCGCCCGAGCAGCTTTGCGGCGGCTGCGTCGTCGAACGCGCTGTTCGAGTAGTTGCCTCGGATGATGCAGCGCTCGACGACGATCGGTGCCGTGATCGGACCGCCGTACTCGAACCCACGACGGCTGGTTCCAAGGCCGACGGAGTGCGTCAGCGTCAGGTCGGAAACGCCCATCAGCGAGGGATTGGTGCCGCTGATGGAGAGCACGGGGCCATCGAGGCTCGACGAGATGATCGTCTGCGCCGCCTTGCCCATCTCGCCGCGGATGGCGATGCTCTTGTTGTCGACGGTCACGCGCTCGTTGTAGATGCCGGGCGCGATCCGGACGGTATCGCCCGAGATCGAGGCGTTGACCGCGGCCTGGATCGTCGCGTACTGCGACGGCACGTGGCGAATCGTCGGTGACTGGCAGGCATCGATGATGCCGTCGTTGTTGACATCGGTCGCGGTTCCTGAGGCGATGTCGCACGAATCGGGAATCAGGTTGCCGTTGCAATCCGCCGCTCCGAAGATGATCTCCTCGAGATCGGGGAGTCCGTCGTTGTCGCAGTCGGGACACGAGTTCCAGTTGTTGCCGCCGCCGTTCACGAAGCCGGCGCCGCCGACGGTCGTGATCAGGCATCCGCGGTTGTTCGTGAAGGTGACGGTTCCGCTTGAAGGCCCGGCGCTGGCGAGCAGGTTCGCACTCCTGATCGTGGAGCCCGTGACGGTGATGGCCGAATTGCGGGCGTAGAAGAGGCCACCGGACGTTGCGGTGTGATCGCGGAAGCTGCACTCGATGAAGCTCACGGGACATAGGTCGTACACGTAGGCGACCGCGCCAAAGTTTCCCGAGGCATTGTTGATGAACGCGCAGCGGCGGAACTCCGCGCGCCCCATCACATAGGCGCCCCCGCCCAGTCGTTGTCATTCCGGTTGTCGCGGATGATGCAACGCTCGATCACGATCGGCAGGTTGAGCGGTCCGCGGTAGAAGATGCCGGAGCGGCTCGTTCCTACCCCGCCGATGTGACGGAAAGTCAGGTCGGATAGACCGAGCAACGCGGGGTCGACGCTGCCGTCGATGCTCAGCACCGGGCCATCGAGGCTCGACGAGATGATCGTCTGCGCCGCCTTGCCCATCTCGCCGCGGATGGCGATGCTCTTGTTGTTGACGGTCACGCGCTCGTTGTAGGTGCCTGGCGCAACGCGGATCACGTCGCCGTTGACGGCTGCGTCGACTGCCGCCTGGATGGTCGGATACTGCGACGGAACCAAGCGGTCGACCGCAAGCGCGGGCGCGACGAAGGCCATCGAGACGAGCACAGCAACTGCGCGTACCACGCGCAAAACGCAATCTGCCATCGGGAACTCTCCGAATCGGTCAAAGGTGGACCGCGGGAACAACCCCGCGGGTTCCCGAAGACAGATCGCGGCGGCGGCCTCATGGGACGAAATGGCGAGACTTGCGCAAGATTCAGATGCGACTGAACCCGCAAGGCCGCGCAGCCGCATCCTGTATGGGCACCGCCGCCGCCGTGCGCGGAACGCAAGGCGAAAGTCAGTGGGTCCCCGACGCCGGATCCTGCCCCATGATCGCCGCCTCGAGGTCGGGCAGACCATCGCAGTCCTCGTCGACGACGCACTCCCAGCAGTTCCCTCCGCCATCGATAAAGCCAGTGCCACCAGCGATCCGAATGTTCGATCCGCGGCACTGTCGGAACACGATGTGGCTGTCGCGTCGTGCGGTCGTCAGTCGGCTGGTCCCTACGATCACGCATCCGTCGAGCCGGACGAGTGCGTCCTCGCGGGCCGCGATCATGGCCGATCCCTCGAAGTGGTCGCGAAAGCTGCAGTCGATCGCTTCCACCGTGCAGCCGTCGTACACCGAGAATGCAGCGCCCCGGTAACCCGGAGCATTCCCGATGAACGCGCACGCGTCGAGGATCGCGCTTCCAATGAAGTTCGCGCCCCCGGGAGTCCCGTCGCCTCGCGCGATGTTGTCGCGGATGATGCAGCGCTCGACTCGCAAGGGGACAGACGCGTCGCCATCGAAGCGGATGCCGCAGGCGTTGGTGCCCGCGACTCCCGAGTGGGTGATGGTGAGGTCGCAGACCGAACTGCGTGCGGGGTCGCCTTTGAAGATGTCGATCGTCGCCAACTCGGTGCCCTGCGCGTCAAGCACCGTCGAGGCCGCGAGGCCAGGGACTCCACGCAGCGACACCGACTTGTCGTGCATCTCCACGCGACCACGATAGACGCCGGGAGCGATGCGAACGACGTCGCCCGGCCGCGCGGCATCGACGGCAGCCTGTATGGTCGGGTAGTCGCGCGGCACATGGCGCTCGATCGGGACGTAGGGCGGCGGATTGAGCCGTCGGTGGCGGAGCCATGCGAAGCAACCGCCCCCGGCGGCAATCGTCGCGCCAGCCGCGACGGCGTATCCCAGCAGTCGGCGACGCTGCATCGAGGCAACTTCGCCGGCGATCGCCTCGGCGAACTTCGTCGCGTCGGCAGACCGGCGGGTTGGATCCTCCGCCATGTTTCGCGCTGCCTGCGACGCAAGCCGGCGTCCAAGCCCCGTCCGTCCTAAGTCGTTCCGCTGCCTGAGCGCCTCGAGAAGCATTGCGGCGAGCGAGTAGACGTCGGCCGCCTTCGAAACCACGCTGCCCCGCTGCACCTCCGGGGCCGCATATCCGCGCGACCCGCGGCCAGCGCTGTGCGCGCCTGCGGTTCCGCCGAGGCCGAAGTCAATCACGCGCGTGCACCTTCCGCCAGCTCGCTCGACGAGGATGTTCGATGGCTTGAGATCGAGATGCACGAGATCGATCGCATGCGCCTGCCCGATCACCCGCGACAGATCGACGAACATGGCGGCGAGCGCCGAGGCATCGCGGAGCGTGCGCGCGGCGTCGAGGAGATGCTCGCCATCCACATACTCCATCGCAAGGTACGGGCGGCCATCCTCGCAGAGCCCTGCGTCGAAGATATCGCAGAATCCGGAGCGAGGCAGCCGCGCGAGGATGTCCCGCTCGCTGCGGAAGACCTCGAGGACACGCTGCGAGCCTCCGATGCCGTGAAAGACCTTCAGCGCCACCGGACGAACGAACGGACGCCTCTGCTCCGCAAGCCAGACAACTCCCGAGCTGCCAGCACCTAGCAGTCGGATCGGCTTGTAGCCAGATGCCGACGGCGGCGTCGACGGGTCGCCCATTGCCTCGACCGATTCGAACAGCGCGCGTGACGGGACCTCACCGTCGCTCAATCGCGGGTCTCCCGGGTCAGTGCGGCCTCAAGGCGCTCGCGAAGACGCACGGGCGCAACGCTCGCCGCCGCGCCGAGAAGCCCGTCAAGCACGTCGCGGCGCTCGCTGCTTCCCGAGGCGCCGAAGCGAAGAATCGACTCGGCGACGCACCACGCGTAGACGATCAACGCTCCTGCCCGCATGCGAAAGTCGCTTCCGGCGTCGAACTCACGCTTTGCGCCCTCGCGCCATGCGCGCAGGTGCTCGGCGCTCCGATCGATCGCGGCGTCGGCTGCGGCCTCGACGGCACCCACGCCGAGCCTTCGGAACGCGTCGTCGATCCAGCTCTCATCGCGTTGCGACAGCGCAAACTCGATCAGGAGATCGGCCGGCTGGATCGATGGCTGCATCGCAAGGCGAAGCAGTCGGCTCGCGTGCTCTGGTCCGAGACTCAGTTCCTCGCTCCGTTCGCCTGGAATGGTCATGCGCTCTCCTTCTCTGCGATTCCCGCTTCAGTACACGGCGAATCCATGCCGGAGAAGTTCCGCAGCGACTTCGCCGCAGGACGTCGACCCGCTGTTCCCGATTCCTCAATCACGTGCGTGCTCCTGCAACGCCTGCAGCATCGCGCGAAGCTCTGCCCCGACGTCCTCTGGCTTCACGCCATCGCGCACGAGCAGCAACCGGAGATGCTCGCGCAGCAGATTCGACACGCGGCGCGACATCTCGGCCATGGCGGCCGGCCGCGACCTGCGGAACTCCTCCTTCTCGAAGAGGTGCAGGCCATTGATCAGCCAGCGCCGGAGCTGGAGGCCGGAATCGATCCAATCGTCGAGATACGCTTCGCGCCCCAGACGCGACGCGAGGAATCCTCGCACGAAATCCGCCGGGTCGCCATTGGCGCGGAGCGAAGACCCCGCGACATAGACCCTCAGCGGATCCGCATATCGCACCAAAACCTCGCTCACGGCCTTCTTCCGCGCACCGGAATCGCGCGCGAGCATCTCGGCCAGCCGGCTCCGATCGGTCGAGGGGAAGGCGTTGCCATCGCTCAGAATGCGTACATCCACCGGTGCGGAGAGAGAGCGGCGACGCGACTGGCTATGGGCGAGATTCCCCGGAATTCCGCACGATCAGGCCATGCCGCCCGCGTACCGCTCCTCGATCGCGATGACCTTCGCAAGGCGCTTCTCGTGGCGAGCCTCGCGCGTGTACTCGGCCGCGAGGAACGCGCGGACCATCTCGGCTGCCACCGCCGAGCCGACGGTGCGCCCACCAAGGACCAGTACGTTCATGGCGTCGTGCTCGACGCCCTGGTGCGCCGAGTAGGTGTCGCTGCAGTTCCCCGCGCGAACACCGGGAATCTTGTTCGCCGCCACACTGGCGCCGATCCCGGATCCGCAGAAGAGAATCCCGCGGTCGATCTCGCCGGAGACGACCGCGAGGCCGAGCTTCTCGGCGTAGTCGGGGTAGTCGACCGAATCGGTCGAGTGAGTCCCGAGGTCGAGCACGCTGTGCCCGAGCGCCTCGACCTCCTTCTTCATCGCTTCCTTCAGCGGGAAACCAGCGTGATCGCTCGCAACTGCGATCCTCATCGCGCACCTCCGGCAAGTCCGCCGCGCACGCGCGCGAGCGAGACGCGCGCAGCCTCCGCCACCCGCTCGGGCGTGAAGCCGAAGTGCTTCGCGACGTCCTTCGCTGGCGCGCTCGCGCCGAAGGTCGTCATGCCCACGCACTCACCGTCGAGGCCGGCGTAGCGGTCCCAGCCCACCGTGCTTGCCGCCTCGCAGGTCACGCGCGCGCGAACAGCGCTCGGAAGCACGCTTGCGCGGTAGGTCTCGTCCTGCGCTTCGAAGAGCGCCGTGCACGGCATCGACACGACCCGCGCGCGCACGCCTTCCTTCGCCAGGATCTCCTTCGCACCGAGGCAGAGATGCACTTCGCTGCCGGTTCCGATGAGGATGAGGTCAGGCAGGCCGCCGTCGACGTCGCTGAGGACGTACGCGCCACGCTCGCAACCGTCGGCGCTCGCGAACGTCGAGCGATCGAGCGTGGGCAGGTTCTGGCGCGTCAGCGCCAGCACCGCGGGGTGATGCGTGAGCCGCATCGCCACACGCCAGCACGCGTTGACCTCGTTCGCGTCACACGGCCGGAACACGTGC
>JBIKXP010000057.1:0-16628 GCA_044355685.1 Phycisphaerales bacterium
CGCGTCCTCGCATCGCTCGCAGTCTTCGGGTTCTCGTCCTTCCTCCGTGCCTCCGTGCCTCCGTGAGAAAACCGGAGCCCGATCGGCGCCTCCATCGCAGTTCACCCACACGATTTCCTGAAGCGCCCAAAAAGACACCGACGACGGTCAGGCCGTCGTCGGTGGGTGATGCAGGTTGCGAACCTCTGATCGGCTGGACTCAGCCGCCGAGGTTGCCGAGCTGATCGACGAGGCCCGGGAAGAGCAGGTCCTCGTTCTCGCTCTGGATCACGATCTCCGGACGGAGCAGGATGATCGTGGTGAGCTCCTGCTCGCTGTCGAGGCGGTTCGTGAAGAAGCGGTTGACGATCGGAATCTTCGACAGGATCGGGACGCCCGACTCGATCTCGACCTCGTTGAAGGTCCGCTGGCCGCCGAGCAGGATCGTGCCCTTGTCGGGAACGCTGACGGTGGTGCGGATGCGCTGCGTCTGGAAGACGGGCAGCTGGATGGTCGCGCTCGAGTTGGCTCCACGGCCACCGGTGGTGCCCGTGCCGCCGACGGCGCCGGTGACGTCGGTCTCGCCGAAGTCAAGCAGCTTGCTCTGGTCGTACGAGACAGTCATCGTCACGTAGCGGCGATCTGCCGAGATGACGCCCTCGATGTCGAGCACGAAGCCCGACGATGCGACGTCTGGAATCAGCTGGAACGATGTGCTCGCGTCGCCGACGACCGGAATCGCGTTCGCGATGTAGGTGGTGCCGGTCTCGATGCTGATCCACGAGCGCTGGCCGTTCATCAGGGTCAGGCGCGGTGCGGTCAGCACGACGGTGCGCTGATCGGCCTGCGTGGCCTTGATGAGGAGGTCGACCTGGATGTCGTCCATGTAGCTGAAGCCGGTGGTCGCAGCTGCAGCGCCAGCGCCGAGGATGTCGGCGCCGATGCCAGAAACCGCGCCATCGAGCGCGCCGATCACGCCGACCGAATCCTGGTTGAAGCCAACCGGATTCCAGCCCTGCTGACGACGGACGGGCGTGCCCACCGGGCCATAAACGTACTGGATGTCCGTGCCATCGTCGGTCGGAACGCCGAACGCGGCGCCCGTGGCATCCGTGTTCGCCGGGCCAGTGCCGCCGGCCGAACCGATCGGGCCAAAGACGACGGCACCCTTGTTGGTTCCGTCGGCGTTGAAGAAGTCGCTGATATTGAAGTTCGGGTCGGCTGCGCGGGCAGCGTTCCACATGTTGTCGTTGGTGTTGAGATAGACGTCGAGGTCGACGCCGATCTGCTCGAACCAATCGCTCTGCACCGCGATCACGCGGGTTTCGTAATTGATCATCAGCGCGCGGATCGCCCGGAGCTGGGTCAAGAGACCCTCGATCTGGCGATGGTTGCGCGTCGTGTTCGTGACGATGAGGTTGCCGTTGAGCTCGGTGATGCGACCCGTGCTCTCGTCAAGCCAGCTGTCCGGATCGACCTGCGACTCGATGATGTCCTGGATCTCCTGAACGAGTTCCTCGCGGGTCTTGCGCTCGGGCTCTTCGTCCGGGTCGCCGATGCTGCCGCTGGGGCCGCTGTTCCCGCCGCCACCACCACCGCCGCTGCCGCCGCCGCCGCCGAAGCCGCCACCGCCGCCGCCGCCGAAGCCGCCGCCGCCGCCGCCGCCGAAGCCGCCGCCACCACCGCCCTGACCACCACCGCCGCCGCCGCCACCGCCGCCACCGGTGCTAAACACAGGGGCGTTGTCAAACTGGGGGATCTCGAAGATGAGGTCGCGGATGTCGTAGACGATCATCAGCGTCTTCTTGTCGAGCATGTCGCTCGAACTGACGACGATGACGCCGTCCTCGAACGAATACTCGGGGCGCGAGCTCTCGTCGCCCATCTGCTCGAGGAGACGCTTGAGGGCGATCTCGCCGGGCACTGCGTCAAGACGCAGGGAGACGGTGTCGTCCGATCGGACGCCGATCGACTCGAGCGCCTTCCAGTCCGGGTAGAACTCGACGCCAGACACCGACCTCATGAAGTCGAAGACCTGCGCGAGATCGTTGTTGTTGAAGTCGATCGAGACCGGCTTCTGGAGCGACGCCATCGCCTTGCGGTTGACGACGCTCTCACGGTAGCCGCTGGCGCGGTCGCGCAGACGCATGTCGGAGAGCGCAGGCCAATCCTCGGGGTACTCGACGAGACCCGAGAGCGAGCGCGGGCCGGGGCCCGAGACGTTCGTCATCGGGGGAACGGTGTTCTCGAGGATCTTCGCCGAGAAGTCCGCGTACGCCTCGTTGCGGTGAACCTCGGTGTTGCTGTAGTCGCGGTAGAGCTTGCTGGTCTTGAGGACGGCGTGCAGGGCCTGGGCGGCCGGGTTGTTCGGGTCGAGGAAGAGGATCTCTTCGACGACCTGAATCGCCTCGTCGTACTTCATCTCAAGCTGAAGCTGCCGGACGCGGACGAGGCGCTCGTTGATCGCCTTCGCGCGGGACTCGGCCTCCGACTTCTGCTTGGCGGCCGAAGCGGCCATCGCCTCGCGGCGGCTCGCCGCGTCGCGGGCGAGCGCTGCGTTGGTCTTGCCGACCTCGATCTGGTCGAGGAGCGCGTCGAGCTGGCCGGAAAGGCTCTCGTACTCGGCGCCGGGGAACACGCTACGGTCGCGGTCGAGGCGCATCTTCGCCTTGACTGCCTCGCGATAGGCGGTGGTGTAGTCGCCGGCCGACATGGCCTCGCTGGCGTCGGCGATCGACGCGGTCACCTCGACCTGGCAGCGCTGCTTGCGCAGCGACAGGTCGGTGCCGAAATCCTCGATCAGCGAACCCTGATCAATCATCGCCTTCGCGCGCTCGATGCCCTTGGTGGCTTCGGAATCGCCCGGCACCGCGGACTGGAGGGACGACCACAGGTCGATCGCCTTCGTCCACTGGCTCGAGGCCATCGCCTCGCGCGCAGACGTGCGCATCGCGTCGATCTCAGCCGCACGCTGCGCGGCGGCCAACGCGGCGGCCTCTGCCTCAGCCTGCGCCTTCGCGGCGGCCTCGGCCTCAGCCTGCTGCTCGGCGGTCGGCTCAGGGGTCGGCTCAGGAGCCGGCTCGGTCGCGGGGGGCGTCGGCGCATCCTGCGCAAGCGTCATGGTCGACCACGACGCCATCCAGGGCGTCGTACCGACGAGCGCAACCGCCATCAGTCCTGCGACGGTCCGCGTCGAACGCGCCCCGCCCTGCGTCTTGATGAAGGTCGACTCGTTCTTCGTGCTGCGCTGCATTCTGTACTCCTGAGACACCCGAGCCGGGTGTGCGACTACTCGAAACTCTCACGAACCACGGCGCTTGCGTAAACCCGTTCGTCGGGTTGCGGTACGCATCTACGCACGGGCCGTCTCGCCCTTTGGCCGCGTGCAGATCTTGTGTCGATCTGAACGAAGCGTGGGCACTGGGTCGCGCAAGGTAATCCCCGTCGGGAACTCTCGCAAGGACGCTTCCCCAATGGAACCCTCAAATCAAGTGGGAAACTGTCCGTGCCTCCCAGCACGAGCGACGCCCCGCGGCCGATCGCTTCAGCCGCGTTGACCGCGACGCGCGACGCACGAGAAAACCCTGCGTTTCCCAGCACATCCACGTCAGGTCCCCGCACGGTCGGAGGCAAGTCGGGGCACCGCCGGCCACGACGCGCACCACGCGCAGGGCGCGACGGCGGTGGACAACCTGTCTTCCGAGAACTCACGAGGGCCCCTGCCCGGCTGCGCTTCAGCGCGTCGGCGCGATCGCGGCCAGGGCGGCCTGGGCGCGCTCCATCTCCTGCGCTCCAATGGGCTTACGCGTTCTCATCATCTCGACGAACACGTCGAAGAGATACGCCGAGTCGTGCGGGCCGGGGCTCGCCTCGGGGTGGTACTGCACGCTGAAGATCGGCTTCTTGGTGTGGCGGAAGCCGGCCAGCGTGCCGTCATTGAGGTGGATGTGCGTGGGCTCGCCGCCTGCGGCGCGCAGGCTCATTTCATCGACGCAGAAGCCGTGGTTCTGGCTCGTGATCTCGACGCGGCCGGTCAGCAGGTTGCGAACGGGCTGGTTGGCGCCGCGGTGGCCGAACTTCAGCTTCCACGTGGTGGCGCCGAGGGCCAGCGCGAGCAACTGGTGGCCAAGGCAGATGCCGAAGGTCGGCACTTCGCCGGCCACCTCGCGCAGGGTGTCGATCACGGTCTGGACGACGGCTGGGTCGCCGGGGCCGTTCGAGATGAAGAGCCCGTGCGGCTTGAGCGCGCGGATTTCCGCGGCGGTCGCCGTGTGCGGAAGAAAGTGGACTTCGCAGTTTCGCTCGACAAGGTGGCGGTAGATGTTGCGCTTGGCGCCGCAGTCGATGGCCACGACCTTGAACGCCCCGTTCGGCGCGTCGGCGGGCGCGGGCTTCCGGTCGGCGAAGAGGCCGGTGGGCTGCGCCCATTCGCCGAGCGACTCCTCGAAGGTGCCGGCGCAGCGCGGCGAGACCTTGGCGGCGAGGTTCGCACCCGCCATCGAGGGGATTGCGCGCGCCCGCGCCACGAGCTCGAGGTCGCTCGCGTCGTGGAGGGCCACCGTCGAGATCACGCCGCGCATGGCGCCGCCGATCCGGAGACGCCGGACGAGCGCGCGGGTGTCGATGCCGGAAATCGCCGGGATTCCCGCCTCCTCGAGCCAGTCCGAGAGCCCGCGGGTGGCGCGCTGGTTCGAGACGATCTGCGAGAGTTCGCGCACCACGAAGCCGGCGACGCACGGGGTGGCGCTCTCGATGTCCTCTGGCGCGACGCCGTAGTTCCCGATCTCGGTGGCGGTCATGGTGAGAATCTGCCCCGTGTAGGAGAGATCCGTCAGCGCCTCCTGGTAGCCGCACATCGCGGTGTTGAAGACGACTTCGCCCATGCCCTCGAGATTCATCCCACCGAGGCCCATCCCATCGACATCGCGGAGCGAACCGCCGAAGGCTTGTCCGTGGAAGACCGTCCCGTCCTCAAGGGCGAGGCGCGCGAGTTTCGTGGTGGGCATGGTGCGCGAGTGTAGCCGAGCGGCGCGCGGGAAGTCGCGATGTGCGAACCTCCCGCGCGCCGCCCGGTGCGCTTACCCGCGCGCGCCGCCCGCCGCGCTTACTCGCACGCGCCCCATGCGCTCAACAGGGCGCCGAGGTCGGCGGAGTCGACGCTGCCGTCGCCCGTGATGTCAGCCGACGAACCCTTCGTGCCCCAGGCGCTCAAGAGCGCGCCGAGATCGGCAGAGTCGACGAGCCCGTCGCCGGTGAGGTCGGCGGCGCACGGAGTCGCGATGGTCACCGCCGCCGCCACGCTGGTCGCGTCGCCGCAGCTGTTCGTGAACACCACGGTGTACTCGCCTGCGTCCGACGGACGCGCGCCCGCGATCGTGAGCGTGGTGGAGAGCCCCGTCGCCGTCAGCGCGCCGCTTGCGCCCGACACCGTGCCGCCGCGCTTCGACGCGCCGCCGGGGCCGTTCGTAATGTCGACGCCGTTGCGCTGCCACTGGAAGCTGACCGCGCCGTTGAAGTCGTAGCCCGAGGCGCACGCGGCAGAGAGCGTGAGCGTGGCGCCGGCGTCGATCGACTGCGCTGCAGGCTGCTGCGCGACCGAGGGAGTGCTGGTCTCGGTCCAGCGCGCGAAGTAGTTGGAGGGAACGCCACCAGCGGTCGAGAATCGGCCACCCGCGACAAGTTCGCCGTTCGGAAGCGCGGCGACAGCGCCTACCCGGGGACCAACTCCCAAGGAGCCCGCCAGACCCGAACCAAGCGCAGCCCAGGACGAGCCGTCCCACCGCGCGATGCGGTTCGCAGCCACGCCGCCGGCGGTCGTGAAGTCGCCACCCGCGACCAGGTCGCCGTTCGAAAGCACGGTCAGCGCGTGCACAACGCTGTTCATCCCGGCCGCAAGCGGAGCCCAGGACGAGCCGTTCCACCGCGCGATGCGACTCGCCGACACGCCGCCGGCGTTGATGAAGTTTCCACCCGCGACGAGGTCGCCGTTCGGAAGCACGGCCAGTGCGAGTACCTCAGCCGCACCCGATCCCAGCGGCGCCCACGACGAGCCGTTCCAGCGCGCGATGCGATTCGCCGACACGCCGCCCGCGGTTGTGAAGGCGCCGCCCGCAACCAGGTCGCCGTTCGGAAGCATGGCGAGGGCGCGCACAAGGTTGTTCATCCCCGAGCCAAGCGGAGACCACGACGAGCCGTTCCAGCGCGCGATGTTGTTCGCCGAAACGCCGCCCGCGGTCGTGAAGGAGCCACCTGCGACGAGGTCGCCGTTCGGGAGGACCGTGAGTGCGTCCACCGAACCGTTGAACCCCGACCCAACCGGGGCCCATGCAGCGCCGTTCCAGCGCGCGATGTTGTTTGCCGAAACGCCGCCCGCGGTCGTGAAGCCGCCGCCCGCGACGAGGTCGCCATTCGAAAGCAGGGCGAGGGCGCGCACCGAGCCGTTCATCCCCGACCCGAGCGAACTCCACGCCGAGCCGTCCCAGCGCGCGATGCGGTTCGCCACAGCACCGTTGGCGGAGGTGAAGGAGCCGCCCGCGACGAGGTCGCCGTTCGGAAGCACGGCGAATGTCCCCACCGACTCGCTCAGGCCCGAGCCCGAGCCGAGCGGAGCCCACGACGAACCGTCCCAGCGCGCGATGCGACTCGCCACCACGCCGCCGATCGTGGTGAAGCTGCCGCTGGCGAGGAGGTCGCCGTTCGGAAGCACCGCGAGGTCCAGCACCCAGCTGAGGTCCTCGCCCGACGCCAGAGGATCCCACGACGAGCCGTTCCAGCGCGCGATGTCGTTTGCCGCCACGCCGCCGGCCGTGAACTCGCCGCTCGCGATGAGTTCGCCGCCTGGCAGCACGGCAAGCGCAAGCACCGAGGGACCGCCCGCTCCCGGCCCAAGCGGAGTCCACGACGAGCCGTTCCAGCGCGCGACGCGGCTCGCCGCCCCGGTGCCGTAGTAGCCGCCCGCGACAAGGTCCCCCTTCGGCAGCACGGCCAAGTCGGTCACTTGAAAGTTCACCCCCGCCTCAAGCGCAGCCCAGGACGAGCCGTTCCACCGCGCGATGCTGTTCGCAGCCACGCCTCCGGCGGTGGTGAAGTTGCCGCCCGCGACGAGGTCGCCGTTCGGCAGAGCGGCGAGCGCAAGCACGCTGCCGTCGGTTCCCGATCCAAGCGTCGCCCAGGAAGAGCCGTCCCAGCGCGCGATCCCGTTCGCCGTCACGCCGCCAGCGGTGGCGAAGGTGCCGCCCGCGACAAGGTCGCCGTTCGGAAGCACGGCGAGGGACCACACCGCTCCATCCGCCCAGGCGGGATCCGTGATCCCCGACCCAACCGGAGCCCATGACGAGCCGTCCCAGCGCGCGATGCCGTTCGCCGCAACACCGCCAGCCGTGGTGAAATCACCGCCTGCGACGAGGTCGCCGTTCGGCAGCACGGCGAGGACGCTTACGAAGTTGTTGAACCCCGATCCGAGCGACGCCCATGACGAGCCGTTCCAGCGTGCGATCCTGTTCAGCGACGTGCTGCCCGCATAGGTGAGGTTGCCCACGACGATGTCGCCGCTCGGAAGCACGGCAAGCGCGCGCACGTCGCCGGAAACCCCGGGCACCTGCGCCGGGCTCGTCAGCCACCGCGCGCACTGTGCCTGTGCGCTCGCCGGCCCGAGGAGACTCGCGACGATGGCAACCATCCAAGCCGCTGCGAGTGACAGACACCGCTTCAAAAGGCTGCTCTGTGACATAGAGACGATCTCCTCCAGGTCGCGAACACCCGCGCGGGTTCCGCCTGACGCAGGCGGAAGCGTCCGTGGCGCGACACCTCTGTGACCCGACTTTACAAACTCACACCCGTAGAACGAAGAAGATCCCATCGAACCGTGGTCATCTGATGGTGGCCGGATAACCGTGTGTGCGCCCAGTTTGCAGACGCGAAGCTCCGCCCCCGCGCTGGATCGTGTGGCGGGACCGCAGCGTCGGCAGCGCGGCCTGAAGGGCCGATGCGCTCGCCCGTCCGTGTGCCGCGACGCGGATAGGCTGTGGCCTTCGTCGCCCCGTGTCACTCTTCACCGCCAACACCGCAACCGAAACGCTCCCGCTCGTCGTCGTCGCGGTCGAGCGGGCGGTCGACCGGTCGCCCGATGGACTGACCTATGCGCTGCCGCGCGAACTGGCACAGTTGCCCGATGGCGCGCGCGTCGAGGTGCCGCTTGGGCGCGGCGAGACGCCGACCGCGGGGTGGATCGTGCGGCGCATCGCCGAGGGCGAGGACATCGGGATTCCGCGCGAGAAGATCAAGCCGATCCTCGGCGTCGATCCTTCGGGTGTCGTGTTGCCCGGCGAACTCATGCAGTTCGCGCGGTGGATCAGCGCGTACTACGCGTGTCCGATCGGGATGACGCTTGCGCCAATCCTGCCCGCCGCGGTGCGCAAGGCGATCGGGCGCGTGGAGCGCACGCTCGTCGATCTTGCGCCTGCGCCGGCGGCGGGAGCCAAGACCGTGATCGTGAAGATCACGAAGCGCCAGCAGCACGCGCTCGATGTCCTCGCCACGCTGCCGCGGCCGATCGAGATCGCGGATCTCGCCGAAGCCGCGGGCTACTCGTCGGTCGAGCCGTTGAAGCGGTTGATCGCGTCGGGTCACCTCGTCGCCACGAAGAAGACATCGTTCGAGGCGAGCTTCATCGCGCGTGCAGGCAACATCGCGCCTGCGCCTGAGCCGACGGCCGAGCAATCCGCGGCGATTGCCGCGATTTCCCGCGATTTCGGCCAGTTCGCGCAGCACCTCGTCTTCGGCGTCACGGGTTCGGGCAAGACGGAGATCTACATCCGTCTCCTTGAAGAATGCGTGCGCCGCGGGAAGCGCGCGATCCTGCTTGTCCCCGAGATCTCGCTGACGCCGCAGACGGTCGGCCGCATCGCCGCGCGCCTGACGACCGCGAAGGTCGCGGTGCTTCATTCAGGCCTCACCGACGCGCAGCGCAACCAGCAGTGGCAGCTGCTCGCCGAGGGCGGCGCCGATGTCGTCGTCGGCGCGCGCAGCGCGTTGTTCGCGCCGATTCCCGATGATTCACTCGGCCTTATCGTGGTCGACGAAGAACACGAGCCCGGCTACAAGCAGGACTCCGCCCCCCGCTACCACGGCCGCGACGCAGCGATCCGCCGCGCGCAGATCGCGAAGTGCCCGGTCGTCCTCGGCAGCGCCACGCCGAGCCTCGAGAGCTGGATGAACGCGGTCGAGCGCAAGGTTTCGACGCTTCATCGCCTGACGAAGCGCGCGCCCGGCCTCAACGTGCCGAAGGTGACGGTGGTCGATTTTGGCGCAGAACGCCGCGAAATTCGCGATCGTCGCGTGAACCTCATCGGGCCGACCTTGCGCGAGTCGATGGAGAAGACGCTGCGCGAAGGCGGGCAGGTGCTGCTTCTCCTGAACCGCCGCGGCTACGCGAACTACATCGCCTGCAGCGACCCGCGCTGCGAGTGGATGCTGACCTGCACCGAGTGCGACGCCGGCATGGTCTGCCACGTCGATGCGGCGGGCAACGCGCGCAAGAGCTTCGTGCGCTGCCATCATTGCCTCGCGGAACAACTGCTGCCAAAGCAATGCCCAGAGTGCGGCAAGCCCGTCACCGTGTTCGGCCTCGGCACGCAGCGCGTCGAGGAAGAGCTTACGCGGCTCTTCCCGAGCCTCGTCGAAGGCGAGACGATGCTGCGCGTCGACGGCGACACCATGCAGACCGCGAAGCACTTCCACGACGCGCTCGAGCGGTTCGGGAAGGGCGAGGTCAAGGTGCTGATGGGAACGCAGATGATCGCAAAGGGGCTTGATTTCCCGAATGTGCGGCTGGTCGGCGTCATCAGCGCCGACACGGCGCTCGCGCTGCCCGACTTCCGCGCCGCCGAGCGCACCTTCCAGCTCGTCTCGCAGGTCTCGGGCCGCGCGGGCCGCGGCGCAAACCCGGGCCGCGCCGTCATCCAGAGCTTCGAGCCCGACACCCCTGCCATCCGCTTGGCCGCGAGCCACGATTTCGAGCGTTTCGCGGCGCAGGAGCTCGCCGACCGCAAGGAGTTCGGGCTGCCCCCCTACCGGCGGCTCGCCCGCCTCATCCTCCGCCACCCCGGCGAGTCCGAGTGCGCCGAACGCTCGGCTGCGCTCGCACAGGCCCTGCGGTCGATCGCGGGTCCAGTCGAGGTCCGGGGACCCTCTGCCTGCGCCATCGGGCGCATTGCGGGGAAGTATCGACGCCAGATCGAGTTGCTCTCGGACAGCCCCGCCGAGATTTCCCGCGTGCTGGCGGAAGCCCGTTCGCGGGGGCTCCTGAAGCTCGGCGAGGAACTGGCGGTCGACGTCGACGCGCTCAGCGTGGTTTGAGCGCTGAAACGCCGGGCATTCTCCCCTACAATCGCTTCGCTTTGCCTCGCGCGCCGTCCGCGTGCGTTGTCGCATAGCCATGGAGCGCACGAGATGGCCCACGAGAAGGCGAGTATGGGTGCCAACAAGGACGTTTCTCACCCCCACGCCCCGCAGTCCGTAAACGGCTGGCAGCCCGACTATGTCGAGGCGCTGTTCGCACAGTTCAAGGCGGACCCGGACTCGGTCGGAAGCGAGTGGAAGAACTTCTTCCTGGGGTTCGAGCTCGGCATCAAGCTGGAGGGAGCGGAGGGCGCCGAAGCGGCGGCTGCGCCATCCGCGCCGCGGTCGACTTCGAAAGCACCAGAGGTCACGCCCGTCGTTGGAGCGGCCGCTGCGTCGAACGCGCCAGAGGGAGCCGCCGCAGCGGCGACCGCTCAAACCTCGGCGGTCGCGGCTGCGGCCGCTCCCTCCGGTGCGGGCAACGGCACGGATGCGCAGCGACGCGTGGACGACTTGATCCACCGCTACCGCAGCTACGGCCACCTCGCGTCGCAGCTCGATCCGCTCGGCACCACGCGTCCGTTCCCCGAGGACCTCACCCTCGAGGCGGTCGGCCTCGACGACGAAGCCCTCGGCCAGTCGTTCGACCCGGGCACGCTGCCGCTCGACAACCCTTCGCCGCTCTCCGACATCATCGCGTGCCTCGAGGAGACCTACTGCGGCACGATGGGCGTCGAGTACATGCACATCCAGTCGGCCGAGCGCCGCGCGTGGCTCGCGAAGCGCATCGAGGGCACGCGCAACCGCCCGCAGTTCAGCGCAGACACGAAGAAGCGCATCCTCTCGAAGCTCCTCGACGCCGACGGCTTCGAGCACTTCCTCGCGAACCGCTATGTCGGCAAGAAGCGCTTCGGCCTCGAGGGCGGCGAGTCACTGATTCCGCTCCTCGACAGCGTGCTCGAGTCGGGCCCCGCGCTCGGCGTGCGTGAGTTCACGCTCGGCATGGCGCACCGCGGACGCCTCAATGTGCTCGCGAACATCGTGGGCAAGAACCTGCAGCAAATCTTCACCGAGTTCGACGAGGCGTGGACCGCCGCGTTCGCGTCGGGCGGCGGCGATGTGAAGTACCACATGGGCTACTCGAACGAGCACACGACCTCGACGGGGCAGCAGCTCCGCGTGGTGCTCGCGGCGAATCCGTCGCACCTCGAGTTCGTGAACGGCGTGGTGATGGGCCGCTGCCGCGGCAAGCAGCGCCTGATGGGCGACACCGAGCGCAAGATGGTGGCGCCGATCCTCATCCACGGCGACGCCGCGTTCCCGGGCCAGGGCATCGTTGCCGAGTGCTTCAACATGATGCACCTCGACGGCTACACCGTCGGCGGCACGATCCATGTCGTTGTCAACAACCAGGTCGGCTTCACCACGAATCCGCGCGATACCTTCTGCGGCAACTACTGCACCGACAGCGCGAAGGGCTTCGAATGCCCCGTGCTGCATGTGAACGGCGATGACGCCGAGGCGTGCGCGTGGGCCGCGAAGCTTGCGATCGACTGGCGCCAGGCGTTCGGCCACGACATCGTCGTCGAGATGTGGTGCTACCGGAAGAACGGCCACAACGAGACCGACGAGCCGATGTTCACGCAGCCGCTTCTCTACGGCCGCGTGAAGAAGGCGCGCACCGCGCTCAAGACCTACCGCGCGAAGCTCGTCGGCGAAGGCGTCGTCACCGAAGCCGAGGTCGACGCGATGCTCGCGGCGCGCAACGGCGTGATGGACGAGGCGCAGTCGGCGGCGAAGAAGCAACCGATCGATCCCGTCATCGATCCATTCAAGAGCGCGTGGGCCGGCCTCTCGGGCCAGTACTCGCATGAGCCGGTCGAGACCGGCGTGCCGCAGGAAACCCTCGAGAAGCTCGCGAAGAAGCTTGGCGCCGCGCCCGACCACGCGCAGCTCCACAAGACGGTGTCGCGCCTGCTCGAGCAGCGCGCGGGCGCCGTGGCGGCGGGGCAGATCGACTGGGCGCTCGCCGAGATGCTCGCGTACGCGTCGCTCCTCACCGAAGGCCACCCCGTGCGCCTCTCGGGTCAGGACGTCGAGCGCGGCACCTTCAG
Source organism: Phycisphaerales bacterium (assembly GCA_044355685.1). Lineage (GTDB taxonomy): Bacteria > Planctomycetota > Phycisphaerae > Phycisphaerales > SM1A02 > QWPT01. The sequence goes on from JBIKXP010000057.1 coordinate 12,432, forward strand.
CCACCGCCACTGCGTGGTGAACTGCCAGAACACGGGCGAGGGCTTCTGCTCGCTGAACCAGATCGACGACAAGCAAGCGCGCTTCTGCGTGCACAACTCGCCGCTCACCGAGAACGCCGTGCTCGGCTACGAGTACGGCTATTCGCTCGGCGACCCGCGCATGCTCGTGATCTGGGAAGCGCAGTTCGGCGACTTCGCCAACGGCGCGCAGGTCATCATCGACCAGTTCCTCGCCTCGGGCGAGGCGAAGTGGAAGCGCTCGACGGGCCTCGTGATGCTGCTGCCCCACGGCTACGAAGGCCAGGGCCCCGAGCACTCGAGCGCGCGTCTCGAGCGGTTCCTCCAGCTCTGCGCAGACGACAACATGCAGGTCGTCTATCCGACGACCTCTGCGCAGGTCTTCCACCTGATCCGCAAGCAGGTGAAGCAGTCGTTCCGCAAGCCGCTCGTCGTGATGACGCCGAAGTCGATGCTGCGCCTGCCGGCGGCCGTGAGCCGCACCGAGGCGTTCGTGTTCGGCCACTTCCGCCAGGTGCTGCCCGATGTCGGCATCACCGACAACGCGGCGGTGAACAAGGTGCTCCTCTGCTCGGGCAAGATCTATCACGAGCTTGCGCAGCAGCGCGAGAAGAGCGGACAGGCCACGACCGCGATCGTGCGGCTCGAGCAGCTGTATCCCTTCCCCGACGGCGCGCTCACGAAGACGCTCGCGAGCTACCCGAACGCGAAGAAGTTCGTCTGGGTGCAGGAAGAGCCGCGCAACATGGGCGCGTACCGCTTCGCGCAGGCGCAGCTCAAGGAGCTCATGGGCCTCGACGTCGATTACGTCGGCCGCCCCGATTCGGCGAGCCCCGCGGTCGGCAGCCAGAAGCAGCACGCGATCGAGCAGGACAAGATCCTCTCGCAGGCGATCGGCGCCGCGAAGGCCGGCGACGGCCCCGCGGGTGGCCCGGGCAACAAGAAGGAAACGGCGCAGAAGTGAGCCTGCGTGCCGAGAGGCGCGCGGATTGACCGAACTCAAGAGCACGGAAGGCAACTGACATGGCTGTCGACATCACGATCCCATCTCCTGGCGAATCCATCACCGAAGTGAGCCTCAGCGGCTGGCTGAAGGAGGACGGCGCGTATGTGGAGAAGGACGAACTGCTCGCCGAGATCGAGTCGGACAAGGCGACGCTCGAGCTGCGGGCACCGGCTGCGGGCGCGCTGAAGATCGCGACGAAGAAGGGCGACGGCATCAAGGTCGGCGCGGTCGTGGCGGCGATCGATACGAGCGTGGCAAAGCCGAGTTCTTCGGCGGTCGCCGCGTCGTCTTCGGCGGTCGCGCCTGCGGGCGCGAAGGCTGAAGAGCCCGCGCGCGTTTCTGGCGTCGCGAAGAAGGTCGCCGCCGAGAAGGGCGTGAACGTCGCGGCGCTGGCCGGCAGCGGTCCGTCGGGCCGTGTGATGAAAGATGATGTTCTGGCAGCTGCGTCGCCTGGAGCGGTCGCGCCTGCGGGCGCTCCCTCTGGTGCTTCGGGCGCCGAAGTGAAGATGCGCGTCGCCGTCGCAGCGACCCCCGGCTCGCGCGGCACGCGTCGCGAGAAGATGACGAAGCTCCGCCAGAAGATCGCAGAGCGACTCGTCCACGCGCAGCACAGCGCCGCGATGCTCACGACCTTCAACGAGTGCGACATGACCGAGATCATGCGCCTCCGCACAGAGAACAAGGAAGCGTTCGAGAAGCAGCACGGCGTCGGCCTCGGCTTCATGAGCTTCTTCGTGAAGGCCGCGACGAGCGCGCTGCGCAAGTATCCGCGCGTCAACGCCTACATCGTCGGGCAGGGCGCCGAGATGGAGATCGAGCACCACGACTACTGCGACGTCGCCGTCGCGGTCGGCACCGAGAAGGGCCTCGTGGTTCCCGTCCTCCGGAACGCAGAGGCGATGAGCTTCGCGCAGATCGAGAGCACGATCAAGGACTTCGCCATCCGCGCGAAGGACGGCAAGCTTTCGGTCGACGAGATGACCGGCGGCACCTTCACCATCTCGAACGGCGGCGTCTACGGCTCGCTGATGTCGACGCCGATCTTGAACCCGCCGCAGTCGGGCATCCTCGGCATGCACGCGATCAAGAAGCGCGCGGTCGAGGACCCGAAGAACCCTGGCCAGGTCGCGATCCGCCCGATGATGTACCTCGCGCTCAGCTACGACCACCGCATCATCGACGGCGCGGAGGCCGTGGGCTTCCTCATCCACATCAGGGACATGATCGAGAAGCCCGAGCGGCTGCTGTTGGCGTGAGGGGTTGCGGCCGAGTCGACAGCCCTTGATGGGTGCCACTGCTTCTAGCAGTGCGGAGTCGAGGGGCTGTTGATCGAAGGTCGATCGCGTTACGCGCGCGAAACCACTACTGGAAGTAGTGGAACCCATTTGGACTGTCGTAGTCGCACGGTTCGGCGCTCGCGCTTCGCGCTCGTCACGACATTTGCTCGCGCAGCGCGACGCATGGGACAGGCCGATTCAACGAGCGCCCTGCAAGGTTCGCGAATTGCGGCCGGACACTGCTCGGCCGCACTCGGGACATGTGCACTGACCGGCTTCAAGCAGATGGCCGCAGCCCGAGCATGCACGCGGCGCGCCACATAACGGGCAGTGCTCCCAATTCGGTGCGAGCGGGATCGGAGAGGTGCAGCAAGGGCATAGATCGGTCCCGGTGCGACGCGAATGACGCCGATTGCGTGCGCGCAACGCCACACAGGTGAACAGCACCGTGAGTGCCAACGACGCCCAGCCCGCCGCGATCAATACGATGGAATCCGGAACGCGAAGCCGGTCTGCCCCCATCATCACTGCGACGAAGACCAACACTCCGGCCAGACAAAACAGTTTCCAAGACACCACGGCCGCTCGGACGAGTCGCTGTCGCCCTGTTGGATCTCCACGGATCAGCAACGAAACCTCCGAGAAATCAGCCGCCGCATCTGACGCGGCGACAAGCATCGTACGCGGCAGCAGCGTTCAAGAGTCCCTGCTCGTAGCGGTCCCACGCCTCATCCCGACACCAGTTGTCGGCTCTCTCCCACCCCACGCAAGCGCCGACAGCCAGACCGATGCCGCCACCGATGCCGCCTCCCGCGATGGCACCAGGGATGCAAGCAACCGCAAACCCCGCGCAGGCGCCGAAGAACGCTCCCACGGGTGAGCCGACACATCCAACCGCACCGCCAACCACTGTGCCGGGGATTCCCGTAACACAACCCCCGATGACCACACCTGCACCCCCGCCGACAATCGTGCCTAGCACGGAACAACGCCCGATGTTGTCCAGAGTTTGAGTGTCGAAGGTTCCCAGGCCGTCACACACCGCCAACTCATTCTGCAGTACACCCCAAAGCCGGTCCTCCTCCACGCGCATCTCCAGCCAGCACCGCGCGATGCAAGCGTCGATCGCGGTCGAGTCCTGCGCCAGCCGCGGTGTCCCGGCCACTTCGAGCACAACGGGCTCACCCGCATCCGCAAGTTCCTGCAGCGTGGGCTGGCTCGCGGCATCGAGCGTCCACGACGCGAGTTCCGTCACCTCGCCGTTCTCGTCCGCCACGCCGACGACGAAGTGCGTCGCACGGGGCGGCGTCATGTCAACGACCGCCAACGCGTGCAGGCTGCGAACGATGAAGGTGCCCGCCGGAGATGTGTAGGCTCGGATCAACTCCTCGCCGGAGACCCGCTGGACGCGTCCGTCTCCAAGCTCGACGGTGTACATCGACGCGGTGACGCCCACCGTGCACAGCACCGGAGTGTCTCCGACCTGCTCCGTGAACTGAAGGCACGAACCAAGCAGTTGGCTGCGCTCCTGGGTCGCGAAGCCGACGGCGGTCAGGCTCGTGTCGCCGCCTTGCGAACCGGCTGGCGCAGGCGACAGGCCGCAGAGCATCTCCCGACCCGACGCTTCGCAAAGGACGAAGGTGTAGGTCTGGCCGACCGCGGCGCCCGGAGCCGTGGTCGGCTGCCCTGCGGTGGCAGCCAGGACTGGGTTGATCTTGTACGCGGCGACAGGCGTCGACTGCCCCATCGCGCTCGTACCGATGGATCCGAGCGCCGACACGGCGACGACGAGGAAAGACAGCGTCAATCTGGCGAATCGCGGGGTATCCACGGCAGTTCTCCTTTTTCTGTGAAGAGGGCCGACACGGCCTCTTGGGGCCATTCCTTCACAATCTA
>JBIKXP010000223.1:0-5119 GCA_044355685.1 Phycisphaerales bacterium
GCTCGAGTTCGACGGCACGCAAATGCGCACGCCGCACCACTCGAAGTGGTGGCACCCATGAAAGGCTGTCGATTCGGGCGGCTTGCGCTCGGGCTTCGCCCTCGACAGGGCTTCAGTCACGGAGTCGACGTCGGCTCTGCGCTGCTTCCTTCCGCCATCGCGGCGTCGGATGCGGGCTGCTCGGTTGTCGCCTGCTCCGCGTTTGCAGCGGCAGCCGCCGCGCGCTCGGCATCGGCGAGCTCGACGGCGATCATCGGATCATTTGCGACCGGCATCGACGCGGGAATCACCCAGCGGTACGCCCACTGCACGCGCCACGGGATCGCAGCTCCACCCTCGAACTTGACGGTCATCAGCTGGTAGACGCCGCGCTCGGGATAGATCACGTCGACTTCAGCAGTTCCTCCGCTGAGCCGGAGCTGCTGCACGGAATAGACATTCTCATCGCTGCCGCGCATCGCGCGCGCGCCTGATGGCAACTGCCGAGCCACGCGATCCCACGTTCCGGACGAGAGTCCGCTTGGGAGATTGAAGACGATCGGGGTCGAGCCCTTGGTCACGCGATGCGCTTCCTTGATCGCGCCCGCCATCAGCTCTGGGCCGGGCGAAACGGAAGGTGTCATCTTCGTCGTGCCGGCGGTGGGCGGATACGTGGAGACAGCCGTGCACGCCGCAGGCGCGACGGCGAGAAGAAGAGCGGCGAGGACGCGGATCGAAGTCATGGTGACGCCATCCTAGCACGGTGGACAGCGTGCATCGCACGCTGCGGTGGGCTCCTCATTCAGCCGAGGTTGAGTGACTCGGGAAGGGTCCTCGCTCGCCCGTCGCGGTCGAGGCATGCGAGCGTCGTCGCCGCCTCGGCGAGAAGCTCGTCGCCCCGATAGAGGCGGTAGGCGTGCTCGATCTTCACCGGGCCAGCGGCCGTCAGTTCCGTGACCAGCCGCAGGAGGTCGTCGTACCGCGCCGGGCGCCGGTAGCGCACCTCGAGACGTACGACGGCGAGAAAGACCCCCGCCGCCTCGAGATCCCGGTAGTTGCCGCCGGTCGCACGCAGCATCTCCGTGCGTCCGAGCTCGAACCAGATTGGGTAGGTCGCGTGGTGGGCGACGCCCATGGGGTCGCATTCCGGATACCGAACCCGGAAGGAAGTCTCGTGGCTTGAAAGCGGTGCGCGCGGCTCGGTCATCAGGGCAGCCTACTTTCCGATGCAGAAGCGTGAGAAGACGAGTCCGAGCACGTCGTCCGGGTGCACGGGACCGGCGATCAAACCGATCGCGTCGAGCGCGGAGCGGAGCAATCCGGCCAGGAGCTCGGGCTCGCGTATGCGGACGCCACGGGTCATGTCGGCCTTCGCAAGCGCCGTCGCTTCGCGCAGCGCGTCTGCCGCCGCCGCAAGCGCAGCGTCGTGACGAGGAAGGATCGCGGCGATCTGCGCCCGGCGCAGGACGCGGTCCCTCCGCAGTCGTCGCGCGATCTCGTCGCGCAGCACTGCGAGCCCGATGCCGTCGCGTGCGCTCGTCCGAAGCGCATCCTCTGGGGCAACCACGCCGGATGCGCGGTCGCACATCGTCGCGACGTCGATGACCTCGGCCTCGCTCGCAAGCGTGACGCGTGCATCGCCGATCGGCGTGCAACGCACAATGAGGTCGGCCACCGCGATCATCTCCTGCGCCCTTCGCTGCATGGCCGCCGCGATCTCGTGCGGTGCGTGCGCCACGCCGACCGCATCCCCGCACTCCCCCTCGAGCCCGGCGAGGTCAGCGAGATCGACCTCGAGGCCGCCGCCGACGGGAAGCCGCGCGACGATCGCGTCGCGGGTGGTGCCGGCGAGCGAACTGGTGACCGTCCGCTCCGTGCCGAGTAGCGCGTTGAAGAGCGAGCTCTTGCCTGCGTTGGGCCTGCCGGCGAACACGACCAGCGGCACAGCGTGCGCGCGCGCGCCGCGCGAACCTCCGCGCAATCGCTCGATCATGTCTGCATGCGCCTCGCACTCTGCCGCGGCGTCGCCGGCCGAGATCGACACCACGTCCTCCTGGTCGGTGAAGTCGATGCCTGCCTCGACACGCGCAAGCAGCGCGGCGAGCTGTCCGCAGAGTTCGCCCGCGCACGCGCCAAACGCGCCACGCATCACCTCGGCCGCGGCCGCGAGCTCCGCATCGCTGGTGGCGGCGATGCGCGCCGCGATTCCCTCTGCCTCATCGATCGAGAGCCGGCCCGCCTGATGCGCACGCCACGCAAACTCGCCGGGGCGCGCAAGACGCGCTCTGTGGCCCGCCTCGTGCGCGTGCGCGAGCAGACCATGCAGCACAACCTCGACGAGCGCCGGGCAACCTGTGCATGAGAGTTCGAGCGAATCCTCGCCGGTGAAGCTGCGGCCCTCCTCGAGCCAGAACGCGATTGCGGGCAGCTCGACGTACGCCGCTGCGGCCTCGTCGCGGACACGCACCCTTACACGCCATGCGCCGCGCCGCTCGGGCACGCGGCCGATCGCACGTCGCGCGATCTCGCGCACGGCCGGACCGGACGCGCGGATAAGCGCGCGCAGTCCGCGCCCGGGAGGCGAGGCGACGGCGACGATCGTGTCGCGCTCGCCGCGCATCGTGGGTCAGCGGCCCTTGCCGCGCGGACGCTGGCCGGCGGCACGCTTCTGCTGCTCGGCGGCGCGCTCGAGCGCCTGCTCGTAGACCCGCGCAAGCAGGCCCTTCTTGCCAGGCGTCGGCTTCGCGGAGAGATCCATGCCGTCGACCTGCTTCTTGATGATGCGGCTCTCGATGATGCCGATGCAGGTCGAGGTGAGGATGTAGAGCGTGAGTCCGCTCGGCGCGATGTAGGTCATGATCGGGAAGAGGATGACCATCATCCACTTCATGATCTTCTGCTGCTGGATCTGCTCCTCGCTCATGTTCGGCGTGATCGGCGGCGACATGTACTTCTGCTGGAAGTAGAAGACGATGCCCATGAGGATCGGAAGCAGGTTGATCGCGGAGAGGCTGAAGAGCCAGAGGTTGATGGGCTTCGAGAACAGGAAGAAGTTGTCCTGCGCCGAGAGGTCCGCGAGGAACGACCAGCCGCCGAACTGCTGGAAGAGCCCGTAGAACGCAGGCGCCTGGCGCAGGTCAAACGCGAAGAAGAGGACCGCGTACAGCGCCATCCAGATCGGCATCTGCGCGAAGATCGGCAGCATGCCGCCGACGCAGCCCGCGGGGCTCACGCCGCGCTCGCGGAACATGCGCATCTGCTCCTGCTGCATGCGGGTCGGGTCGTCCTTGAAGCGCTTCTGCAGCGCGTCGAGCTCGGGCTTCATGTCGGCCATGGCGCGCGAGAAGCGCTGCATGGCGATCTGCGACTTCTTCTGGATCGGGTGCAGGATGAGCCGCACCACGATCACCAGCACGATGATCGCGACGCCCCAGTCGAACACCATCGCGTCGTGGATGAACGCGAGGAACCAGAGCAGGGCGTCCGCGAGCCACGCGAAGGTGCACCACGCACAGCATCCGCCCATGGTGTAGACGACGAGCTCGCCCATGTTGAGCCCGAGGAAGGGCTCGGCCCGGTCGAGGATGCGGGGATTCAGCGGTCCCGCGTAGACACCGAGATCGAAGTTCGCGACGCCACCCTTCGGTACGCTCAATTCGGGAGTCCAGATCGAGGTCAGCAGATGCTCGTCGACGCCGGAGAGGCCGTTCGTCACACCCTGCACATCGGCGACGGCGGGTAGCGCCTTCGAGCTTCGCTCCGGCGGCGCGTACGGCGCGTGCACCGCGAGCGCGAAGTAGCGGTCGGTGCTGCCGAACCACGACAGCGTGAACTCGCCCTCCGTCGACGCTGCATTCGGCCAGATCCGCGTGTTGCCCTTGGCGATCTGTCCCGACACGTTCGAGCGATCGACCATCTGACCGTTCGCCGTGACGAACGAGCGAGACGGATCGCGCCGCTCGGGATAGAGGTAGCCGAAGTGGAAGCGGCGGATGTCGAGCGCAGCACCCGCGTCACGCGGGAGGTCGCCCGGTCCGTAGTGCACGAGACGCGCGCGGATCGGTGCGTCGCCGAGGTTCACCACCCGCTGCTCGAGCAGCATGTCGTACGCGGTTCCGTCGCCCTTGCGGGTGTAGTTGCGCTCAACGCGGGCAAGGGCGCGGCCGTCGCCGTCGATGATCTCGGTGGCAAAGCGGCCCGGCTCGGACTCGCCCCACACGGCACCCCAGAGGTCTGCGCGCGCTCCGTCGATCTCGACGAACAAAGCGCCAAAGACCGGCACCGTGTACTCGCCGACCTTCGTCGACGCCGCGAGCACGAATCGCTCGGCCTCTTGCGGCATGATCGAGGGGTCGTTCGCATCGCGCGACTCCTCCGCCTTGCGCTTCGCGTCGGCGGTGCGCCAGACGTCTGAGAAGGTGATCTCCGAGACGCCGGCGCCAGCCCCGGAGAAGGTCATGCGGTACGGCGCACTCGACTTGTCGAGCGACCCGATGGCTGTGGTGCCGGAGGCGGACGCCATTCCTTGCGGGACGCGCGCCGAGAGCATGCGCGTGACGGCCGCGGCCGGAGCCTGCGTGCCCGCGGGCTGCTGGGGGGCGGCGGGCGTCGTCTCGGTCGCTGGGGTCGCAGTGGGCGCCGCCGCCTGCTCGCTCGCGGGTGTCGCCGACGGCGTCGTGGGCGTACTGGTGCCGGCGTCCGCCGACGGTGACTGCGACGTGGGCGCGGCTTCGGCCGGCGTCGTTGGGGCCGGCGTGGACGCCGCGGGCTTCGGAGCCGGGCCGAGGATGACGATCACCCCGATTGCGGCAACTAGGGCGAGGAGGGCGCTCGTGATTAGGAACTTCTTCAAGGCGAAGACCACAGTCGAGTTCGTGGACGCCATCGGCTGGCCAACGGCGGGCGGGCAGCGTGCCCGAGGAGGGGCGAAGCGTAGCGGCATCGCAGTCGATGCGCCTGAAAGCCCGAGAAGAAGGGCCCAGACCGGCTCCCGGCGCTCGATCGGGCCACTTTGCGGCCGCTTTGCTCAGCAGACTGCAGCTGCGATGTTCCACGGCCACGATGTTCCACGGCTACGAGGTTCCACGGCTACGAGGTTCCACGGCTACGAGGTTCCACGGCTACGAGGTTCCACGGCTAC
>JBIKXP010000225.1:0-5102 GCA_044355685.1 Phycisphaerales bacterium
AGGGCGAACCCGCGCGGGAACGGCCAGTTCAACCGACAGCGGGCAAGGACCGGTGCGTCTGCTGCGGCCGATCCCGATCCTTCCCGCATCGCCCGCAAACAGCGTTGCACCGCAACTGAAGTACGTGACCGACCCACCGGATCCCACAGCGCCGACGAGGGTCATCCTCGGCCCCAACGCCTTCATCCAAGGCATCTGGTATGTGCCGCAGCGCGACTCGCGCGGCAACATCCTGACGCCTGTCTACGCAGCGGTGGAGGAACTCTGATGCGAGCCTTCCAGTCCATCTCCCTCCGTCCCATCTCGCGTCTCTCGCGCTCGGTTCGCAGCGCTGCAGCGTTCACGCTCACTGAGCTTCTGATCGCGGTCGGCGTGCTCGTCGTCGTCGTCGTCGCTGTCGCGCAGATCTTCGGCGCTGCGTCGAAGGTGTCTGCCGTCGCAGAGGCGAACGCCGATCTCCTGCAGACAGCAGCAGCCATCGAGCAGCAGATTCGCGCCGACTTCGCGAACCTTCCCGAGAACGGATTCCTCGTTCTCCAGCAGGTCGAGGTGAACCGCTTTGGCGCCCCGCAGACCCTCGATCCGGCTCTTGGCGCCGTCGAGATTCGCGCTGATCAGATCGCCTTCTTCACGCGCGGCGTGCGCACCACCCAGCAGTTCACAGGCTACGACCAGCTGCAGCCGCTCAGCGCGAACGTCGCAAGCCGCTGGTTGCCCCAGTCGGCGGTCGCGCGCATCTACTACGGGCACGGCGTGCAGACGCCGACGCTGGGCGAAGGTTACGGCGCACTGAGCTACGGCGGTTCCAACGCGCCGCTCGTCCCGTGGAAGGGCGGAGCCGTCGAGACCCAACTCTGGACCGACGGCACGCCGCAGCCAGGCGCGCAGCCGCGCGTGAGCGCCGCGAAGCCGAGCCAGTGGCCGCTTGCGCGCATCGCCACGCTCATGGGCTCCGACGGCTTCGGTTCGCGCTCGTTCGCCGACGGCGGCACCGTCAACGCAACGCAGACGCTCTTCACCCGCGCGGGCGGACTGAATGTGTTCCCCGCGCCCCTCACGATCGTGGGAAGTACCGTCGGCGGATTCGACTCACTCTGGACCTCCTCGCGCGTCGACATCTGCAAGTGGCAGATGGACGACCTCTTCTCGCAGACCGCGTACCAGTACAACGGGACCGGCGGGGCGAGCCTGCTTCCGTTCATCCCCCCGGTTCCGGCCGACATTCTCCGCGGGCCCTCGACGCGCCTCCGCATGCTGCAGACGCTGTCGCCGTGGGCGATCCGCGCAACGCAGCAGAACCCCGCCGATGCGTCGAACCCAGTCACGAATCACTTCGTCGGCTATCCGCGCGTCGAGAAGGCTGCGCTCGGGCCTTCGCGTTCCGAGCAGATGCTCGCCGCGCCAGTTCTTGCCGCGAACTGCTCGAACTTCAAGATCGAGTGGACGTGGGATGACGGCGTCGGTCGCAATCTGACGCTGACCGGTGGCGCGGCGCTCACGGGCGAAGAGCAGATCGGCATGTACGTGCGCCCCGGCGCCGCGCGGCCGTGGTTCGGACTCGACGATGGACTCACCGGCAGCAACGTGGCGCCAGCCTCGAGCGCTCGGATCTTCCCGATCGTCAACGATTTCACCACCACCAGCTGGGGTGGCATCGGCCGCCCGTTGGCCAACGCAGACAACGCGGCTGACCACGTCTACTGCGCCGTCGAAGGCCCACGCAATCCGGCCAACGGCACCGTGATCTGGTCGACGTCGCCCACCCAGGATTCGAAGCGCGTCTACCAAGCGGTGTTCGGCCTGAATCAGGATGACCCCGGCGTGACCTTGCCGAGCGAGCCCTATCGCGGTCCGTACACGCCGCTTCCAAGCGCACTTCGCATCACGCTCCGCCTGCACGACACCCTCGGCCGCATCGAGGGTGGACGCGAGTATCAGTTCATCGTCGAGTTGCCGAAGCGATAGCCCGTCGATTCGACAGCGCGGGTTGTACCGCGCGTCAGGAGATCAGCCATGCACCGACCGTCACACCAGCGCACAGCCGCCCGTCGCACGCTTCGTGGAAACACGATCGTACTTGTCACGGCGATCCTCGTGCTTCTCGTGATCATCGCTACGGCATTCGTGGGCCGGACCCGCGCCGTGCGGCAGATTTCCGCGGCGCAGCTCTCGTCTGCGGGCCGTGACTCTCGTGCGGAGTCGATCGCGACCAACGTGGCGCAGGAGATCTCCGACTCGCTCTTCGTGCGTCCGCTCGACGGATTCTTCAACGCGACCCTCGGCCCAACCGGCGCACCCGACCTGAGCGACCCCTTCAGGAAAGTCTACATCCCTGCGGTCAGCGGACTCCCGCCGGCCGATCCCGAGCTTCGGCCCATCGTCGTCGCCAGTTCGTCATGGCCGCGCCTCTCGCCGTTTCTCGATGCGCAGCGCTATGCGGTCGACCGCGACTTCCTGTCGCTGACCACAGACCCTGACAACGTGCTGCCAGGCGACGGCATTCCCGACTTTGGCTACAACTTCGCGCCCTACGAGACGAAGCCGTGGACCAACTGGCCCGACCAGTTCGCCGGCGTCGTCGCATGGCCAGCCGGTCCAGGTGCGCCTGGCGGCGTCACGACCCTCGTCGATGGCACGACGCTGATTCCTGATAGCAACCCGTACGGAAACCCCGGCACCGGCGACACGCGCTGGCTCCGTTCGACCGAGCCGGTCCGCGTCGGCATCGACCAGAGTGGCGACGGCCTCCAGGATGTCTTCACGTTCTCGCACTGGCAGCACCTCTCGTGGCTCCCGCACGCGAACAACGCGTGGCGCGTGGTGGCCGACATCACGAACATCGTTCCAAACACGCTCGACAACATGAACGAGGCGGATGCGACGCGTTCGTTCGCAGTCGCGATTCCCTACGAGCAGTGGCTTCCGAACGTGTTCCCGTCGTACCCGGCGATCAATCTCTCGAGCACGTCGAGCGTCAACACCTTCAACAACGACTTCATCGGCAAGCGCAACCAGTGGTTTGCGCCGTTCAACGCGGGGCAGACCTACCTCACCAACTTCCGCGACCCGACCCGCGTCCTGCCGAACTTCTTCCGGCTGAAAGAACTCGGCACGCTCGCCGATGAGTTCCGCGTCGGCACGCCGCGCCACACGGTGACCAGCACGTTCGCCGACGCCGACGGCGACGGCTTCACGGACAGCTTCTGGTTCACTGGCCCGGTGAACACAGACCGTGCGGTGCGCACGCTGGTCGCCGTGTCGATCGTCGACAATTCCGCGCTTCTCAACGCGAACGTCGCAACCAAGTTCAGCTTTGGCTACGACGCGGATCCGGCGCTCGGGCTTGCCACGGCGCTGCCTGGCACGATCGGTCAGACGCCAGCGGACCTCGCGCTGGTGACGAGCCGCGCCGAGTATCCGCCGTTCTACGGGCAGGGAAACACCGTCGGCTTCTTCGACGGCCCTGTGAACCAGCCCTCGACCGATGAAACCGGCGGGTTCCCGCTCCCGACCTACTGGACCGGCACGCCGCAGCTGATTTTCCCGTCCGGAGTGCCTCGCTTCAACCGCGATCGCTTCGGCGACACCATCAACGGCGGCGGAAACTGGGTGAACGAGCCCTCGTCGTTCCTCATGGCGATCGGCATGCGCGGCCCTTCCGGTGGCGCAGATGGCGGCGTCCCCTCGCTTGGCTTCGATCTGACCGACGACACGCTGCCGGCCCAGCTGCGCGGCCTCTTCGAGAGCCCGAAGGAGCGGTTGGCCTACTTCAAGATGGTCGGCCTCGACCCCGAGCGTCCGCTCTTCGGCCTCACGCCGTTCGACACGTCCGACGAGTTCGAACTGCGCGCGTACCACGGCAACAACCTGCCATTCACGCTCTCGCGCTTCGAGCAGGCCGTCAGCCTCTACAGCCCGGTGCTTCAAGGCGATACCGCCAACGACTTCCAGTTCCTCCGCGCGTCGCCGATGCGCGAGGAGGCGAGCGAGTCGCTCGACCAGCTCGACGCGCGTCAGCTGCTCGTCGACAACCGCCGCAAGCTCACGCTCTTCAACGGCGCGCGAAACGAGAGCACGCCGCCGTGGCTCTGGACCACGCCGTACTACGACGAGACCTTCAACTACATGGATCCTCGTGGCGCCGTTCCTGCGACGAGCGACCCGGCCTACGCGGCGTTCCAGACCGAGAATCGCGAGGAGTACGAGCGGCAGAAGTTCAAGGTCGACCTGCGCGAGCCGATATTCGTCGAAGATGACGGCGTCACCGAACGTCTGACGCGAAACCCGTTCGCCGCGCTGCAGTGGCGCCGCGACCTCCAGCGCCTGTTCGAGAACGCGCTCGCGCGCAGGATCGGTCAACCGGCGAGCGCCATCGACCCGCAGAACTTCGAGAGCTGGGAGAGCTACTTCGGCACGCGCGAGGGCGACTACAACCGCTCGCTCTCGTTGATCGCGAGCTACGTGGCGAACCTCGATTGCGCGACCGACGAGCCGGTGACGCTCGGCACGGGCGGCGCCGCGTTCGATCACCCGCTCTACCCGAACCAGCCGACGGTCGATCCGAGCGGGTACTTCCCGCCCCAGACCGATGCCGTTCCGGATCCCACGGATCAGGATCGCTTCTACCTCGGCATGGAGAAGCAGCCGTACATCATGGAGGTCTTCTTCGGCCTCGTGTATCCGGCGAGCCAGATGAATGCGAGCGAGTGGGTGAACGCCGGTGGCCTCGCATCCGAGATCTCGAATCCGTTCGAGATCCCCGACGTTGCGACGGCCGGCGGCAGCCGCTTCGTCGACAGCTCGAGCAAGCCGACGGCGGTCATCGCCGTCCAGATCGCGAATCCCTACGACACGCCGCTTCCGCTCGCCTCGTTCCAACTCGAGTGGTTCGGCAAGAAGTTCTCGTTCCTCGTCCCTGGTGGACCGTACGGATTGAACCCGGTTCTTCCGCCTGCGACCTTGGGTCGTCCGTCGACGGCCATCGTGTACGCGGCCTCGAACGGCGCGGTGGGAACGCTTCCCGCCACGCAGTTCCGCGCGCGCGTGCTCGACTTCTTCGATCTTGAGTCGGGTGAGATGGCGGGTGGGACGCTTCAGGCCAC
>JBIKXP010000224.1:0-5102 GCA_044355685.1 Phycisphaerales bacterium
GTCGTCGATGACGGCGCTGACGAGGCCGTTGCCCGCCGACTGCACGCGGAACGTGCCGGCCGACGCCTTCGCGACTTCGTAGGGCTGCGGCTCGATCGACTCGACGCTCTCGTCGCCCTCGCCGGAAACGGCGGGTTCGACGGTGACAACCGACTGCGTTGTTCCTTGATTCGGCGAATTCGTGGAACCGCGGCCGGCCGGCGACTGGGTCTGTGGCCTCGGGAAGACGGCCGAATCGACCTGGAACGGATCGCGCAGCGTCCACTCGCCGCCGGGTAGCTCTGGGTCAAGCTCGGGCGGCTGGTCGTTCTTCGGTGCCTGCGCCAGCGTGTCGTCGGCGATGGCGGTCTTCGGAATGCTGGTCAGGATCCGGATGCGCGCCCAGAGCAAGAGGCCGAGCGGCGTCACCCACGCAACCATCGCGAGGCTCGCGACGGCGACGATGAGACCCTTGCGGCGGCGGATGGCGCGCGAATCGATGATCCGGCGGAACGGATTGACCTTGGCTCGTGCTGTCATGGCTTCACCTCGCTCTTCGCGGAGGCCATCTGGCCGTAGACCGCATCAAGATCGATGGTCGCCTTGACGAACGGCGTGTCCCAGTCGGACTCGCGGCGGTTGTCGCGCTTCGCCTGCTTCTCGATGGTCACCTTGATCGTCCGCACCAGACGGTCGCTGCCCTCGGCGCGCGAGAGAAGCTTCATCACCTCGGGGAAGGTCGCGATCATCTCGACGCGAATCGGAACGGCGCTGTACGGCGTCCCCTCTCGCGGCGATGCGGAGACCGGATCACCCGCCTTGACTTCCTGCATGAGGACGGATGGATTGGTCTCGATCGCCAGCATCCGCATGAGCGAGGCCTGGTCGGGCTCCGGAGGGATGCTGCGCAGGACGAGGCTCGAAGCCTCCCGAGCCGCCTCGACGCGGTCGCGAAGCTCGTCGCGTTCGGCCGTCGCGGTCTCGAACTGCGCGGCGCGGGCCAGCAGTCTTCCGCTCTCGAGCGCACGCGCCTCGGCCTTGCGGATCGTGGGGTAGCTCACGAAGCCGATGACGACTCCGAGGCCCGCGATCGACGCACCGAGGAGCACAAGCGATGATCCGGATGCACGCTTCATGGCTTCTCCTCCCCACTGCTTGGCGCGGACGCGACCTGCGGCAGCTTCCAGCGCCGCTCGAGGTCCGCGTTGAACGTGATCTTGTACTCACGCGCGTTCTTGCTGCGGAACTCGTAGCTGCGGCTCGACTCGAGCGTGACCTTCGAGAACGACGGCAGCCTCGAGAGTCCCTCGACCAATGCGCCCACGTCGGCGTCATCGGCCGCGATGCCCTCGATCACGCAATGCAGCGACCGCATGGATGCGGGGTCGTTGTCCTTGCTGGACCCGCGGCGCTGCCGGCGGATGCTGCCCTGGACATTCTGGAACTCGAGCGAAAGGCTCCGGACCAGCGCGCCCTCGGGCAGCGCGTCGGCGACGGCGCGCACGACTCCGTTCGCGGGCAGCGTGACGCCAAGCGAACGCTGGAGCGCGAGCGACTTGGCCAGATCCGCCTCGTCGGCGCGCAGCGCGGCAAGCTCCTGCTCGATCTTGATGACGGGCGCGCCCTCCTTCTGGGCGGTCGCGAGCATCTCGCGCGAGCGGAACTCGAGCCATGTCGACCCGCCGAGGATCGCGATCGCAATGGTCGCGACGCCCGCCGCCGAGAAGCTGATGCGCCGGGAGGCGCGCAGGTTGCGGATGCGGTCGACGTTTGCTTGCGGAACAAGGCAGAAGAGTCGGGTGCTCATGCTGCGTCCTCCAGGGTGATGAGGCTGCGCGAACGGCAGCTGAGGCCGTAGCACGCAAGCCAGTCTGCGATCTCGCCACGCTTCGCCGGGGCGACTGGCTCGAGCGGCGCGCTTGCGGCCTCGGTCGTGGGTGGGACCTCGTCTTCGCACTGCACGACCGACGAGCGGCAGGTTTCCTCGATGATTCCAGCAAGACGCGGCTCGGCGCCATGCGGGCCAGAGAGCACGACGCGCCCCGGCTGTCCGCCGCGGAACGTCACGCCGAAGTAGCGGAGGCACAGGGCGACCTCGCCGGCAAGCGCATCGAGCGTCGCACGGGTCGCTGCAAGCGCGGCCTCTTCGGTCACCGGGTCGACGGGCTCGCCGTGTCCGCGTGCGGCGGCGATGCGCTGG
This sequence comes from Phycisphaerales bacterium, assembly GCA_044355685.1. Lineage (GTDB taxonomy): Bacteria > Planctomycetota > Phycisphaerae > Phycisphaerales > SM1A02 > QWPT01. Next base: position 2,180 of record JBIKXP010000224.1, read on the forward strand.
GCGCGGAGCTGGCTTGCGCTCTCGATCGGAACCGAAAGACGCGCGGCAACCGCACGGTCGAGGACATGGCCGCCCGTGGGAACCTCGCGGCAGAACGCGATGCGATCGCCGCGCAGCACCATGACGAGCGACGACGCATGCTCGACATGAAGCACGGCGCGTACGTCGACGACGTCGGCATCGCGGCGATTGCGCCGGCTCAGAGCCCGCGCGATCGACGCAAAGCGCGGCTCGGCGGCGATGGGCTCGAAGCCAGCATCGATCAGATGGTCGAGCGCCTGCGTGAGTTCGGTCACCGGCGTCGAGACGAGGAGGTGCTCTTCCTTGCCCTCATGCGAGGTAGACGGGGCGCCGGTCGGAATGGCGTCGGCCACAAGCGACTCGCGTGGCTGCCCGCTGCGCTCCGCGGCTTCCCAAGCGATCGACTCAAGGCCGTCCCGTCCCGAGATCACCGGCAGACGCGCCACCGACATCTTGGTGCACGACGACGGAAGTCCCACGACGATCTCGCGACCCACGAATCCGCCGCGACGCAGGCCAGCGGCCGCGGCCGCAGCCCGGTCGACAAGCGTCGCCTCGGGGAACGTCGGGAAGACCCGTGCGCGCACCGGCGTGTCGGCACCGAGACGCACCTGCATCGCAAGTGGATCGGGCGAGCCGAGATCAAGCCCAATCGGGCCGATGTTTCGATGCCATGGCAGTCGCAGACGGGACATACAAAGACCTCCGTGACGGAATCGTCAACCTCGTTCGTCGGCGTTCTCAGGACGTCCCTTTGGTCGCTTCGTACAGAACGGTCCGAATTCAACGGACGGACCGTTCGTAACGGTGGCTCCGGCGGGTCCGGGGCAGTTACTGCCCCGCCGAGCCGCTGGCCTCGATCGCGACGATCCGCGCCCGCCCTGTGAGTGGCGCGAACTCGATGCGCATGGCGGCCTCCGGGGACCGGATCACGAGCGACCCGCCGCTCGACGCGGAGCCTGCGGGCGACACCGTGCCGCCGAGCGGGTCGAAGGTGATCGCTCGCGCAGAGCCATCGATCGCGACATCCTCGATCCGCGCGGTCGCAAAGCCAGTTTCCCGGCCAAAATCGCAGCGAAGCGCGCCTGCGACACCGGCTCCCGCAAGCGGATCGGTGACGAAGCGCGCGGCCGCAGGATCGAAGATTTCGTCAAGCTCGGCTGCGCCAACCCGCAGCACGCACCAGCCCGTTCCATCCTCGAGAAAGTGGATCCGGCGGTGCTCCTGATGCGCAATCGCATCGGCCTGTGCGAAGGCGAGGTCGGTCAGCAGCCTCCTGGCCGCGGCCTGGGAGTCGATTTCGCCGCGTCCGCTGAGGATCGGGATGGCCAGCACCGCTGCGATCGCCAGTACGACCACGGTCGCCAGCACCTCCACAAGCGTAAAGGCGCGAAGGCGGTGACGGCTGTCGTTCCGAAGCATGGGTTCCATCAAGGGTTCTTGGCCGAGTCGGCGCGCTTCAGTTCGGCGAGATTCGTCACCTCGACCTTGAGGCGCCCGCCGCGGATGTCGTCGCGCAGCAGCGCGACTTCGCCGCGCAAAGCCCGAATCTCCGACAGCAGCTCCTCGCGCTGCCGGCCCGGATCAAGCGCGCGAAGCGCCTCTTCGTTCGCAGCGCGCTTCTCGATGTTGCGCGCGCTCGCCGGTGGTCCAGCGGCCGCGCCGCGCGCAAAGGACGCGTCGCCACGGCTCCAGAAGCCCCATGCGGCCGCCAGAAGAACGATCGCCGCGAGCGGCATGAGCTTGCCCGCGCCTCGGGCGCGCGTCGGCGCACCAGCGAAGTAGTTGCGTTCGTCGTCGGTCGGGCTTGATCGGCCGTGGTCAGCCATTGCGGCGTCCTCCGTCGGGGAATGCGGAAACAGCAGGCGGTCGCTCGATGCAGGCGGCGGAACCGATCCGTTCGCCGGCATGCGAGGCGTTCGCTTCACCAATCCGGGACGTCTTGCTGCAACGACTCGTCAACGCCCGAGTAGGTCAATGAAAGCCTGCCGCCATTCCAATGCCATAGGAACCCATCGGGCAATTCAGGGACTTCCTTCAGCAGCGCAGGGTGTTCTCCCTGAGGAGTCGTCAGTTCCTCCCAGAGCCGCGACGTGCCGTGCGGCCCTGTCGGCGCCGGAACGAACCCGTCGTTCTGCAGCCGATAGCGCTCGACCTGGGTGCGGACGGCCTGCAGTTGCGACCGGGCGCTGCTTGCGGAGGCCAGTTGCGACGACGGCGACAGCGCAGTGCCGATGATCGCCACCAGGATCATCAGGATCGCAAGAACGACCGTCATCTCGAGGAAACTGAATCCGCGCGGTGGTCGCCGCCGCATGGCGTCGGACTTCACAGGGCGCGGAGACCCGCTGGCATGCCTGAACTTCATTGGCATAAGCGTGCTCGAAGGAAATGGAGAGATCGACGGAGCGAAAGGCGGACGGCGATTCCCTTGGACGGAATCGAGGCCACCGGAGAAGCGAGCCGCGTGGAGTTATCCATGCGGCTCGAGTGTGAGCGAGTGCGGAACGCGTGCTTCGCGGGCGAATCGTCGACGTACAAACCTCAACGACCGTCCGGCGAATCACCACGCGTTGATTTCGTCCTGCGTGAGACCCGGAGGGAGCTCGGTGCAGGTGACGTGGAGAGTTTCGGTGATGTCGTCGGTGTCGGGGTTATCGCCGAAGACGAACGCCCAGTTCGGCGGAAGCGTCGGGGCTTGCGTGAGGTACGGAGCCTGGTCGCCGGGCGGATCCATGAGGCTCGAATCGGCGCCAGTGAAGCCTGTCGGCAGAGTGCCGGCGTTGCGCACGCGGTAGAGCTCGATCTGACCGCGGACCGTCTGCAGCTGGCTGCGGATCGCGCTCTCGGTCGCCTCCTGCGAGGCGTTCGTGAACTGCGGGATGACGATCGCGGCGAGGAT